>DASQMW010000151.1:0-34929 GCA_035645295.1 Archangium sp.
GAGGTTCGGGTTGCCCGTCCCGCTCATCACCACCTTGAAGTAGGAGTTGGCGACCACGTCGTAGGGGCCGTGGTTGGCGCTCTGCCCCAAGGCCAGCGTGCCGCTGGCCGTCGCGGACGCCGGACCCCCGGTGGCGCTGGGCCTGGTGTAGTCGATGCTGAGAGAGTAGGTGGCGGTGTTGCTGCTCTTCACCATGATGTAGGCCTTGGTCTGACCCTCGGGGACGAGTACGTTGCACGTCTCGGAGGCGCCGGAGAGGGCCGGGCGGCAGTAGTAGCTGGTGGTCGTGGGGTAGGTGCCGAAGTTCACGTAGAGGTTCGGGTTGCCCGTCCCGGTCATCACCACCTTGAAGTAGCTCCCGGCGACCACGTCATAGGGCCCATGGTAGGCGCTCTGCCCCGAGGACAGGCTGCCGCTGGCCGACTCGACGGTGGGACCGCCGGTGGAAGGCCTGAGGTAGGTGATGTCCAGGGAGTAGGTGGCGCTGGTGGTCCCCTTGACCATGACGTAGGCCTTGGTCTCGTTGGGGGGGACGAGCACGTTGCACGTCTCGGAGGCGCCGGAGAGGGCCGGGCGGCAGTAGAAGCTGGTGGCGGTGGGGGCGGTGCCGAAGCTCACGTAGAGATCCGGGTTGCCCGTCCCGCTCATCACCACCTTGAAGTAGGAGTTGGCGACCACGTCGTAGGGGCCGTGGTTGGCGCTCTGCCCCAAGGCCAGAGTGCCGCTGGCCGTCGCGGACGTGGGGGTGCCGGGGCCGGGCTCCGGAGGCGGCTGGGTGCCCGGCAGGCCATAGAGGGCGGCGGCGCCCTGGCCGTCCAGGGCGGAGAGCGTGAAGGACCAATCCCCCGTGCCATTGCAGCTCGGGAAGTGCATCACCGACGCCGGGTCATAGCTGGTGAGCTCGCGCCAGGCGGCGTCCTCGAAGCAGTTCGGGTCGGTCGCGCCGGCCGCGGGGCGGATGTGCTCGTGGCCGAAGCCGAGCACGTGCCCCATCTCGTGGCGGAGCAGGCCCGTCAGGGTGAGGGGCGCGATGCTCCCGAAGGCGCTCGTGTCGATGAGGATGTTGCGCGCGCTCCGGGGCGTGTCCGGGAAGAAGGCGCGCACATAGTACGCGCCGCCACTGTTCACCGGCCGCACGTCGAAGACGACGTTGTTGTTGCTGGCGGTGCAGGTGGCGTCCTGGTCGCTCTTGTAGATGAAGTTGACGTTGGCCACGGCCTCCCAGGCGGAGGCCGCGTCCGCCAGGGCCTGCACCGCGAGGCCGTGCTGGAGGCTGGTGAAGCCGGTGGTGCTCACGCAGTAGGTGAGATTGA
The DNA here is from genome assembly GCA_035645295.1 of Archangium sp. Taxonomy (GTDB): domain Bacteria; phylum Myxococcota; class Myxococcia; order Myxococcales; family Myxococcaceae; genus Archangium. Next base: position 1,314 of record DASQMW010000151.1, read on the forward strand.
GCTTCTGCGTGTCGTCCCACTTCACGTCCACACCCCCCGAGGTGTGCACGATGAGCTGCCCGTCCTTCACGTACGTCTCGAAGAACTCGCGCAGCCGCGTCTCGTCGTGAATGGCGACGTCTCCATCGACGACGAAGACCCCCTCGGGATCCAGGTAGGCCTGGGCGCGGTACTGCTCCCACGTGATGCCCTGGCCCACGGGTTCAGGCCCGGGGAACTCCTCGGGCCCTCCACAGCCGGCGGCGGCCAATACGGTGAGCCCTGCGAGCGAGGCGGCGAGGCGGAGAGTGCTCATTCGGATTCATCCTTTCCGGCGTTTGGGTGAAGGCCGGACGCATTCTACTGAGGCTGCGGAAATACAAATAAAAACAGGAAAAAGCAAGTTTTCAATGAATGCAAGGCTGTCTTGCTTGAACATTTCAGGCGCAAGAAGTGGGATGCGCCCTCCTTCTTCAGAAAGGAGTTGCCGCGCATGTTCCGACATTCCTTGTCCCTGCTGTCCGCACTCTCATTGCTTCAGGCGTGCACCCCGGTGGCGGAGGAGCCACTGGCCCCAGCGCTCGAGCCCGCCGCCGTCGAGCAGAAGGCGGTGGTGCCGGGCTTCGCCGAGCTGCACCACCACATGTTCGCCGAGGAGGCCTTCGGTGGCGGCTGGTTCCACGGCAGCCACACCGGCACGCTGGTGAACTGCGACGGAGGCGAGCCCGAGAGCGATCACGCCCGGGTGCGCATGGACCTGAGCAACATGCTCAAGCTGTGCCCCAACCATGCGAACGTGGACCTCAGCAACGTGCCGTTGCTGAAGGAGATGTTCAGCATCGGGGGCGCGGTGGCCTCGGAGGCCATCGGCATGGTGGAGGGCACGGACGGAGACACCGGACTGCACCTGGGCCGCAAGGAGGTGAACACGCAGTGGCCGCGGTGGGACACCATCGCCCACCAGCAGTCGTGGGAAGGCTGGCTGAGGAAGGCGCACCAGGGAGGCCTGTCGCTGGTGACGGTGTCGCTGGTGAGCAACGGCTTCCTGTGCAGCGCGCTGCCCTACCAGAACCTCAAGCGTCCCTGCGACGAGATGGCGGACGTGGAGGTGCAGCTGCAGATGGCGCGTGACTTCGACGCGCGCACGGACTGGGCGGAGATTGCCCTGTCGCCCGCGCACGCGCGGCAGATCATCGGGGCCGGCAAGCTGGCCATCGTGCTCTCCATCGAGGTGAGCAAGCTGTTCGGCACGAAGGACTGGCGCGCGGAGCTCAACCGCTTCTACTCGCTGGGGGTGCGCTCGCTGCAGCCGGTGCACCAGCTGGACAACCGCTTCGGCGGCGCGGCCATGCACAACGCCGTCTTCCATGTGGCGCAGTTCATCGAAAACTGCCACATCGACTACGACTGCGGCGTCACGGGCAACGGCTTCACGCTGGGCTTCGACGTGGCCCGGGACGCGGCGGGCAACTGCCGCAACACCAAGGGCCTCACCGCGGAGGGCAAGGCGCTGGTGCAGGAGATGATGGCCAAGGGCATGCTCATCGACATGGCGCACATGTCCGAGCGCTCGGTGAAGGACACCTTCGCGGTGGCGCAGGCCAACAGCTACTACCCGCTCTACATCTCGCACGGCCACTTCCGCGAGGTGGTGGCCCCCAAGGTGGCCGCCGAGGAGAAGACGACGCCGGCCTGGGTGGTGGGCTACCTGCGGCAGACGGGCGGCATCTTCGGCCTGCGCACGGCGCCCGACGAGATGCGGACGTACACGAAGACGACGGTCGCCAACACCTGCCATGGCTCGACGCGCTCCTTCGCGCAGATGTACGAGTTCGGCCGCCAGGGGCTGAAGGTGCCCATGGCGTTTGGCGCGGACTTCAACGGCTTCATCCAGCAGACGCGACCGCGCTTCGGTCCGTATGGGGCGTGCTCGGCGGGATTCCAGGCCGAGGCGGACGCGCAGGCCAAGCAGCAGCGCACCTCCGGGCCCGCGCGCCTGGGCACGGACTTCGACGAGTACGGCCTGGCGCACGTGGGCCTGATGCCGGATCTGCTGCGCGACCTCAAGAACCTGGGGGCCAACACCACGGGGCTCGAGGGCTCCTCGGAGTCCTTCCTGCGCACGTGGGAGCGCGCGCTGTCGCCGCGCACGGGCATGGCCAACGCCGCCACGGACATCGACACCAGCGGCGTGGCGGCCTACGTGGAGAAGTCCACCCGCGAGGCGCAGTACCCCCTTGCGTGTGGCGAGCGCTATGCCCCCAACGCCCGGGTGGTGGGCCAGACGTGCGAGCTCGACGTGCACTGTGCCAGCGGCACGTGCTCCGAGAACGATTGCGACTTCGTCGGCACCTGCCTCTGCAATGGGGACTCGGACTGCCCCTCCACCCAGTACTGCGACTGGGGCTGGACCAGCCAGTGCCTGAAGAAGAAGCCGGCCGGCGCCTCCTGCTTCAGCGGCAACGAGTGCCTCTCGGGCTGGTGCGGCTGGTACAACACCTGTACCTGAGCGCGCCTCCTGCTCGATGACCCAGACCTTCGCGTACGCCCTCAACACCCCCCGCTTCTTCCGGGTGAAGGACGCCGCGGGGGCCTGGTCCGAGGGGTATTTCTGCTCCTGCAACCCCATCAGCTGCAACATCCGCAGCTGATGGGGTGAGCGGGGCGCTCCGCATCTTCCGGCAGGCCCCCGTGCCGCGGAATCCCGCCTCCAAAAAAATGATGGAGGTACTGGATTACGGGAAATTCATCATTTAAGGTGAATTTCACCTCTAGCGGAGAAATCCAGCCTATGTGCTTCAACCTGTCCCGTTCTGTCCTTGGAGCCTTGCTGTCCGGATTGGTGCTGTCTGGCTGTGGCGGTGTGCCCGACGAGGCCGGGCTGGCCCCGGCCGAGGAGACCCTGGGCACCCAGGAGGCCGCCCTGGATTGCGCCGGGGCGAGCGTCACCTCGCTCAACATGGGGGTGGTCAGTTCGTGGGGCGGCGTGCTGTCCACCGGCAGTGGCACCTGGTCGGTGGTCTATCCCGCCAACGGGGTGGTCCTGGAGTACTACGTCGATGGCGTCCTGCGCGGCTCCCAGCCGATCATGGGTAACTCCAACCGCTCCGGCACCTGGACCTTCAACGACAGCCCGATTGCCTGCGGCACGCACACCTTCGAGGTGAGGGCCTTCCCCGCCGTCTTCGACAGCGCCACCTCCGCGCCCGGCACGTGCATGACGGGCTCCGCGACGAGGACCAGCTCCTTCACCCAGGGCTGCCCCACCGCGACCTTGTCCTGCTCGCACGTCTCCTCGTCCATCAACTGCACCGGAAGCGGCAGCGGTGGCGAGGGCGGCCCCTACGTGTCGCTCTGGCGGGAAGCCATCCAGACCAGCTCTGGCGCGATGAACTACTCCGACTGGGAAGAGGGCTCCGATACCATGAGCGTCTCCTGCGTTCCGGCCGTCAATCGCGACAACTTCTACCGGCAGTACGTCTATTACAAGGTGAGGGATGCCAGCGGGATGGAGTCGCCCATTCGCTCGTACTCCCGGGTGTGCGAGCCCTGATGAGGCCGTGCGCACCGGGCCGGTCCCGGTGCGCTGGGGAGTCCTGGAGGACCCGGGGCTCCCGCGTTCAGTGCGACGTCAGGCCACCGGCATGCACTTGAAGACCGGGCTGGAGCTGACGGTCGAGGGCATCCCCGTGCTGTCGATCACCCTGAAGTTGTATTGGAACAGGTCGTAGTAGGTGGTCGAGGTGGTGGCAACGCACTGGAAGTCCGCGGTCCACGGGCGCTGGTACCAGTCGAAGAGGTACTGCTCCTGGTAGATCTCGGAGTCCCAGTACTCCTGCCAGTAGGGCGTATAGGTGCCGGAGCCGCCGCTGGCCGTCCCCGTGCAGCGGATGGTCGAGTTGGAGATGCGCCGGCAGGACACGGACGTGGTGGGCCGGCAGGCCCCGTCCTGGATGACGGTCCGGGTGAGCGTCATGGGGTTCGAGCAGATCTCCTCGGCCCCGTTGCTGGCGATGTGCCGGGGGTAGGCCTTGATCACCACCGTGTGCCCGCCGCAGCTGACGCCCCCGATGCTGTAGGACCAGGTGCCGCTGGTGGTTCCGGTGGCCGGATCGTAGGTGCCGGGAATCCGCTGCTTGACGGGGGTCGGATTGTTGTCGAGGAAGTACTCCATGTACACCGAGTTGGCGTTGGGAGAGACCTTCCAGGTTCCAGCCCCGGCGATGACGCCGTCGTGGGAATCCATGCCACTCACGGTCAGGCCCAGGACGCTCATCTCGGAGCACATGGCCGACTCCTGGGTGCCCACCGTCTCCCCGCCGGCCGGGAGCTGCCCGTCCTCCTCGGGGACACCTCCACAACCGGAGAGCAGCAGTCCGGACAGCAAGGCACGGAGGAGGGAGCGGGGCGGGGGAGACGTCATGGGCTGGATTCCTCGGGCAAAAGGGGAATTCCAGCCTAACAATCTTTTTCCAGGTTTTCCACCCTTCCGAAAACCTGGAGACAGACGGCCCCGCCGTGCGTGCAGCGGCGCCAGGACGTGGTGGCTGCACGCACGGGGAGCCTCGGACTAGCGCAACACCTGGACCGGGGCGGGAGCGGTCCTGGTCGTCCCATCTCCGAGCTGGCCCTGGGCGTTGTTGCCCCAGGCGAACGCGCGGCCGTCCTGCGTCTGCGCCACCGAGTGGTTGGCGCCAGCGGAGATGGCGCGGACGCCGGTGAGTCCCGACACCTGCACCGGCGCGGCGCTGGCGGTGGTCGTCCCGTTTCCGAGCTGGCCCTGGGCGTTGTTGCCCCAGGACCAGACGGTGCCGTCCTGCGTCCGGGCCACCGTGTGATTGACGCCCCCGGCGAGGGCGGCGACGTTGTAGAGGCGCGTGACCTGAACCGGAGTGGAGCGGTTGGTGAGCGTCTCATCTCCGAGCTGGCCGTTGGTGTTGCTGCCCCAGGTCCAGACGGTGCCTTCCCGCTTCACGGCCGCGGTGTGTTGAGCGCCGGCGGCGATGGAGGTGGCGTTTCCGAACCCCGGGACCTGCACCGGCGTGGAGCGAGGCGTCGTCGTCCCATCTCCGAGCTGGCCGTAGCCATTGTAGCCCCACGCCGTGACGGTGCGATCCTGCAGCAGCGCCACCGTGTGGTTGGCGCCAGCGGCGATGCCCATGGCGTTGTTGATGCGCGTCACCTGTACCGGCGTGAAGCGGGGCGTCGTCGTCCCATCCCCGGTCTCGCCATAGGCATTGGAGCCCCAGGTCCAGACGGTGCCGTCGTTCCTCAGCGCCACCGAGTGGTAGCCGTTCGCGGCGATGGCGACGATGTCACCGAGGCCGGAGACGAGCATCGGCCTGGCGAGGCTGGTGGTCGTCCCATTTCCGAGCTGTCCATGGATGTTCTGACCCCAGGCCAGGACGGTGCCATCCGCCTGCAAGGCCAGCGTGTGGTAGTAGCCCGCGGCGACGGCGACGACGCCGTTGAGGCCCGCGACCTGCGCCGGCGTGGAGCGGCTGGTGGCCGTCCCGTCCCCGAGCTGGCCGTAGGAGTTGCCACCCCAGGACCAGACGGTCCCGTCAGCCTTCAGCTCCACCGAGTGGACACCGCCAGCGGCCGTGCCCGGGCAGGGCTGAACGAAGAGCCGGGCGACCACCTTGGGATTGAGGTAACAGGTGGTGCGGACTCCCTGGCTGTCGACCACCATCGGGAAGGCCTTCACCTGGAAGAGGCTCGCCCCACAGGTCGGTGCCACCTCGCTGAAATACCAGTTGCCGGAAGCGCTGTTGGGGCGCTCCTCGCTGGTGATCGTGTCTCCGTTGACCAGGTACTCCAAGCGCGCCCCGGTGGCGCCCGTGGACACCGTGAAGGTGCCAGCGCCAGCAATCTCATCCTGGTACGAGCTGACGCCCTGGATGACGAGGTTGGTGACGCTCAGGCCACTGCACAGCTCCGCCTTGCTCGAGCCAATGGGCTCCTCGGAGGAATTCCGCGTGGGCTCGGGCGCGGGGCCACAGTCCACCAACATCACGCCCAACAGTGCAAAGAGGGTGGGTTGGATCCAGTCATGCCGCATCAAGAAAGCCTCCAAGGATTGAAACGGGGAGAGCGCGGAATATACAGAAAAGCGAGACAGATGGCTCTGCTTGTTTCACTCTTCGCGTCGACCGGGCGGGGGAGGGGTCCGGGCGCCTTGCGCAGGCGGTCATCGGCGAAACACGCGCGGGTGCACCTGGCGCAGCCACTTTTCCTTCGGCACCAAAAAAATAAACATACAATTGAAATGGATTGAATCGCATTCATTTCCCGAGTGCCGTTGACTGCTGGTGAAGTCGCGGGTAATCTTGAAACCTCCCTTCCAAGGAAGTTTTGGAAGAATCCTCCAAACCCGAAGATGAGCAGGAGCGCTGATGAGGACATGGAACAATCTGGTTGTGGGGCTGGCCGCGACCCTCGTGTCCGGAACCAGTGTCGCGGGCAACGTGACCTACGAGGTCTATTTCCCGCCGACCCTGGCGACCATGGACATCAACGGCAGCATGGGGGCTAATACGGCGAGAAGCTTCATGGGCGCCGCACGGATGTCCATCCAGGCCTTCAAGAACGTGGTTCCGCCAGACGAAAACTCCATCCTCGGTTCCTGCCGGGCCTACACCCCCTCTCCGAACTACTGGCCGGAGTCGTGCAATCCGGATGGGATGAAGAGCGCGCTCAGCAACGGGGGATGGGGAAGCTGGATCAGCTCCATCTACTCGGAGACGCAGCAGGCCGCCGCGCTGAGCCAGCAGATCGGCACCCTCCGGTCCTACCGTTCCCCCAACATCGTCCCCATCTACGGACAGGGGGACCATTGGGTGATGGTCCACAAGATGGTCGTCGATGACGTCACGAACAACGTCGTCGGGGTTGTCTTCCGGGATGGCGGGCCCGCGGGTGACTGGGATTCCAGCTTCAACTCCTACGACGATGGCCAGCGGAGTGCCTCCGGCGCAACCTGGAGCACCACCTACTACAGGGTGCTCACCAGCATTGGCCCCTCGGATACGTACTACAACAAGTACGTGGTCCTCTGGGATCCGCCCCCGAACTCGCCTCCTTCGGACGTGCAGCCCTACCGCGCCAAGGAGCCCGTGAGCCCGTTGCCTCGGGGTCAGCGATCGACGGCCCGCCTCGCCCAGCAGAACGCCATCGAGTCGCTGCGCCTCGGCGGCCTCGATGCCACGGATGCCGAGATGTGGAGCGTGCTGTCCCAGGCGACTCCCTGGCACCCCTACGAGGTGCACGGCGTCTACCCGGATGGGAGCGAGTGGAACTACTACCTGGTTCCCTTCCTCGATTCCCGGCGGATGCTGGTGGGCATGGCCATGCTGGACAAGGAGACCGCCGCGTATCAGCAGGCGTGGGTGCTGCCCCAGGCCCGTCGCTTCACCGGTGTCGATCACAGCCAGGCGCGGGGCCTTGCCCAGTCGCATGCCGGGCTGAAGGGCGATGAGACCCTGGACGAGGGAATCCTCACGTGGGATCCCTCCACCGACGGTTCGGTCTCCCGTTCGCCGATGCGGCCGTACTACGAGTTCCGCGTCAAGGGCCCGAATGGTGAGGATCGTGGCTCGGTGGCCGTCCGGCTCGACTCGGGCAACACCCATCGGGTGAGCCCGTGCAAGGTGAGCCGCCGCGCCGCCCGTTCGCTGAGCTGCGCGGAGTAAAGCCAGCCATGTTGTAACTCAGGAGGACCCCTTACGCACTCACCCGGTGGCCAGGGTGGGACGGTAAGGGGTCCTTCGTGTTTTGATGGAAGCGGCTCTGGTTCAACGGGATGAGGGAGCATCATGGTCTTTCATGTGAACAGAAGGGCTCGAGCCCCAGGTTCTGCCCGTGCTTCCCGATGGGGAGCAGTCCTCTGTGGGATGACCCTGCTCTTCCTCATGGGCTGTCGAGCCGATCCACCCAGGCCCGACGCGGGCGGGGAGCCGCCCGACGCGGGCGGGGAGCTGCCCGACGCGGGCGTCATGGAGAAGAACGCGACGCTGGTTTCACCGAAGCCGGCGCGGGTGGAGAAGTTCGGGGCCTCCGTGGCCGTCCGGGGAGAGACCGTGCTCGTCGGTGCCCCTGGAAGTGGGGCTCCCGAGCGGCTCTCTTCGGGGGCGGCCTACCTGTTCGAGCGCGGGCTGGAGGGTGAATGGCTGGCGGGATGCCCGCTGACCGGGAGTGAGACGAGAGCCAACGACAGCTTCGGTCAAGCGGTTGCCATGGCGGGAGAGGTGATCGTCATTGGTGCGCCGTTCGGCAAGTCGGGAGACATCTCCACCGGAGCCGTCTCTGTCTTCGAGCGGCGGGGGGCGGGCTGTGACTGGGTGGAGCAGGCCAGGCTCACGCCAGAGGGGGCGGGCGGCGGGCTCTTTGGCGCGGCCGTGGCGACGGATGGCACCCGGGTGGTGGTCGGAGCCTTCGACATGGGCGCTCGCAAGGAGGGCGCCGTGTATGTGTACTCGAAGCAGAAGGAGTCATGGACCTTGGAGGCCAGCCTCTCCGCGAGCGATCGCATCGCGTATGCGCATTTCGGCATCTCGGTCGCGCTTTCTGGGGACACCCTCCTGGTCGGTGCGGATACGGATGGTACGCAGGGCGACGCGGCGGGTGCCGCCTATGTCTTCGTGTACAAGGATGGGCGGTGGTCCGAGCAAGCCAAACTGCTGGCGAGTCAAGGTGACGAGTTCGACTTCTTCGGGTACTCCGTCGAGCTCCAGCAGGATACAGCCGTGATTGGCGCCCACCTGGATGAAGACAGTGGGGGAACCCACTCATCAGGCGCCGTGTACGTCTTTTCCAGAAGTGGCGAGGACTGGCGCGAGCAGGCCCGACTCGTTCCCGCCGACAATCATCCGGGGGGGGCCTTTGGAATTTCCGTCGCGCTCGCGGGGGACACGCTCGTAGCCGGCGCGTACCAGAATGGAGACAAGGGACGGAACGCGGGGGCCGTGTACGTCTTCCAGCAGGCTGATGAAGGATGGCGCGAGGTGTCGAAGCTCTACCGGGAGGGGGCCTCGGCCGAAGAAGAGTTCGGCTTCTGGGTGGACCTGTCCGAGACGGGCCTTCTCGTGGGTGGGGCTCCCGGAGTGGATGGACCAGACACCAACGCGGGGGCGGCCTACGTGACACGGCGTGACATTTCCCCCCGGCTCGGTACCGCACCGGGGCGGTGACTCGCGTCGTGGAGTTCGTCGAGCGAGAAGGCCATGCCATGCTGGGGCGTCATGTCCTCCTCACTACCACCACACAGCGCCTCGAGCAGAGGCTGGTTACCGGAGGGGCGGGAGCTGTACGGCTTCCTCACCCGCAGGTTCACGACGACGGACCTCGGCCCGGAGCAGATCCACGAGCTCGGGCTCTCCGAGGTCCAGCGCCTGCGCGATGTCGTCAACGAGATCGACCGGTACATCTCCTGGCCGGGGCAGGCCCTGGCCTACAAGGTAGGGCAGTTGAAGATCCGGGAGCTGCGCACGCGGGCCGAACGGGAGCTGGGCCCTCGCTTCAACGTCCGCGAGTTCCACGACGTGGTGCTGCTCGACGGCTCACTCCCCCTGGACATCCTCGAACGGCGGATCGACGCCTGGGTGGCCAGGACCCGGGCCGGGGCGACCTGAGCCTCCCTCCGCTGGGGCGGACAAAAATCCGCGCAACTGGCGGAGGGCTCCTTCCGATAATGGTCCTGAGCGTTCCCCACGGGGGACGGTGGCATTGATCCACTTCAGGAAAGCGGTGTCCGCCATGAACCAGGCTGCCGAAGTCATCAACCTCGACGAGTTCCGCAAGCGCCGCGAGGCCCCGCCCGCGACGGCTCGCGCCTTCAGCCCCGCGCCCATGTGGTCGCCGGTCTGGGTCTGGGTCATGGTCTGGCCCCGCTGAGGGGCCTCGCGGCTCGTAGCGGGGATGGGCCGAGGAATGCCTTCGGGACCCGATGGGCCTTCTCCTGCGCAGGTCCCAGGTGCTTCTGGAACCAGGCGAAGAGGGGAAGTTCCTCCCGGCCGTCTTGGAGACGTAACACAGGGGCGGAGAGCTCCACCCAGATTGGCACCGGCATGGGAATCCGTCCCACGGTGCACACCGCCTGGGGTGCGGGACTCCCCGCGGGTGTACCCGCCCCGGGGAGCGAGCTAACCTCGCCGGCCGTGAGCCTCACACACCTCCAGTCCTTCGTCGCGGTGGCCGAAGAGGGCCATGTGGGCCGCGCCGCGCGCCGGCTCCACCTGTCCCAGCCCCCGCTCAGCCGCCACATCCTCGCGCTCGAGGACGAGCTGGGCACCCGGCTCTTCGAGCGCACCCCGCGCGGCATGCGCCTGCTGCCCGCGGGTGAGGCCTTCTTGAGCCACGCGCGCCGCATCCTCGCCGAGGTGGACGCCGCGGTGCTCACCGTGCGCAGCCTCGGAGCAGACCGCACGGGCCACTGAATGGAGTAGAAGGCCCGCATGCCCACGACGCATGAACGGGTCCTCTCGGTGCAGGCGCTGCGCAAACAGTACGGTGCCACCATCGCGGTCGACGGCATCTCGTTCGACGTGGACCGCAATGAGATCGTCGGGCTTCTCGGCCCCAATGGCGCCGGGAAGACCACGACCATCAACATGATCCTCGGCGTCCTCGAGCCCACCGCGGGGTCCATCCTCATCGAAGGCGTGGACCTCGCGAAGCGCCGCTCCCAGGCGCTCGAGCGCACCAACTTCGCCGCCGTCTACTCGCCCCTGCCCGGCAATCTGACCGTGCAGCAGAACCTCCGTATCTCCGGCCTCATCTACGGGGTGAAGGGGCTCTCGGCCCGCATCGAGGAGCTGCTCGTCCAGTTCGATCTCGTGAGGTTCCGCGACACGAAGAGCGGCGTGCTCTCCTCGGGAGAGCAGACGCGGGTGGCCCTGGCCAAGGCCATGCTCAACCGTCCGCAGCTCCTGCTGCTCGACGAGCCCACGGCCTCGCTGGATCCCGCCACGGCGCAGGACATCCGTGCCCGCATCCGCGAGTTCGCCACCCAGGGGACCGGCGGCGTGCTCTGGACCTCGCACAACATGTACGAGGTCGAGGAGGTCTGCGACCGCGTCCTCTTCGTCTCGCGTGGGAAGGTGTTGCTCGAGGGCGACCCCAAGACGCTGCCGCGCGAGCACGGCAAGGCGACCCTCGAGGAGCTGTTCATCACCGTGGCGCGGGAACCGCTCGCGCTGGAGCGAGCCTGAGCCCCATGGCCTTCCACCGCGCCGCCGCCATCGTCCTCCGCCAGTTCTATCTCATCCGCGGGAGCCCCGCGCGCATCTTCCCGCTCTTCGTGTGGGTCGCCATCGACATGGTGCTGTGGGGCTTCATGTCCCGCTACCTCAACAGCGTCACCGCGCCCGGCCTTGACTTCGTCCCCGCGCTCCTGGGCGCGGTGCTCCTCTGGGACTTCCTCACCCGCGTCATGCAGGGCGTCACCATGGCGTTCTTCGAGGACGTCTGGTCGCGCAACTTCCTCAACCTCTTCGCCACGCCGCTCTCCATCACCGAGTACGTCGGGGGCCTCGTGCTCTCGAGCATCGCGACGAGCTCGGTCGGTCTGCTCGTCATGCTCCTCGTGGCGGGGTCGGTGTTCGGCCTGTCCCTGCTCACCTACGGCCTCATGCTCGTGCCGTTCCTGCTCGTGCTCTTCCTCTTTGGGATCGCGTTGGGCATCTTCGGCGCCGCCATCGTGCTTCGGCTCGGGCCGTCCGCGGAGTGGTTCGTCTGGCCCATTCCCGCCGTGGTCTCTCCCTTCGCGGGCGTCTTCTATCCGCTCGCCACGCTCCCGGAGTGGATGCGGGCCGTCGCGCACCTGCTGCCGCCTTCCTACGTCTTCGAGGGCATGCGGACGATCGTCGCGGGCGGAGCCTTCTCGGGAACCTCGCTGCTCTGGGGCGTGGGGCTCGCCGTCCTCTACATCCTGCTGGCGTCCTGGTGCTTCACCCGTGTCTACCGCCATGCCGTGCGCACCGGCCTCATCGCCCGCTACAGCGCCGAGAGTGTGAGCTAGACGCGCCTTGTTCCCCGGGCGCTGTCCGCTAGCGGACGGCCCGCCAGGCGCCTCGGAACATGTCCTTCAGTACAGGAGTATTTTTGAGGGGCAACTGCTCGCCTGAGAGGCGCCGGCCGGGGGGGGTCCGCGGCTGGGCACTCGTCGACCCTGAACAGGAGGATGGCCTTGGGGGACGTGACCATCGCGGGAAAGAAGCTCCATCATTTCCATATCGCCGCCTTCTTCCGGTCTCGAGAGGAAGAATACGAGGTGCTCCGCTCCTATATCCGCGAGGGGATCGACGCGGGTGAGAAGGCGATCCACATCTGCGATCCCCTCCTGAAACATGATCACCTCCAGCACCTCGAGAGGATGGGGGTCCCCATCAGTGACTGCACGAGGACGGGGCAGCTCGAGGTGTTGGGGTGGAACGAGGCCTACCTCAAGGACGGCCGGTTCGACGGGGACTCGATGATGGCGCTCCTCGAGGAAGCGGTGATGACGAGCCGGGCCGAGGGCTTCTCCCGCGTGCGCATGATGGGCCACATGGAGTGGGCGCTCGAGGAGCGGCCTGGCGTGGAGCGCTTCATCGACTACGAATTCCGCGTCAACCACCTGCTCAACCGGCTGCAGCAGCCCGCGATCTGCGTCTACGATCTCAACCGCTTCAATGGCTCGGCGGTGATGGACATCCTGCGGGCCCACCCGTACGCGATCGTGGACGGCGTGCTCCGTGAGAATCCGTTCCACGTCCCGCCCGCGGCTCTCTCCACCCGGGGCAACCGCTCCTGAGTCAGGAAGGTCCTCCATTGCCCATGGAGCGCACCATCTCCCGCCTGTCGGAGCTCGCCGAGCTGGGAGCACTCGCGCTTCGCCGGCAGGTCAATGATCTGTTCGCCCTGCTCGAACTGCCTTCCGTCTGGCAGGGCAGGGAACCGGAGGAGCTTGCCCGGAGCACCCTGGACGTCCTCGTCTCCCGGCTGCGTCTGGACATCGCCCTCCTGAAGATCCACGGACCGGAGGGGGCGCTCGGCTGCTGCTTTCCTCTGGACCTGGACCGCGAGGCGCTCGTCCTGGCCATGGACGGGGAGGCGAGCCCGGACTCGCCACCGGCCTTCGAGCTGGCGCGGCCGAACATCGTGGGCCGGACCCGGATCCGGTTGGCCGCGGTCGAGCCCCTGGGGGAATCCGGGACGATCATCGTCGGCTCCTGGCGGGAGAACTTCCCCACGGCGCACGAGCGGCACCTGCTCCAGTTGATCGCCGACCAGGCCGCGCTCGCGCTGCAATCGAGCCGCGAGGCGCGGGCCCGGCAGGGGCTCGCCGAGGAGCGGGGCCGGCTCCAGCGCGTGAACTCCGTGCTGTCCATGCTCCACGCCGTCTCGGATGGGCTCTCGCGGACGCACACCGTGTCCCAGGTGGCGGACGTGCTCCTCTCCTGGGGGTTGAACGCCATGGGCGCCCACGCGGGGAGCATGTACCTGGCCGACGAGACCGGGAGCGGGCTGCGGCTGAGCCGCTCCGTGGGGTATCCCGAGGCACTGCTGCGCAACTACCAGCACATTCCCGTGGACGCCGATCTGCCGCTCGCGGAGGCGTTTCGCACGAAGCGGGGCATCTTCGGCAATGGCTATCGTGGCCAGGCGCTCACCTACGCCACCGTGCCCCTGCTGGTGGATGACCGGTGTCTGGGCGCGCTCGGCTTCACCTTCCCCGAGCCACGGCCCTTCGAGGACGACGAGCGCGCGTTCATCCAGGCCCTGGCCCATCAAGCGGCCCAGGCCTGTGATCGCGCCCGGTTGCTCGAGGCCGAGCGTCGGGCCCGGCTCATGGCGGAAGCGCGGCAGCAGCGGGCGGATTTCCTGTCGGAAGCGAGCGCGATCCTCGGCTCCTCGTTGGATCTGGAGGCGGCCCTCACCTGGGCGGCCAAGCTCCTGATTCCCCGGTTCGCCGACTGGGTCGTCATCCAGATGGTGGAGCGCACCCCGTCCGGTGCCGACGAGACGAAGACGCTGGCCCTCCACCGCGAGCCGGAGAAGGCCGGGCTCGCGCGGGAGCTGGGCCTGTCCCTGGTCTCGACGTGGAGCGAGCCGCGCTCCTGCATCACGAACAACTCGGTCCTGGCGCCAATCGCGGCGCGCGGCCGGGTCCTCGGTGCTATCGTCCTGGGCACCGAGGAGGTGGGCCGCTACGACACCGAGGCCCTGGAGCTCCTCGAGGAGCTGGGGCTGCGCGCGGGCGTGGCGATCGACAACGCACGTCTCTATCAGGAGGCGCGCGAAGCGGACCGCCGCAAGGATGAGTTCCTCGCGATGCTCGGCCATGAGCTGCGCAATCCACTCTCGCCCATGGTCACGGCCCTTCAGTTGATGCGAATGAAGGACGGGGCCGCCCTCGAGCGCGAGCGGACGATCATCGAGCGGCAGGTGGAGCACCTCACCCGGCTCGTCGATGATCTGCTCGACGTCTCGCGCATCACGCGTGGGAAGGTCCAGCTCAAGCGGGGGCGCATCGATCTCGCGGCCGTGCTGATGAAGGCCGCCGAGATGGCGGGCCCCTTGTTGGAGCAGCGCTCGCACTACCTGGAGATGCCCGCGCCGGCCGGACCGCTCTTCGTGGATGGGGACCCGGCCCGGCTCGCCCAGGTGCTGGCGAATCTCCTCAACAACGCCGCGAAGTACACCGACCCCGGAGGGCGCATCGTCGTCAGTGCGGTGGGGGAGGGGGAACAAGCCGTGGTGCGGATCCGGGACAACGGCGCGGGCATCGCGCCCAACATCCTGCCGAGAATCTTCGACATGTTCGTCCAGGAGGGCCGGTCGATCGATCGCTCTCAGGGAGGACTCGGCCTGGGCCTGGCCATCGTCCGCAGTCTGGTCGAGCTGCACGGCGGTACGGTCTCGGTGCACAGCGAGGGCCTGGGCCGTGGGAGCGAATTCGTGGTCCGCCTGCCGCTCGTCAAGCAGCACGTCCACGCCGGTGGCGAGGTGCGGAGCCCACCGCCCGAGGCGCCCACCCCTCGGGGAGACTCCCGTGGCGTGCGGCTGCTCCTGGTGGACGACAACCGCGACGCGATCGAGCTGCTCACCGAGTTCCTGGACACGAAGGGGTACGTCACGCGAATGGCCCTGGATGGCCCCACCGGGCTCGCGGCGGCCAACGCGTTCCAGCCCCACATCGCGCTGTTGGACGTGGGCCTTCCGGTGATGGATGGCTACGAGCTCGCGTCGAGGCTCCGCCAGGAGCCCTCCCTGAAGGGCATCAAGCTGGTGGCCATCACGGGTTACGGGCAGGAATCCGACCGGCACCGCGCGCATGCGGCGGGGTTCGACCTGCACCTGGTCAAGCCCATCGAGCCCGGCCAACTCCTCCGCATCCTCCGAGAGCTGACCGAGGCGCCGGAGGAGACGGTGCCTCATCCCTGAATTCGTACGTGCCCGGGATTAAGTGGCGGGCTTCGCTGTTGGGGCGCGGACTTTTTCAGGGGTCCCCATGACATCTCAGAACCGACGTATCCCCGGTGCCGCGCGCGTGGTGCTCTCGGCCAGTGCCTCCGCGTTGCTCGCCGCATGCGCCACCTCCGCGCCCATGGACAAGGCAGCCGCTCCCGCGCAGGTGCAGCCAGCTCCCGCGGCGCCTCCCGCGGCCCAGGCGCCTTCCGCCCGGCCCACCTATGGCACCTTCGGCGTCGACACCGCCGGAATGGACAAGACCGTGGCGCCCGGTGACAGCTTCTACCGCTTCGTCAACGGCACCTGGCTCGACAAGACGGAGATTCCGGCGGACCGGTCCAGCTACGGCATGTTCACGCGGCTGGCGGAAGAGGCGAGCCGCCGCACCCGCGCGCTCATCGAGGAGGCCGCGAGCGCCAACGCGCCCGAGGGCAGCGAGGTCCGCAAGCTGGGGGATCTCTTCGCCAGCTACATGGATGAAGCGGCCATCGAGGCCAAGGGGCTGGCGCCGCTCAAGCCCGAGCTCGACCGCATCGCCGCCATCAACACCCGGAAGGACCTGGCCGCGGCCCTCGGGGACACGCTGCGCGCCGACGTCGACGCTCTCAACACGGGGGATGTCACCACGGACCGGCTCTTCGGCCTCTGGGTCACCGAGGACCTGAACGAGCCGTCCCGCTACGCCGCCTATCTGCTCCAGGGCGGCCTGGGCCTGCCGGATCGCGACTACTACCTCGTGGACAACCCCCGGTTCACGGAGGTGCGCCAGAAGTACCAGCAGCACATCGCCGCCATGCTGGGCCTCGCGGGCATCCCCGACGCCGAGGCCAAGGCGAAGCGCATCCTCGAGCTCGAGCGCAACATCGCGCGGGTGCACTGGGCCCAGGTGGACACCCAGGACGTGAGCAAGGTCAACAACCCCTGGCCCCGGAGCGAGCTCGCCAGGCGCGCGCCCGGCCTCGACTGGGAGGCCTACCTCGGGGCCGCGGGTCTCGGGCAGCAGCGCGACTTCATCATCTGGCAGCCGAGCGCGCTGACGGGCATCGCGAAGCTCGTGGGCAGTGAGCCGGTGCAGACCTGGAAGGACTATCTGACGTTCCACGCCATCGCGCGTGGCGCGCCCTTCCTCCCCAAGGCCTTCGTGGACGAGGGCTTCGCGTTCCATGGCCGCGTGCTCTCCGGCGCGCAGCAGCTGCGCGAGCGCTGGAAGCGCGGCGTCGACGTCACGGGCGAGGCGATGGGAGAGGCCATCGGCAAGCTGTACGTGGAGAAGTACTTCCCGCCCGAGGCCAAGGCCGAGGCCGACAAGATGGTGCGCAACATTGTCACGGCGTTCGGCCAGCGCATCGACGCGCTGGCGTGGATGTCCCCCGAGACGAAGGCGCGCGCGAAGGAGAAGCTGGGCACGCTCCAGGTGGGCATCGGCCACCCCGCGAAGTGGCGGGATTACTCGGGGCTGGAGATCGTGCGCGGGGACGCCTACGGCAACGCCCAGCGCGCCTCGCGCTTCGAGTACCAGCGCAACCTGGCCAAGCTGGGCAAGCCGGTGGACCGGTCCGAGTGGTTCATGCCTCCGCAGCTGGTGAACGCGCTGAACTCCCCGCAGCAGAACTCCATCATCTTCCCCGCAGCCATCCTGCAGCCGCCCTTCTTCGACGCGAACGCCGATCCGGCGGTGAACTACGGCGGCATCGGCTCCGTCATCGGACACGAGATCGTTCACAGCTTCGACGACGTGGGGGCGCAGTTCGACGCCCGCGGCAAGCTGGCCAACTGGTGGACGAAGGAGGACGCGGCGAAGTTCAAGGCCGTGGGCCAGGCGCTCGCCGCTCAGTACAGCGCCTACCGCCCGCTGCCGGATCTCGCGGTGAATGGCGAGCTGACCCTGGGTGAGAACATCGCCGATATCGCCGGGGTGGCGGTGGCCCTCGACGGCTACCGGCTGTCGCTGGGCGGCAAGCCGGCCCCGGAGATCGAGGGCTTCTCCGGCGAGCAGCGCTTCTTCCTCGGCTTCGGGCAGATCTGGCGCAACAAGTACCGCGAGCCGACGCTGCGCCGCGTCCTGCTGACGGACGGGCACTCGCCGGGTGAGTACCGCGCGTCGACGGTGCGCAACATCGATGCCTGGTACCAGGCCTTCGGTGCCACGCCCGGGCAGACGCTCTTCCTCACGCCCGAGCAGCGCGTGCGCATCTGGTAGAGCAGGAGCGCATTGGCTCCGGGGAAGGGGTAGGGTGCGCGCATGACTGAAGCACCCCCGGTCCGTCAGCCGCGGACCCTGCCCCCCATCCCCGCGGTGCTCCTTGCCATCGTGAGCGTGCAGGGAGGCGCCGCCTTCGCGAAGGAACTGTTCCCGGCGCTCGGCTCGGCGGGCACGGCCGGCATGCGCATCGGGTTGTCCGCGCTCCTGCTGTTCGCGGTGTTCCGGCCGCCGCTCACGCGGCTCACCCGCGCGCAGTGGGCCGCCATCATCCCGTACGGGCTGGTGCTCGGGACGATGAACCTGAGCTTCTACAAGGCGCTCGAGCGCATCCCGCTGGGCCTGGCCGTCACACTGGAGTTCGTGGGGCCCCTGTCGGTCGCGGTGTTCGGGTCGCGGCGCGCCTCGGACTTCCTGTGGGTGGTGCTCGCGGCGGCTGGCATCGCCCTCATCGCCCCGTGGCACGGGGGCGCTGGCGCGGTCGATCTGGTGGGCGTGCTGCTGGCGCTCCTCGCGGGTGCATGCTGGGGGGCCTACATCCTGCTCGGTGGGCGCGTGTCCAGGGTGCTCCCGGGCGGGCAGAGCGTCGCGACGGGAATGTTGTTCGCCGCCCTGACGGTCCTGCCCTTCTCGTTCGCCGAGGGCCTCGCGGCCCGCCTGACGCCTCCGCTGTTCGCGGCGTCCCTCGCCGTCGCGCTCCTCTCCAGCGCGGTGCCATACACCTTGGAGATGATGGCGCTACGCGTGCTCTCCAGCCGCACCTTCGGCATCCTGATGAGTCTGGAGCCCGCGGTCGCGGCCCTGGCAGGACTGGTGTTCCTGCGGGAGCAGCTCACCGTGACGCAGTGGCTCGCGCTGGGATTCGTGAGCGCCGCGTCCGCAGGGGCCGCTCTCACCGCGCGCCGTGTGCCTCCGCCCGTGGAGGCCTGAGCCGGAATCCGCCCCATCAACCCTGGGCGTGCGTCCCTTCTTGTTTGTGATTGAGCGGGCAGGATCAAGAATCGGTGGGTGGACAGTGCACGGCAGTCCTACAGACGGCTCCGCTGCACGGCCTCCGCGTGAAAGTGCGTGGTGCTCTCTTGCTGCCGGGAACCATGCTGTTGTTTGATTCTACTCCTACAGAACGAGGCCAACGTCTTCAGGGGGCCTGAATGCTGTCGCTCGCGGTGCCATGCGACCTGGCAAGACATTGACCTCGCCTCTCATCGAGGCCCTCCACGGAAACCGGACCGTCAGGGGCTCTCATTTCCATACACACCTGGACGGGCTCCCGCCACGGCTCGGGCACCCACGAGGTGGAGAATGAGTCTGGAGCCGCGCTCCTTCTCCCTGCGCGCCCGGCTGGTCATCCTGGTCGCATTGCTCTTCACGGCCTTCGCCCTGTTCTTCCTCGCCTTCTTCCCGGCGCGCATGGACAGCCAGGCGCGCCACTGGGTCCTCAGCCGCGCAACGGGGATTGCCC
The DNA here is from genome assembly GCA_035645295.1 of Archangium sp. Classification (GTDB taxonomy): domain Bacteria; phylum Myxococcota; class Myxococcia; order Myxococcales; family Myxococcaceae; genus Archangium. The sequence continues at coordinate 20,405 of DASQMW010000151.1, forward strand.
GGCTGCTGGCCAGTGCCACCGAGCCCGCGCTCGACTTCGGGGATGCGGCCAACGGCCAGCACCACCTGGAGACGCTCGCCTCCACTCCCGAGGCCATCTACGGCCTGTTGCTGCGCGAGGACGGCACGCCGCTGGCGGCCTGGCACCCGGAGCGGGCCCCGGCCCGGCTCATGGACATTCCCGAGGGAGCGCGGATCCACGGGGAGGAGGTGCTGGCCCGGGTGCGTATCCAGACCCGAGGCGGCCAGCAGGGCACGTTGCTGGTGGGCTTCAGCCTGGCCGAGCTGCGTGAGGACAGTCAGCAGACGCTGCGGCTGGCGGCCAGCATCTCCGCGCTCATCTTCGTCTTCGGCGTGCTCGCGGCCTTCGGGCTGGGGACGTTGCTGGTCCGGCCGCTGGGGCGCGTCACCCAGGTGGCCCTGCGCATCTCGGAAGGTGAGCTCGGCGCGCAGAAGGAGCTCGACCTGACCCGGCGCGACGAGACCGGCACCCTCGCCGCCGCGCTGTCCCGGATGCTCCGCCGCCTGTACGAGCAGAAGGCCCTCATCGAATCGCAGAGCGAGGCCTCCTCCGAGGGCATCCTCACCGTGTCGGAATCGGGGCAGGTGCTGGCGCACAACCAGCGCCTGCTGCGGATGTGGCAGTTGCCGCCGGAGCGGCTGGAAGGGCGGCACCTGGAGGAGGTGCTCCGGGCCCTGGCCCCCGCCATGAAGGAGCCCGAGGTCCTGCGGCGCCTGGCCGATTTCCAACAGGAGCAACCCGCGGGCGAGCCCCTGGAGTTCTCGCTCCTGGATGGGCGCACCCTCACCGCCTACCGGGCTCCCATCCAGAGCCGCGAGGGCACCCGCTTCGGCTGGGGGCTCTACTTCCAGGACATCACCGAGCGGTTGGCCCAGGAGCGCGTCCGCGCGCGCAACCTCGAGCTGGAGCAACGCGTGGCCGAGCGCACCCAGGAGCTCGCCGAGCGTCTGCGCGAGCTGCACAGCACCCAGGAGCAGCTCATCGTCGCCGACCGGCGCACCTCCGTGGGCACGCTCGCCGCCGGCGTGGCCCATGAAATCAACAACCCGCTCGCCTACGTCACCGCCAACATCCAGTTCGTCCTCCAGGAGATGCCCGAGCTGAGGACCACGCTCATGCCGGGCTGCCCCCCGGACCTGAGCGGGGGCATGGAGGCGATCTGGCAGGAGGTGGCCAACGCCCTGGCCGAGGCGCGCGAGGGCTGCTCGCGGGTGCAGCACATCGTCCAGAGCCTCAAGTCCTTCTCGCGCGGGGATGAAGACCGGCGCGAGCCCCTGCACGTCCAGGGACCCCTGGATGCGGCCATCAGCATGGCGCAGAACGAGATCCGCCACCGGGCCCGGCTGGTGCGCGACTACCGGGAGATTCCCCCCGTCGAGGGCAACGAGGTGCGCCTGGCCCAGGTCTTCCTCAACCTGCTCATCAACGCCGCCCACGCCATCCCGGCGGGCGCCGCGGATCGCAATGAAATCCGGGTGACGGCCCGGCTGGGAGAGGACGGGAATGTGCGGGTGGACATCACCGACACCGGCATGGGCATGTCCCCCGAGGTGCGTAGCCGGCTCTTCACCCCCTTCTTCACCACCAAGCCGGTGGGCGTGGGCACCGGGCTGGGACTGTCCGTCTGCCAGGGCATCATCACCGCCCTGGGCGGGCGCATCGAGGTCCAGAGCGAGCCGGGGCAGGGCAGCACCTTCTCGGTCGTCCTGCCGCCCACCCCGGGCGCGGTGAAGCACGCCCAGGTCCACCGGGCGCAATCGCGGCCAGGGGCGTGCCGGGGACGTGTGCTGGTGGTGGATGACGATCCCTTCGTGGGGGCGGCGCTGCGGCGGACCCTGGGGCGCGAGCACGATGTCTCCCTGGCCTTCGGTGCCAGGGAAGCGCTGGGGCGGGTCCTCCAGGGCGCCATGTTCGACGTCATCCTGTGCGACCTGATGATGCCGGACATGACCGGTATGGACTTCTTCACCGAGCTCCAGCGGCTGCACCCGGCCCAGGCGGAGGCGGTGACCTTCTTCACCGGCGGCGCCTTCACCGATGCCACCCGCGCCTTCCTCGAGCAGCACCGGGACCGGGTGATGCTCAAACCCGTTGACGCCGACCAGCTGCGTGAACGAATCCTCCTGCGTCTGGAGCGGGGTCCCACGGCTTCCCGCCTCCAGCCCCCCTCCCAGGTTTGAACCCCGTATGTCCCGCCTCACCTCCCACGTGCCTGTCCTCGGCCTGATGCTGGGGCTGCTCGCCTCCCATCCCTCCGCCGCCCAGTCCGCCTCCGCCTCGGACGCGCCCGTCGACGAATCCCACTGGTCCCAAGCCCTCACGCTCGAGGAGCTGCTCCAACTGGAGCTGGCCGCCCCCTCCAAACAGCTCCAGCCCGCCCGAGAGGCCCCGGGCGTGGTCTCCGTGGTGCCCCGTGAGCAGATCCGGAGGTTCGGCTGGATGAGCCTCGACGACATCCTCTTCAGCCAGCCCGGCTTCTTCCCCGCTCATGACTATGAGCGCACGGTGGTGGGCGCGCGGGGGTTCTCGGAGGGGTGGAACAACAACCACCTGCAGCTGCTGGTGGATGGCGTCCCGATGAATGACAACGAGACGGGCGGCGCCTACACCTGGGACATCACCCCGCTCTTCATGGTGAAGAGCGTGGAGATCATCCGCGGCCCTGGCTCGGCCCTGTACGGCTCCAGCGCGACCAATGGCGTGGTGGCCATCAACACCATCTCCTCGCCGAGGACGCTCCGGGAGGATGAGCGCCTGGAGGTCAACAGCGAGGCGCGCCTGCTGCTTGGAGACCGGGGCACGTTGAGTACGGACGCGGTGGTCGCCACCTTGTCCCAACACCTCTCCACGGTGCTCGGGTTCCGGCACTACCAGACCGACGGGTACTCGTACCTGTCCACCGATGGCTCGGGGAGGACCGACAGCACGGGGGCGCTCCAGCGCTTCCGCATCAACGACGCCCACGGCAGCAACTACTTCTTCATCAAGCTGGAGGCGAAGAAGGCCCTGGAGGGGCTGTCCGTGCAGTACCACCTGCAGTCCTGGAAGCACAGCACGGGCCACGGCTGGCTCTACTGGGCCCCCGACGTCGACGGGGCGATGCGCGACCAGCGCCACATCGCGGTGCTCCGCTACCAGTCACCCCAGGAGGGCCGGCTCCGCCAGGAGTACGTGCTCAAGTTCCAGCGGCACGAGCTCGAGCGCAACGTCCGCTTCTACCCGAGCGGCGCGCTCGGCGGGCTCTACCCGGCCGGGGTGAACGAGGTGCTGGAAACCCATATGGACGAGCTCTTCGGCAGGGCCCAGCTCTCCGGCGAGCTGGCCGAGCGCCTCACCCTGCTTGGCGGCCTGGAGTACTCGGCCTTCCTCTACGACGGCGACGAGGCGCACTACGCCAACACCGAGCTGTTCACCGAGGAGGAGGTCACCCCCGCATCGGTGGGCCTGGTGCAGCTCGGGCCCTTCTACGAGGGCATCATCGGCCATCCGGTCAACAACCTGGGCGCCTATACCCAGCTGGCCTGGAGCCGGTTGCTGGACCTGCCCCTGTCGCTGACCGCGGGGCTGCGCTACGACCTGAAGTTCTTCCGCTACCACGATTCGCGGGCCCCCTCGACCCCCACGCGCTCCAAGTCGTACGAGCAGCTCAGCCCCCGGCTGGCGCTGGTGTACTCGCCCAGCCCCTCGTTGAGCCTCAAGGCCCAGGCCAGCAGGGCCTTCCGGGCCCCGGCGCCCGCCGAGCTCTTCGGCACCAACACCTGGATGCTCGACGCCAACATCGACACGCTCCGCCCCGAGCAGGTGACGACCTTCGAGCTCAACGCGGACTGGACGGTCACCCCGCATCTGAGCTGGCGCAGCACCTTGTTCCATTCGCGGTTCGACAACCTCATCGGCTACAGCGATGCGAACCTGGCGAGCAACCTGTTCTCCCGGCGCAACGCCGGCCTGGAGTCCGAGCTGCTGGGGGACGTGGACCTCGGCGAGCGGGGCCAGGTGCAGGGCTTCGGCAGCTACACCTACGTGCACCTGCTGGCGGAGAAGGATGTCAATGGGGGCCATGTCGCCTCGGCGGGGCGCCTCACCTGGGCTCCCGCCCACCTGGCCAAGGCCGGGCTCAGCTACAGCCTGCGAGGCTTCACCCTGTCCCTCCAGGGCCGCTACCAGAGCGCCGTCCACCGCCGCGAGGGAGACGGGGAGAACGTCCTCTTCGCCGCCGCCCGGCCCAGGACGGTGCCGGCATGGATCCGCTTCGATGCCAACGCCCGCTTCCACGTCAACACCTGGGCCTCCGTGGGCGTGAAGGTGTCCAACCTGCTGGATGCCGAGAGCTACCTGGTGAAGAGCGGCTCCTTCCCGTTCGACTACCGCATGGAGGGCCGGCGCCTCTTCGCCACCTTGGAGCTCGATCTCTGAGCCGCCGGTTCCCGGCCCCCGCACGACCCATCCGCCCTGGCCGTGTAAACTTCAGGACGCTCACCACGAGATTCGGAGTACCTCTTTCATGCAGTCGTGTTCCCAGGCCGAGCGGAGCCATGCCACCGGGTTGCGCCTGAGCATCGTGGCCCCCCTGGTGCTGATGCTCGCCTCGGCGGCCGCCCACGCCCAGGAGCTTCCCGCCACGCTGCGGGCCTCCTTGACGGTGCGCATTCTCGCCTATGACCGGCGGATGGGCTCGCGCCCGCCGCCGCTCACCATCGCCATCGTGCATCAGGAGGGCGATCGGGACTCGGCACGCGGGGGACAGGAACTGGGCACCGCCTTGGAATCCGTGGCGAGGGGAAGGACCATCGCGGGCCAGCCGCTGCGCGTCCTGCGCATCGGCTTCCGCAACGCGACCCAGCTCCAGGAGGAGCTCTCGCGCGAGGGGGTGGAGGCCCTCTACGCGTGCGCGGGGCTCGAGGCCCAATCCGAGGTCATCTCCCGGGTGACGCGGCAGCTGTCGATCCTGTCCATCGCTGGAAGCGAAGCCCAGGTGCAGCGGGGGCTGGCCATCGGCCTGAGCCGCAAGGGGACCTCCCCCGTCATTCTCGTGAACCTCTCGGCCGCCCGGGCGGAAGGCGCGGACCTCGACGCGGGCCTGCTCAGCCTCTCCCAGCTCGTCGAGCCCCACCCGGCCCAGCAGTGAGTCAGCGGCAGGGGAGCGGGCCCCTTGCCCCGGAGATGCTAGAAAAGCATCGCGCTCAGGCCGGGAGCGCCTCGTAGGCCGAGCGCCAGAAGTCCACGAAGGCGGCGGGCGCGGTCGGTGAGTCCATCATCCGCTGCGTCAGCAGGACGCCGATCACCCCGGTCTCGGGATCCCAGTAGCAGGACGTTCCGTACCCACCGTCCCAGCCGAACCCGCGAGGCTCCCCGGGCTCATGCTTGTGGACGATGGAGAGCGCATACCCCCAGCCGCGCTTGTCCCAGAAGCCAGGACCGAAGGGCGACACGGCCTTCTGCTCGGGCGTGATGTGATCCGTGGTCATGAGCTCGACCGAGTGCTCGGAGAGGAGCCGTCTGCCTCCGTGCTCCCCCTTGTTCAGCATCAACCGGGCGAAGGCGAGGTAGTCGTCGGCCGTCGAGACCAGGCCACCGGACGCGGACGGGAAGCCCGGCGGGCGGCTGAACTGGCTGTCCTGGCCGGCGGCGTCGAAGACGTCGAACTTCCCCGTCTCGGGATGGCGCCAGTAGCCGGTGGCCAGCCGGTCGAGCTTCCCGGCCGGAACGCTGAACCCCGTGTCCTTCATCCCCAGCGGCTCGAAGATGCGCTCCCGGAAGAAGTCCTCGAGCGGCTGGCCAGCGGCTCGCGCGAGCAGCACGCCCAGCACGGTGAGGCCGGTGTCGTACATCCAGACCTCGCCCGGCTGATGCATCAGCGGCAGGGACCCGAGGGCGCGGATCCACGCGTCCGGGGGGCGCCTGGGGACGGAGGTACCTGCCGGTGAGCGAGGAGCTCAGCATCCGCGCGCAGCTCCTGGAGGAAGGCGGCCCGGCCATGTGGGAGCAGTTCATGGCCGAGCTGCGCGAGGTGCATCTCGGGAAGCCGTCGAAACGAGAGGGCCCGTCCGTCGCCGAGCAGCTCCAGGCCGCCTACGAAACCGTCCGCGCCCGGCAGTCCGCGAAGAAGTCCTCGCGGTAGGCGGCGAGACAGGCCATACGATCGAGCCCTTCCACGCAGGAGGCCTCTTCATGAATCGCCGAATCGCCGTGCTCGCAGGATGCATCGCCGCGCTCACCCTGGCCGCATGTGCCGCCTCGACGCCGCCGGCCACGCCCGCGCCCCCCTCCGCTCCGCCTCCCACCGAGGCCCAGGCCGGGACCCAGGCGGAGACCCGCGTGACGGGGAGCGTGTTCTATCGCGAGCGCATTGCCCTCACGCCGGACGCCGTCCTCCAGGTGGACGTGGTGGAATCCGCGGCCCCGGGAGGCACGGAGAGGGTGGTCGGAACGCAGACGATCCAGAGCCCCGGCCAGGTGCCCATCGCCTTCTCGGTGGCGGTGCCCTCGGACCGCATCCGTCCCGACGCGACGTACACCCTGCGGGCGCGCATCACGGACGCCGGGCGGGCCTACGTCACGCCCGCGCCCATTCCCGTCCTCACCCAGGGCCACCCGAGCCAGGACGTGCAGGTCCTCGTGCGCATCGGCGGTTGACGCGCGGTGGGCTGGGGCGCGCATGCGCTTCCTTACATAGAGTCCGCGGGAGCGAGGGGCCGTGAATGGCGAGTGACACCTGGAAGATCCTGCAGCTGCGCCTGCGCAACCACCTGCCGCGGATGCTGGGGGTGGCGGTGTTGTCCACGGCCGTGGCGGCGGGGTGCTGGCTCGCCGGCTGGCTGGGGTTGCCCGCCCTGGAGCGCGCCTTCTACGACCGCGCGCTCACCACCTTCGCCCGGAGCCAGGGCCAGTCACCCGACATCGCCGTCGTGGCCATCGATCAGTCGAGCCTCGACGGCGTGCGGGACAATCCCGCGTACGCGCGCGACTTCGGCGCCTATCCGTGGAGCCTCGGCCTGTGGGCCCGGGTCATGGAGGAGCTGGGGCACCAGGGGGCCAAGGCCGTGCTGTTCGACGGGGTGATGGACGAGCCCTCCACCGACGCGAGCGTGGAGACCGGCTTCGCCCAGGTGCTGCGGGACACGGGCCTGCCGGTGTACCTGGGCGTGGCCACCCATCCGAGAGCCGCGCCCCTCCCGAAGGTGGAGCCCGTCCATCCGCCCCCCGCCCAGGACTTCGGAGAGGGAGCGGAGCCCATGGCCATGGCCCGGGTGCTGGCCTTCCCGGTGCGGACGGACGGACGCGCGCTGACGCTCCTGGAGTCCGAGCTCCTGCCGGGAGTACGCCAGCCCCATCACCTGGTCCCTCCCGTCGCGCCACTGCTGGCGGAGGCGGATGGTTTCGGACTGGTGGAGGCCGAGCCGGATCCGGACGGAATCCTGCGGCGCACCCGCTTCGCGTACACGGATGGCGCCAACGCCTATGTCACGCTTCCGGTGGCCGCGGCGGCGGACTTCTTCGGGGCAGGGGAGCTCGTGTTCTCCGGCCGGACGATGCGGTTGGGCTCGCGCGAGCTGAAGGTGAACCCGGACGGCAGCGCGGAGCTCGACTTCGGCGGCCCGCTGCACGAGCGCTTCCCGATCATCCCCGTCGTGGCGCTGCTGGACGCCTGGTCGCTGCGCCAGGAGGGCAAACCGTCGGGGCTCGCTCCGGACTTGTTCCGCGGCCGGATCGTCGTCATCGGTCCCACGGCGTTGGGGCTGGGGGAGACCCGGTCCACGCCGTTCGGAGCCTCGGCGCCAGGGCTGAGCAAGCAACTCGCGGTGCTGGAGAACCTCCTCTCCGGCCGCTTCATCACCGAGGCTCCGTTCTGGGTGAGCCTGCTGTTCGGGCTCGGGCTGGCGGTGCTGTCCGCGGTGCTCCTGATGACGGTGCGCTCGCCGGCGCTGGAGCTGGCGTGGCTGTTGTTGGTCATCGTCCCCGTCGTCTTCGGGGTGATGGGCGCCTCGCTGGCACTGGGGCGGGTGCACCTGCTCGCGGCGCTGCCCGTGACGGCGGGCCTGCTGTCCTGCCTGGGCGCCATGGCCTCCAACCACCTCTTCGCCAACCGCGAGGCCGCCTTCATCCGGCAGGCCTTCAGCCGCTACATGGAGCCCCGGCTCATCGAGCAGATGATCGAGGAGAACCGGCTCCCCCGGCTGGATGGCGAGGAGCGGGAGCTCACCGCCTTCTTCAGCGACATCCGCGGCTTCTCCTCCTTCTCCGAGACCTTCCAGGACAACCCGCGCGAGCTGGTCCGCGTGCTCAACCAGTACCTGACGCGGGTGAGCTTGGCGCTGCTGCGCGAGGGCGGCTGCCTGGACAAGTACATTGGCGACGCGGTGGTGTGCCTCTTCGGAGCGCCCATCGACCACTCGGATCACGCGGTGCGAGCCTGCCGGGGTGCCCTGGCGGCCCAGGCGGAGGTGGCCCGGCTGCGCGCCGAGTTCCGCGCGAAGGGCATGCCGGACGTGTACACCCGCATCGGCCTCAACAGCGCCCGGCTCTTCGTGGGCAACTTCGGCAGCGAGCAGCTCTTCGACTACACGGCCATGGGCGACGGCATGAACCTGGCCTCGCGGCTGGAGGGCGCCAACAAGTCCTATGGCTCGCTGATCATGATCGGCCCGCGCACCTATGAGCTGGCGCGCGACCACATCGAGGTGCGGGAGCTGGACCGGGTAAGGGTGGCGGGCAAGGCGGAGGCGGTGACGGTGTACGAGCTGCTGGCGCTCAAGGGCGAGCTTCCAGCGGAGAAGCGCTGGACGGTCCAGCGCTACCACGAGGCGCTCGCGCTCTACCGGCAGCAGCGCTTCGCCGAGGCGGCCGGGGTGTTGAAGGCGCAGCTGTCCGAGGATCCGGAGGACGGCCCCACGGCCGCGCTGCTCGCGCGCTGCCAGAAGTACCAGCAGCACCCGCCCGCGCACTTCGACGGGGTGGCGAACCTGGAGAAGTGAGGTGGAGCCGCTGGCGTCCCTCCACGGTTTCAGAACGAAGGCAGGTCGTTGCCCAGGTGCGCCGACAGGCCGCCGTCCATCACCAGCGCGCTGCCGTTGATGTAGCCGCCGTGGGGCCCGGCGAGGAATGCCACCAGCCGGGCCACCTCCTCGGCGGTTCCGAACCGCCCGGTGGGAATCCTCCGCAACAGCTCCTTCCTCACCCCGGGGTCCGCTTTCGCCAGCATCTCCGTGTCGATGTAGCCGGGACAGACGGCGTTGCAGGTGATGCCGTAGGCGCCCCATTCCGCGGCCAGCGTCTTGGAGTAGCCGACGAGCGCGTGCTTGGTGGCCGAATAGGTGGAAGAGAGCGCGCCGCCAAAGAGGCCCTGGATGGAGGAGATGTTCACGATCCTCCCGTACCCGCCCGCCTTCATGCGGGGGAGCGCCCACCGGCACAGGTAGTAGACGCCATCCACGTTCACGCGGAACAGGGTGTCCCACTCCTGCTTGGAGACCTCGTCCGCGCGATGGAAGGGGCCGCCATAACCCGCGTTGTTCACGATGACGCCGGGGACGCCCATGCTCGTCTCGAGGCGGCCGAGCGTGGCGTCCACCGCGGCCTCATCCGCGACATCGCAGATGAAGGACCGCGCCTGGGCGCCGGTGGCGGCCAGCTTCTGCTCCAGACTGGAGAGGGCCTGCGCGTCACGGGCCAGCAGGGCCACCCGGAAACCGTTCTCCGCGAGCACTTCCGCGATCGCCGCGCCGATACCGCGGCTGGCCCCGGTGACGAGCGCGAGCTTCGCATCCGGCTGCGTTCCCATCAGAGCACTCCCTTCGGGGGCAGGAGCCGGATCTCATCCACCCGGACGTTCAAGGGCTTGCAGGCGATCTCCCAGATGCTCGTGGCCACGTCCTCCCCGGACAGCATGTCGGCCGGGCTGAACTCCGGGCGCGTCTTCCAGAAGGACGTGTAGACGGCCCCCAGGGAAATGAGCGTGGCCCGGATGGAGTAGGGCTTGCCTTCTTCGTTCAGCACGCCTGTCAGGGCGCGGACCCCATGCTTGGACGCGGCGTATGAGCCGTTCATGGGCAGGGTGAGGTGATCGCTGATGGAGCCGATGTGGATGAGCCTCCCGCCGCCCCGCGTCTTCATCCGGTTGAACGCTTCACGCGAACAGATGAAGGCCCCCGTCAGGTTCACCTCGAGCGTCCTGCGCCAATCCTGAACCGAGGTGTCCGCGATGGACGTGAAGACCCCGACTCCCGCGCAGTTGACCAGCACGGAGATGGGTCCCACTTCCTTTTCCGCCCGCTCGAACAACGACGCCACGGAGGCCTCATCCGTGATGTCGACCCGCATCTCGTCCGCCGTCTCCTGCCTCACGTCATTCGAGGCGCACACGGCGCGCAGGCCCTCGGCCCGCAGTTTGTGGACGACTGCCTTGCCGATCTCACCGGTCCCGCCGATGACGATCACATTCCGTACGCTCATGCCGGCAGTGTAGGCCGGATGGAGGCGCTCACGCCGCCCGGATTGCAGCCGTGAAGAACGGAATGACCGTGACGCCGCCGCAGGAATTCTCTCCGGCGTGTCCCAGGCGCTCAGGGGGCCGCGCGGTGATGCCGAGCCGTTGCCTCAGCCGCTCCAGCGGAACCTCCCACAGGTTCTCGAGCCGCTCACCCAGCAGGGCCACGGCGGCGGACCCCCGCTCGAAGTCCTCCGCCTGGATGTGTCCCTCGTAGATGTCGCGCAGGTGCTTGTACCGCTCGTGCCGGATGTCCGGATGCACCGCCGCCAGGGCCAGGAAGCTGGCGAGCGCCACCGGAGCCATGCCGAACACGAACGACTGGATGGCGACCTCGTCCGCGTCCGATGTCTCGTACGCGCCCAGCACGTGGATGAAGTCGTGGCACTTGTTGAGCCGATGGACGGCGTACTGCGTGGGGGTCGCGTCCGCACCCAACCGCGTCTGGATGGGAAAGAAGTCCGGGGACAGGCGGTAGTGCTCCATGTACCGCGCATATGCGTGCCCGAACGAGCCCACGGGCATCGTCGCGAGCGTCCCGGGCTCCGGAATCGGAGGATCCCAGCGCTCGGCATGGAGCCGCTGGAAGCCCGGCACCGCGAGCAGGGCGGCATCGCTGGCGGCCTGGAGCGCGGCGGTGGAAAGCACGGGGATGACTTCACCCAGGGTGGCCCGCCGTTGCGTCAGGCCGCGTGCGATCTCGTGGGGTTCAGACATGGCGTTCCCCACGGTATTTCGTTCCCGGTGGGGCCGTAAACCCGTGCCGCTTGCTTGCTCGCCGCCCGCGGCGGTCCCCTGCTCACACTACGGGCACTGCTGCAGGCCGAGCCGGCCACCGCCCACGCGCACGAGCGTGTCGTAGTACGTGAAGGGGCTGCGGTTCGTGTAGCAGGCGTAGTGCCGGTAGTTGTAGGGCTCCATGTGGACGTGGGGCCCGGTCGAGCAGCTCCCATCGAAGTTCCAGGAGGCCGTGGCGAAGGAGAAGGCCTTGGGGATCACCGCCCCGTTGTTCACGTTGATGTTGTCCACGTGGGCGTACTTCACCCAGCCGATGGGCGTCCACGCCCCCTGGTGGTAGGCCTGCACCTCGACCTGCACGACGTAGCCACCGGAGGCCGGGTTGCCGTTGGCGCAGGCGGGGACTCGCGCGTTGGCTCCACCCGAGAGGATCACCCCGCGGATGTCCGTGGCCGGGCTGATGGGCCGCACGTCGAACCAGACCTTCTGGCCTCCCGTCGACATGCCCTGGATCGCCACGTCGAAGGACGTGTCCCCGCCAAAGACGACGTGGTGGTAGGGGGCGGGGGAGGTGACGAGCCCCGTGTAGTCGAACGGGCTGACGACGTTCGCCTCCAGGTGGTACGGGTTCGTGCCATCCGCCAGCGCGCCGTCCGCTCCCAGGAGCGTGGCCACCGAAACGAGAAACGCCGCGTGGAACTTCCAGGCCTTGTTCATGAGGCTCTCTCCTGATGCGCAATGGAGTGGGATCGCTTCCGCTCAGTGAGCCAGAGAACGAATGGGGATTTCAAGTGTTTGCTGGTTTGGCGCGTTTTTCTTGTTGGGCGGCGGATGACGCACGACGCACGGTCCTCCCGGTGCGGACATAGGCAGCCGGCTTCCCTGGCTCGGTACATCCGCGCCCCGGGTCTCACCCCGCGGGGCAGTCCGAGCTTCCTGTAGTGCGCATCTCCTGCCTGGGTACAGCGGGTGCACTCCGTGCGCGGACTTCCGTTCGCACGAGGTGGGCATGGCACGGCAGTACAGGGCAGGAGGACGGTTCGTGGTGGCGCTGGCCGCACTGGTGGCGCTGACTCACTGCGGCACCCACATGGACGAGGAGGAAAGGCCAGAGCGCTCCTCCAGACAAGGGGTGGAGGCCATGGGGGACTGCCCGGGCGGCGTCCCCCTCACGCCCATCGCGGCCATCCAGGGCTCCGGCGCCTCCAGTCCCCTCGCGGGGCGCACCGTCACCACCGAGGGCGTCGTCACCGGGGACTTCCAGGGCGCGGAGCTGCAGAACGGCTTCTTCATCCAAGATGAACAGGGAGACGGCAACCCCGCCACCAGCGAGGGCCTCTTCGTCTTCATCCCCCGGAGCAACGTGCTGTCGGGCATCGACGTGAAGCCGGGCGACCGCGTCCGCGTGAGCGGCAGGGTCACCGAGTTCCGCACCGGCGCGGGAACCCTCACCGAGCTCGACACCGTCACCGCGCTCGGCATCTGCTCCGGTGGTGCCGGGCTCCTGCCCACCTCCGTGGCGCTGCCGGTGCGCGCCGTGACGGACCTCGAGGCCTACGAGGGCATGCTCGTCACCTTCGCCCAGGAGCTCACCGTCACGGAGACGTTCGGCCTCGGCCGCTTCGGCGAGCTCCTCCTCTCCAGTGGCGGGCGCCTCTTCAATCCCACCAACGGCCAGGGCAGCACGCCCGAGGAGAATGCCCGGCGGCGCATCCTCCTGGATGACGGCAGCTCGCGGCAGAACCCCGCGCCCATTCCCTTCCTGTCCTCGGCGGGCCCGGACGGCACCCGCCGCGTGGGGGACACGGTGCGCGGCCTGACCGGGGTGCTCACCTACGGCTTCAGCGAGTACCGCGTCTTTCCCACCATGGCGCCGGCCTTCGTCAACAGCAACCCGCGCGCCGCCGCGCCAGCGCCGATCGCGGGCGGCCTGAAGGTCGCGAGCTTCAACGTCCTCAACTACTTCACGACGCTCGGCGCGCGGGGCGCCAACTCGCCCCTGGAGTTCGCACGCCAGAAGGCGAAGATCGTCGCCGCGCTGAAGGCCCTCGACGCGGACATCGTCGGCCTCATCGAGGTGGAGAACAACGGCACGGTGGCCCTCCAGGATCTGGTGGATGCGCTCAACGCCGCCTACGGCGGCCCCGTGTACGCCGCGGTGCCTCCGCCCCTCACCGGCACCGGGAGCGATGCCATCCAGGTCGCCTTCATCTACAAGCCGCTGTCGGTCCACCTCGCCGGTCCGTCCCTCAGCTTCCCGGACCCCGTCTTCGATCGCTATCCGGTCGCCCAGACCTTCCGCGTGGACCGTGGTGAGGGCAGGGCGGGCTCGGACTTCACCGTGGTCATCAACCACTTCAAGTCCAAGGGCTCCTGTCCCACCAGTGGGGACGTGGACCGCGGCCAGGGGTGCTGGAATCTCAAGCGCACCGAGCAGGCCCGCCTGCTGCTCCAGTTCATCGGCGAGCTGCAGGCGCGCTCGAATGACGCGGACGTGCTCGTCATCGGCGACCTGAACGCCTACGCCGAGGAGGATCCGGTGCGGACCCTCGTGGCGGGCGGGTTGGAGCACCTGAGCCTGCGCATCCCCGCCCCGACGCGGTACAGCTACGTCTTCGAGGGCCAGTCGGGTGAGCTCGACCACGCGCTGGCCACGCCGAGCCTCGCCGAGCAGGTACGCGGCATCACCATCTGGCACATCAACGCGGACGAGCCCCCGGTGCTGGACTACAACACCGAGTTCAAGACCGATGACCGCTACGCGCCCACGCCGTTCCGCTCGAGCGATCATGATCCGCTCCTCATCGGACTGGACCTGGACGCCGTGTGCCGGGTGGAGCCGGGAGCGCCCACTCTGGAGCTCGACGGCGGCCGGGAGCTGACGCTGGAGTGCGGGGTGGAGCCCTGGCTGGATCCCGGCGCCCGGGCGGTGGACGCCTGTGGCCCGCTGGAGGTGCACACGTACAACTCGGGCCATGACGCGTACGGGCCGGGCCCGAACTGGCGCGCCGAGGGCCACTACGCGGTGCAGTACATCGCCTGGACCTCGGCGGGGCACACGGTGGACGCGGTGCGCTCGGTGCGCGTGGCGGACCGGACGCCTCCCGTGTTGAAGCTCCTGGGAGACGTGCGGATGACGCACACGTGCGGCAGCGGGTGGGTGGATCCCGGCGTGGAGGCGTGGGACGCGTGCTACGGGGACGTCTCGCCCACGGTGACGAGGACGGGCTACGTGAACGGCTGGGCGCCGGGCGTGTACACCGTGCGCTACGACGTGAGG
>DASQMW010000152.1:0-7365 GCA_035645295.1 Archangium sp.
CATCTGGATGGAGGTGATGCCCTTCGAGGTGCCGCACACCTTGAAGTCCATGTCGCCCAGGTGGTCCTCGTCACCGAGGATGTCCGAGAGGATGGCGACCTGATCGCCCTCCTTCACCAGGCCCATGGCGATGCCGGCCACGGGGGCCTTGATGGGCACGCCCGCGTCCATCAGCGCCAGCGTGCCACCGCACACCGAGGCCATGGAGGACGAGCCGTTGGACTCAAGGATGTCCGACACGAGCCGCACGGTGTACGGGAACTTCTCGCCCGGGGGCAGCATGTTGCGCAGGGCGCGCTCGGCCAGGGCGCCGTGACCGACCTCACGCCGGCCGGGGCCGCGCAGGGGCTTGGTCTCGTTCACGCTGAACGGGGGGAAGTTGTAGTGCAGCATGAAGCGCTTGAAGGACATGCCGCCGAGCAGCTCCAGCCGCTGCTCGTCCTCGGCGGTGCCCAGCGTGGCCACCACCAGCGCCTGCGTCTCGCCGCGGGTGAAGAGCGCGCTGCCGTGGGTGCGCGGGAGCACGCTCACCTGATTGGTGATCTCACGCACCTTGTCGTGCCCGCGGCCGCCAATGCGGCCCCCGTTCACCGTCAGCGTGCGCATGTGCTCGTACTTCAGATCCTCCACCACCGACTTGGCGTGCTTCTCCACCTGGGAGGTGTAGGCCTCGCCCAACTGCTCCTTGAGCTTGGACAGGGCCTCCTTCTTGGCCTTGGAGAGCGCGTCGTAGCGGGCCGCCTTCTCCTTGATGGTGTAGCCCTGGACGATGCCGTCCCAGGCCAGCGCACGCACCTTGGCCTTCAGGTCCTCGGGCACCGCGGCGATGCGGTCGTAGTTGCGCACCGTCTTGTTGAGCGCGCGCCGCAGCTCGTCCTGCACATCCAGCGCGGGCTGCGCGGCCTGCTTGCCGAACTCGAGCGCGGCCACCATGTCCGCCTCGCTCACCTCCTCGGCACCGCCCTCCACCATGACGATGGCCTCGCGGCTGACGGCCATGACCAGGTCGATGTCCGACTGCTCGCGCTGCTTGAGCGTGGGGTTGGCGATGAGCTTGCCGTCCACCCGGCCCACGCGGATGCCCGCGATGGGGCCGTTGAAGGGGATGTCCGACACCCACAGCGCCGCGGAGGCGCCGGTGATGCCGTGGATGTCACCCTCGTGCTCCGGGTCCGCGGAGATGACGCTCGCGATGACCTGGGTCTCGTAGGCGTACCCGTCCGGGAACAGCGGGCGGCAGGAGCGGTCCACGATACGGCTGGCCAGCGTCTCCTTCTCCGTCAGGCGTCCCTCGCGCTTGAAGTAGCTGCCGGGGATGCGGCCGGCCGAGTACAGCTTCTCCTGGTACTCCACCGTGAGGGGGAGGAAGTCCACGTCCTTCTTCTCACGCGCGCTCACCGCGGTGACGAGCAGCATGGTGTCGCCGTAGCGAACCACCACGGAGCCGTCCGCCTGCTTGGCCATGTGGCCGGTCTCGATGGTCAGCTCGGTGTCGCCAATCTTGACGCTCTTCTTCAGGTGCATATCCGTCTTGCCTCGTACTTCCTGGTGGCCCCGCTGACGCGCGCCCTGCCTTTGGACAAAAGAAAGGTGAGGGCCCACGCGCCTCGGTGCGAGGCCTGTGGGGTTGAGATGCGGTCGCCTGGCCTGGAACAGGCGGATACGGGCAACCGCGGCTTGACTGCGGTGGGGGGCGCTTCGGAAGCGCCAGAGGGATGCGCCGGAGCTTTGATCCCTGATCGCGCGGGCCGACCCGTTTGAGCTGGTCGGCCCGTCCGAACGGAAACCAAAACCTCCATCCACACCACTCCCTTGCTTCCTTCCTCGCCCCGCTTCTTTCTCGAAACTGCGACTGTGACGTCTCTAACGACTCGGGGCGCTGACGAATGCCAGCGCCCCGGTGGACTTCCGCGGGCCTACTTGCGGATGCCGAGCCCCTCGATGAGCTTCTTGTAGCGGTTGGCGTCCTTGCTCTTCAGGTAGTCGAGCAGACGGCGACGCTGACCCACCAGCTTCAGCAGACCGCGGCGGGAGTGGTGGTCCTTCTTGTGCGTCTTGAAGTGCTCGGTGAGCATGGTGATGCGCTCGGAGAGCAGGGCCACCTGCACCTCGGGAGAGCCGGTATCGGTCTCGTGGGTGCGGTACTTCGCGACAACCTCTGCCTTGCGGTCCTGATGCAGTGCCGACATGTGCTTCCTTCTTCTTCCCGCTCCGGGGGGTGGGTACTGCGGTCGCCGCGGTCCGCGGAGGGGTACAGACCGGGCTTCCTCCTACTAACGAATCGAGGGCTTATAAGCATCGCCCGTGCGGGCGGTCAACCTGAAGCACCCGGCCACCTGCCTGGAAACGGGCCAGTGGACAGTCCGGGGCCCCGGGAAAAGGGGTCTCCAAGGGCTCAGACGAGCACCCGCAGGTAACGCAGGCGGCCGCGCACCACCTCGGCCACGGCGAGCAGCGCGTCCGAGGGGCCCACCACCCGCACCCGGCCGGGATGGGCGGGGGCCTCCACCGGCACCCCATGGGACACCCGGGCGGCATCCGCCGCGCTCACGCGCACCGCGGGCAGGTCCGTGAGGGCCTCGGAAATGGGCACCAGCCGCTTCGCCAGGGCCTCGGGCTCCCGGGCCAGCTCGGCCAGGTCCGCCAGCGGCAGGGCCTGGGCCAGGGAGAAGGGACCGCTCGTGGTGCGCCGCAGCGCCTCCAGGTGGGCCCCGCAGCCGAGCGCCCGGCCGATGTCATAGGCGAGCGTGCGCACGAAGAAGCCCTTGGAGCAGCGCACCGACAGGCGCAGCTGGTTGGCGCTGAAGTCGCGCAGCACCAGCTCGTACACGGTGACGTGGCGGCTGGCTCGCTCCACCTCCTCGCCGGCGCGGGCGAGCTCGTACAGCCGCTTCCCGCCCACCTTCACCGCCGAGTACATGGGCGGCACCTGGTCGAAGGAGCCGCGGAAGCGCCCCAGCACCTCTTCCAGCAGCGCCGCGGTGAGGGCGGGCACGGGCGCCTCGGCCACCACCTTGCCCTCGGCGTCCTGGGTGTCCGTCTCCGCGCCCAGACGCACCACGGCGTCATAGGCCTTGTCGCCCTCGGTGATGAAACCGGCCACCTTGGTCGCCTCGCCCAGGCACAGGGGCAGTACCCCCGTGGCCATCGGGTCCAGCGTGCCGGTATGGCCCACCTTCTTCACTCTGAGCAGACCCCGGACCTGCCGCACCACGTCGAACGAGGTGGGCCCCTTGGGCTTATCGATGACCAGGACGCCGTCCATGCTTCCGATCCTACCGGCAACCGCACCGTGCGCGGCTACCAGCCCTCTTTGTCCTTCACCTCGCGCAGCAACCGCTCGATGCGGTCACCCCGCTCCAGCGACTCGTCGAAGGTGAAGAACACCTCTGGCGACACGCGCAGGTTCACCGCCTCGGTGATTTCCCGGCGGATATAACCCTTGGCCGCCTCGAGACCTTTCTGGGTCTCCTTGCGCTCTTGCTCGGTCCCCATCATCGAGTAGTAGACGCGCGCCGTCTTCAGATCCTGCGACACCTTCACGCCGGTGATGGTGATGAAGCCGATGCGTGGATCCTTCAGCTCGCCCCGGGTGAGCATCCTCCCGAGCGCCGCCTGGATCTCCTGCCCCACCCGCTCCGGCCGATTGCTGGTGCTCATTTCTTCTCCCAATCCCTCGGGTTGCGCAGGCTCCGGGCGCGGGCCCGGGCATCATCCAGGGATATTGGCCCCTGCTGCCGGTCCGTCCCCTTGGCTGGACGCCCGCTCTCCTGCCCCTGGTGCCGGCGCTCCCAGTCCGCCATCCCCTCGGCCTCGGCCATGGAGCGATCTCCACGGCCCATGCCGGCGATGAGCTCTTCCAGGTCCGCTTCCGGCCCCGCCTCCTCACCATCCTCCTCGACCTCTTCCGACTCCTCGTCGCCCTCCGCCGCCTGCCGCCTGGCGGCTACCGGCCCGCCGGGGGTGTAGAGCGTATCGCCGAAAGCCATGATCTCCGTCTGCCTCGAGAGGAGGGGTGCGACGTACATCTCCTCCACGAAGTGGATGATCTTCTCCATCTGCTCGTCGACGTGGCGGCGCTCGTTGCCCACCACCGCCAGCGCGAGCGTGGCCTTCTGCCAGAGATCCTGGTCATCCACCTCGGCCACGGCCACGTTGAACCGGGCCTTCACCCGGTCCGTGATCCGGCGGAGAACCTGCCGCTTGGCCTTGAGGGAACCGCTCTCCGGAATCTGCAGGGTCAGACGTGCGACGCAGACGAACATGACACTCAGGACCTCGGCCCGGTGACCTCGCCTGGACGGCGGGCCACCGGGTGCATTCCGGTGGTGACAGACAGCGGCCGGAGAGGGACTAGCTCAGGCTCGGCCGCGTCTCCTCGATCTCATAGGCCTCGATGATGTCGCCGGGCTTGAGATCGGCGTAGTTCTCGATGCCGATACCGCACTCGAAGCCCTGGCCGACTTCCTTCACGTCGTCCTTGAAGCGGCGGAGCGAGGCCATGCGGCCGGCGAACAGCTGCTTGCTGTCGCGCAGCAGGCGGACGTAGGCGCCACGCTTCATCACACCGTCGAGCACCGCCGCACCAGCGATGGTCCCCAGCTTCGGCACGTTGAAGGTGTTGCGCACCTCGGCCCGGCCCAGCTTGCGCTCGGTGCGGATGGGCTCCAGGAGGTCTTCCATGGCCTTGCGGACACCATCGATGAGCTCGTAGATGATGCTGTAGGTCTGCAGCGTCACTTCCTGAGCCTTGGCAGCCGCCTCGGTGCCGGACTCGGGCTTGACGTTGAAGCCCACCACCAGGCCCTTGGAAGCGGCCGCGCGCATCACGTCGCCCTCGGTCATCGCGCCCACGCCCGAGTGGATGATCTCCACGCGGACCTTCTGGGTGGACATGGACAGCTTCTGGACGGCCTCCTTGACGGCCTCGGCCGAGCCCTGCACGTCCGCCTTGATGACGAGCCGCAGCTCCTTGGCACCACCGCCCGCCTTGGTCTTGGCGAACAGCTGCTCGAGCGTCTCGCGGGTGCTGGGCTTGCCCAGCTCCGCCTCGCGGCCCTTCATGGCGCGGTGGGAGGCGATCTCCTTTGCTGCCTTCTCGTCGGCCACCGCGTTGAGGGTGTCACCCGCGGTGGGCACACCCGACAAGCCGATGAGCTCGGCGGAGTAGCCCGGGAGGACTTCCTTCACGGACTCGCCGCGGCTGTTGTTCATGGCGCGAACGCGGCCGAAGTGCGTGCCGGTGACGACGGCATCGCCCACCTTGAGCGTGCCCTCCTGCACCAGCACCGTGGCCACGGGACCGCGGCCCTTCTCCAGCTTGGCCTCGATGATGGCGCCCACCGCCGGACGGCTCGGGTTGCTCGTGAGCTCGAGCACCTCGGCCTGCAGCGCGATGTTCTCCAGCAGCAGGTCGATGCCCATCTTCTGCTTGGCGGACACCGGCACCATGATGGTCTCACCGCCCCACTCCTCGGGCGTGAGCTCGTAGTTGGCCAGGTCCTTCTTCACGCGGTCCGGGTTGGCGCCCGGCACGTCCATCTTGTTGATGGCGACGACGATGGGGACCTCGGCGGCCTTGGCCTGCTTGATGGACTCGATCGTCTGCGGCATCACGCCATCGTCGGCGGCCACCACCAGCACCACGATGTCCGTCACGTTGGCGCCGCGGGCGCGCATGGACGTGAAGGCCTCGTGGCCCGGGGTATCCAGGAAGGTGATGTCACCGCGCGACGTCGTCACCGAGTAGGCGCCGATGTGCTGGGTGATGCCACCGGCCTCGCCGGCCGCCACGTTGGCGGCGCGGATGGCGTCGAGCAGGCTCGTCTTGCCGTGGTCGACGTGACCCATGACCGTGACCACCGGCGGACGGGTGCGCTCGTCCTCGGGACGCGCCACCACCTCGGGCAGGAAGTCCTCGACCTCGAAGCCGGCCTTCTCCACGCGCCAGCCGTAGTCGATGGCGAGCAACTCCGCGGTGGCCGCGTCGATGACCTGATTGGCCGTGGCCATGGTCTTGCTCGGGCCCGACATCAGCTTCTTGATGAGCTCGGTGGTGCGCACACCCATGCGCTGGCCCAGGTCGGACACGGAGATGCCCTCCTGGATCTTGATGACCTTCTTCTCCTCGGCCATCTGGGTGATCTGCGTCTTGGCGCCCTTCTTGGTGGGCTTCTTCTTCTTGCCACGGATGGGGATGGTGACGCGTCCCCACACCAGGTCGGAGATCTCCTGCTTGGAGGGACCGCCCTCGCCGCCCGGGCCACGCTTGGCGCTGCGTCCGCCGGCCTTCTCCTTGTCCTTGCCCTTGGAGACGTCGACGAGCTCACGGCCACGGCCGGCGTGGTCCGGGATGACCCTGAACTCACGCTTCTCGCCGATGGCGCTCTTGCCCGGCGCCATGGGGTACTGCTTGCCCGCGCCGCCGGTGGGCGTCACGCGGCGGACCTGGATGAGCGGACGCGAGATGACGACGGCCTGGGTGGCCGTGGGGCGCTGCGAGCGCACATCCTGCGTCACCTGCTGGTGGGGCACTCCGCCCACCATCACCTGCTGGCCCGTCGCACCGGGAGCAGCGCCGGGCTGCCCACCCGCGGCACCCGGCGTCGAAGGACGCACCGGACCCGTGGACTGGATGCCGCCACTGCGCTGGTACTGGCTGGGGCCGCCACGCTGATACTGGCTGGGACCACCACGGCCCTGGCCACCGGGACCGCCCGGACCACCGGGACGGCCTCCCTGGCCACCGGGACCGCCCGGACCACCGGGACGGCCACCGGGACCGCCCGGACCACCGGGACGGCCTCCCTGACCACCGGGACCGCCGGGACGGCTTCCCTGACCACCGGGACCACCCGGCGAGGAGGTCCGGTGTGGACCAGAAGAAGGATGGGCCGGGGGGGTCCGGACAGTGGGTGGAACCGCCGAAGGCGGGCGGGTAGACAAGCTGGGTGACTCCTTGACAGGGGATTGCGGCTGCGCGGCGGCAGCCGGGGGCGGGGTGGCCGCACGGGGCGGCTCCGCGGCCCGTGGCGCCTCAGTGGCGGCCGCGGGGGACGACGGCTGCGTGGCGGGGCGCGACGGCTCCGCGGCGGCAGCAGGCTGCTGGGCCTCGGCACGGGGTGCCTCGGCGGGAGTGGCCGGCGAAACGACGGCGGCCGGAGTCTCGGGAACGGAGGGCGTGGCAGCGGCCCGCGGCGCCTCGATGGCGGGAGCGGGCGGAGCAGCGGCGGCCGGGGTCTCCGGAGCGGCGGGGGGCGGCTGAGCGGCGGCTGCCCGGGGCGCCTCGGCGGCGGGCGCCTCGACGGCGGGCGGCGGCTCGGCGGCGCGCGGGGCCTCGGCGGCCGGCGGCTCGGCGTAACGCTA
>DASQMW010000153.1:0-6054 GCA_035645295.1 Archangium sp.
GATGACCTCTCGCGCCAGCAGGCCGCGCAGCTCGGGCCCGCCTACGTGGCCGTCCACGCCGCGCCCCTGCGCTTCGCCTTCCGCCGCTTCACCGTGAGCGCCCTGGAGTTGCAGTGGGGCACCACGCTCAACCGGCCCGGCTCCACGTTGCGTCTGCAATTCGGCCTCGTCCACCTGGGGGTGAACCTGTGAGGACCCTGTCCGCCGCGCTCCTGCTGCTCACCGCGGGCTCCTGTGCCTCGCGGCCCTCCGTCGAGGACGCCGCCGTCTCGCGCGCCGGGGACTTCTCCGCGGGCGTGGAGCGGGCCCGCCTGGTGTCGGACGTGAACGCGCTCGTCGCCGCCCACGACACGGATACGCCGCTCGACTGCGCCCTCTTCGACACCTCGGTGATCGACACCACGCGCCGGCCCGTGTGCCACGTCACCCGCGAGAAGGCCCGCGAGCTCGTGCGTGCGCGCTTCGAGGCGCTCGGCTACACCGTCAGCACGCACGAGACGGAGGATGCGCGCTTCCCCACCGTCAACGTCATCGCCGAGCTGCCCGGCGCCGAGCACCCCGAAGAGGTGGTGGTGGTGGGGGCGCATTACGACGCGTACTACTCGGGCGCGGATGACAACAGCTCGGGCGTGTCGGCCCTGCTGGAGATGGCGCGGCTGGCCGCGGGCAAGCGCTTCGCGCGCACGGTGCGCTTCGTGGGCTTCGACCTGGAGGAGATCGGGTTGGTGGGCAGCACGCGCTACGTGCAGTCCCGCCCGGGGGAGGAGATCGTGGCCTCGCTCATCTTCGACTGCATCGGGTACAAGGACGCACGCCCCGGCGCGCAGCAGGGCCTGCCGGGCTTCCCCATTCCGAGCACGGGGGACTTCCTCGCGGCCATCGCCAACGCGCAGTCGCGCCCGCGGCTGGAGGAGCTGTACGCGGTGGGCGAGCGGCTGGGGTACGGCGGTTTCCTGCGGGGCGTGGTGACGCCGAAGGATGGCTCGGGCCCGGCCTCGGGCAACCTCATGCGCAGCGACCATGCGCCCTTCTGGATGGCGGGGCACAGCGCGCTCTTCCTCACGGACACCGCCAACTTCCGCAATCCGAACTACCACAAGGACAGCGACGTGCCCGCCACGCTGGACTTCGACTTCCTCACGGATGTCACCCGGCTGTCCGCGGCCGGGCTCTCCTTCTGGGCCGAGGGTCCGCTGCCATGAGTGTCTCCGCGCTGCTCGTGCTCTCCACGCTGGCCACCTCGCCCGCCCCGAGTGAGGAGGCCGAGCCCCCGCGTCATCAGCTCTCGCTGTATGGGCGCTCGGGGGTGACGGCGTACCTCTCCGCGGCGCGCACCCACGGGGGCGTGGGCGGTGGCTTCGGCCTGCGCGACACGGTGGAGGGGCGGTGGTTGTTGCAGGTGGACGCGAGTGGCCTCACGGGCCTGGGCTCGGCGCTCGCGGTGCGGGTGGGGGCGGGCGTGCAGCGGCGGGGGTGGTGGGCGCCCGCCGCGCTGGTGAGCCTCACGGGCCTGTTCGGAGACAGGCTGGACTTCCTGACGCCCGAGCACCCCGTGCCCGTGGCGGGGCCGTCGGTGGGGCTCGGGCTGACACTGGCACCCGCGCGCTTCATTCTGGGAGGCGCGCAGGTGTCTGTCTTTGAGCTGGGGGTGGGCGTGGGCTCGGACAGGCCGGGGCTCGGCCTGTTGTATGGGCTCACCCTGCTCGAGGTGGGCGTGGCGCTGTAACACGCCAGGCGAGGCTTCCAGCCCCGGTGGAAGCCCGGGTCCACGGCATGGGATGATGCGTGGGCCTTGGATGGGAGCGTCGCATCATGCCAGCCAGCCTCGCGGATCTGCTGAATCAGACCCTGCTCTTCACGGCTAGCCCGAAACCACGGCTCGTCGCGAACGCGCTTCCAATCGCCAGCCTCGCGGGGCGGGCGAAGATCGCGAGCGGCGAGAGCCCGGCCGACCGGAAGATCTGGGAGTTCGAGCAGAATGGGCTCGACGGCGTCCGCAATGTCTCCGTGCGGCAACGGACGATGAATGACATGCGGATGTCCGTCTGCCGCGAGGTGAAGTGGGGGGACGTCAAGGTCACCTACCAGGGCAGGACGCTTGGGCTGCCCCTGACGGACAGGTTCCTCCTGCGGACCTACTATCTGCCAGAGGGGACGATCCCCGAGTCGAACACCGGCTACTGGCAGCTCCCCATGAAGCTGGATCAGAGCTTCCAGCGCCTCTTCGGCTTCCAGCTCCAAGCGGGGCAGCTCCAGCCGCTGAGTGATGCGGATCTCCAGTCGCGTGACCTCCTGGCGGCGCCCTCGCCCGTGGCGTTCAACCGTGCGCGCAACGGTACGCAACAGGGGGTTCCGCCGCTGCGGGTGCTCGTGTGCATGGCGCTGGGATGTGCCAAGGAGCGCAATGATTTCGAGCCGGGTGGGGTGCTGGGTGCGGCGCGGCTGATGCCGCACGTCATGCTGGCCGCCAACTTGCCGGTGGAGAGCATGGAGGCGACGGTGAGGTTGGCTCGCGAGCCGACCACCCCGCATACCCGCCACGACAACGAGGAGATGACCCTGGGGATCTCCTCTGGGTTCTTCACGGATCGCAACGACACCCTGCTTCCCATTCCCTACTGGAACAACCTGTTCGACTACTACTGGATCGACCCGCCTGTGGGCTCGGAAGTGAAGGTGGTCCGCAGGGACAGGCCGCTGCCGCGTGAGCGGGTTGGGCTGATCAAGGAAGTGGATATCCGCTCGTCGAGGGGGTCGTCGTGGATCGCGGGCTACAAGCCCAGGCTCATCAAGAAGGCTCCGCGGCAGGGCGAGTTCGACAACATCCACATGGCGCCGAAGATGAAGCTACCCGCTTCGGTCCTCGCGAAGATTCCGAGCAACTGGCCGAGGGAGACGACCATGGCGCCCTTCTGCGTGCACGACTGCTTTCATGTCCACTGGCGCTGGGGCCGGGGGCGCGTCGCTGGAAACCCCAAGTGGGTGCGGGGCTGGGGAGCGGATGCCCCGTATCAGGAGATCGGCGCCCCGATGGTCCCTCGCAATCAGGATGTGACCGTCAAGATGTTGAGCGCTTGCAGCATGGCCTACACGGCGAAAATCCATGCACCTGTCGTGGGCAACTGGCAGATCGTCATGCACCATGGAGGCGCCTATGCCCTCTCGTACACGGCGGCCGCGGACGCCATGTCGCTGTTGAATGACGTGTTGACCTCCGACCTTCGAGGAGAGGGCGGTGCCGGGGGCCGGTGGGCGAACTTCTACTGGCACCTGCGTTATGCGCTTGTGGAGCATTCCTTGAGGGCCTTGGACCCCACCGACAAGCTGGTGGAATGGCTGGAGGTTCCGGATACCCATGCGGAGCGGCTCTCGTGGGATGCCGGTGGGTTCCGGGCGGCTCGGGACCTATGAGGAAACGCTACGTTTTCGCCACCCTGGGGGCGCTCATCATGCTGGCGCTGGAACTCATCTCCATGCCCTTCCTGATCAGCAGTGGCGGTGTCGCGACCTTCGTGAAGTACGTGCTTTATGGGCCTTGGACGCTGGGGACGGCGTTGCTGATGTCCGCGAAGGATGACCTGGGCGTGCTGCTGTCCCCTGGAGGGATGAGCCCTCTGCCCTACGGGCTGACCGTGGGCGTGCTCGTCTTCAATTGGGGCTGCTACGCGGCGCTGGGGTTCCTGCTCGGGTGGAAGTTGGCTGGCTCCCCGCGGAACTCCTCGAAACCCGCTTGAGGAGGCGCGTCACCGAGGGGGCTGGGGCTCAGTCCCGCTCCCACGTGAAGGTGATGAGCTTGCCCTTGGTGTGCTCCAGGCTCAGGTCAACGGAGGTCACGTACACACCGACGTTGAAGGCACCGGCCTTCCAGAACTCCAACCGGTACTCGCTCGGCATCTGGGGGTCCACGCGGTACTCCGTGGTGACATGGTGGACGCTGTCCTTCGTCTCGATGCGCGAGGTGCGGTTGCCCTTGCTGCCGCCGTACAGGGGGAACACGTCGAGCGACTTCCACCAGGTGATGGTGCTCACCGTGCGGAGCGCGAGCTGCGCCCTGGTGTTGTCGCCCGTGTTCGTGACCGTATAGGTGATGCGTCCATGGGTGTCGCTGTAGAGGACTCCCGAGCTGCTGAGTTGGACGACCTTCTGCTCGACCGCCGCGAGCTCCTCGGCGATGGGGGTCTCGCCCTCCTCCATGGGGCCCATGTTGCAGCCGGAGAGCAGGAGGGGCAGGGCGGAGAGTGCCGACACGATGAAGCGCTTCATGGAGGGGCTCGTTTCAGGAGTACGGAGAATGGACCCGGGGGCGGTATTCCCGGTCTTTTGCTATCTCCTGTTTATACGGGTATTGCGCGGAAGGCTTCGATTTACGCGCCAAACCGTTGCATCTCCACGCCACGCTCACCGGGGTCCACCGCGTGTGTGTCCAAGCCGCGTCCGCTCTCTTCTCAAGGTCCGAGCGGGAGCACCCGCGTGCTCCTGTCCACGTGGATGACCGCGTCGAACTGCTCCGCCATCCGCGCGTCCAGGTAGTTGCCCGCACGCTCCTGCCAGGGCTGGAACACCACGCCGACGGCCCGCTCCGGGCGCGTCTGCTGGAGCACCTCGGGCACGTCACCCCTCAACCGGACGACGAACCGGGGCAGGCCGAGCTGATGGAACAGGTGCTCGTAGCTGCCCTCCACCGCGGGTGCCAACGGTTTGTCCTCGGGCGCGCCGCCCCAACTCGACGCCGCGGTGACGGTCCCCTCGTACGTGGTGAAGCCGAGCAGGAAGGTGCTCCGGTCCCACTGCGTGCGCACCAGCTCGCCCAGGTTCAGGTCGCCTTGCGCCATCACGCTCGTGGCGCGCGCATCGCCCACGTGCGTGTTGTGCGCCCAGACGATGACGCGCGCCCGCTGGCCACCGCGAGCATGGTGCTCCGTCACCGCCTGGAGCACTCCGAGCATGTGCCTATCCCGGATGTTCCACGCGTTCTCTCCCTCGTACATCCCGCGATAGTACGCCTCGCCGTTCCTCACCGCGCGGGCGCTCTCGCGTGCGTCGAACCACGCCTCGAGCGCCGCTTCGCCACGCTGCTCGGCGCCGGGCCGCTGTGCCTCCACGTCCCGCAGCAGCTGCGCGGCCTCGTGCGTGCACACCACCGCGCCTCTCGCCGCCTCGGGCCCGTAGGCCTCGCCGCCCTGGCCCGCCCGCCGGAAGCAGGCGTGGTAGCCGCGCGCCCGCTCGCCGGACTCCGGGGAGAGGCCCTCCAGGTAGGCCACCGCCTTCGTGAGCGCCGCATCCAGGTTCTGGAGATCCAATCCGTAGAAGCCCACCTTGCGCGCCGCCTGGGCATTGTGGGCGCGCATCCAGTCCACCAGCCCGCGAATCTCCTCGTTGCGCCACATCCAGTTGGGGAAGCTGGCGAAGCCCGCCAGGGGATCCGCCCCGGCCTCTTCGCCGCGCACGTAGGCGTTGACGGGCGAGGCCTCGGGCCAGTCCCCTTCGATCAGCACCGCGGTGAAGCCGTGCTCGGCGATGAGGTACTGGGTGATGCGCGAGCGAAGTTCGTAGAACTCACGTGTGCCGTGGGTGTCCTCCCCGAGCAGCACCACGTCCACCGACGCGAGGTCCTGTCCGAGCGGCGTCTCCCGGGCGGGGTCGTCCTGGAAGGGGAGCGCCACGGCGCGCAGGGCCTCCACCTGCGCCTCCGAGGGCGGCTCCTGACGGGTGACTCCCTGCTCCGTGCCACACGCCGACAGAAGGCACAGAGAGAGGATGAGGCCCACTGCTGCTCGCCCTGGGTTCGTCATGACCCTCAGGGATAAGCGCCGCACCTGCCCGGCACAGTTGGCGGAAAGGACAGGGGGCTTTCCTGGGTACACGCTTGCCTGGGGGGCACTCGGCCTCGGGGTCCTGGCACCCTCACCCCGTCCCTCTCCCGGTGCTGAGCATTAGTCACATCTTCAGGCCCAGTTCGTGGAGGCGCTGGAGGTCCTCGGTAATGACGGCCAGCTTCGCAAGGCCGCGGCCGAGGACAATGGAGCCGGGCGGCCCTCCAGAGGATTTGGAGTA
>DASQMW010000154.1:0-17037 GCA_035645295.1 Archangium sp.
CGGGCTCGGTCTTCAGAAACTTGTCCAACTGTTGGACAAGTTCGTGCAGCGCGCGGCCGGGAGGCCGGCCTGGCGTGGTTTCGCACGTAGTGCGGAGGCCACTCGATTGTGTCGGGAACTTTTGGCCACCTACTTAGAGGAATGGAGAGAAGGCGGACTTCGATGGCTTCAGCATCTCGGAGGGCGTTCTGCAGGACGGCAAGGCGTTCAGCTACGCCAAGCACTACGACGAGAAGCTCGATCCCAAGCAGTATTTCCGGGGTGCCAAGAAGCTCCTCGAGACTGCCAGGCGCCAGACCCGGGTGGCGAATGGAGTCCCTATCCGGTGGTACGTTGCGGAAGAGGAGATGGTCGGGATTCTCAAGAAGATGTTGGAGAAGGACGGCCTTCTTGGCATCGAAGTGGTTTACGAAGGAGCCGCGGTGAGGGGTGCCCCATGACGGAGAGCTACTATGCAGGCGTCTACTGGCCGGCCCGGCTCGAATCCGCGGAGGAGTGTGCTCGCCGAACGGAGACCTTCTTCCGCCTCCTCGCGCGCTGCGACGAAATCTTTAGTCAATGGTATGAGCAGGCGGACTCGGCAGAGGAGGCGCTCCAACGCGGGTTCACGCCGAACTACGAGACCCTCCTGCGCTTCTTTCGGAGCGAGGAAAACCAACTCGGCAAGGACGGTTTCAGCTTCGGGGCTTGGACTGGGCACGTTGACGACGGACGTGGGAGCATGGTGCGCCTCACGTGCGGGGACGCCTCCGGGGCCTACCCAAATTGCTGCGTGCTGTACCTCCCATGGCCCGAAATCGAGCCAGAGGGGACGCGCGTGATGACAACGCCCGTTCTCGTGAACGTCCTGCGGGCCATGGTGCTCGCATGGGAGCCTGTCTTCGGCGTCGTAGCCAGCGACGAGTTGCGGTGGGCGCTACGGCCCGAGAGAGATCCGCGAGGCTTCGCGGGGTGGCTCACCTACGTGTCGCGCATGCGCGGGGAGGTGCCTCCGCTGCCTCCGCCTGTCCGAAGGGAGCCGGTAGAGGACAAGGGCACGCTCATGGTCTTGGCACCGGAGCGACTGAGCGCGTCCAACCCACAGCACCTGTCTCTCGGGCGCAGGGCCCAAGCGGTGTTGGACACGAAGGGCCTGCTTCGCCCTGTGCTCTCGTAGAGGCCGCGTAACCCGAAGCGGATGCCTTTTTTGCGCGGGGCCCGCCGTGGGGATAGGGATGCGGGTTCTCATGTCTTTGACTGCGGAGCTACTCGATGCCGTCCGGGAGGAAGCGCGCCCGGACACCTGGTCCGCCGGCATGGGCCTGGCCCGCGCCGGTGCCGTCTCGGTGCAGTCCGTCGGTGAGGAAGAGGCCGTACTGCGGGTGCGTGCCACCGGCCGGCCCGCCCCCCTGACCACCGTTCTCTACCCGGAGGACGAGATCTGGGAGTGTGACTGCCGCGGCCGCGTGGACCCCTGCGAGCACGTCGTGGCGGCGGCCATCGTCCTCCACCACTCGGTGTCCCAGCGCACCCCCGCCCCGCGTGCCCCCGCGCGGCCCGTACCGTCCCGGCCCGCTCCCGCACAGGCCAACACGGTCCAGGCAGGCCCTCGTCCGGGTGCCGCGCCGAACGCACCGAAGCCCGAGCGCATGGTGTACCGCTTCAAGCGCGTGGACGGAGGGCTCCAACTCGAGCGTCTGCTGGTGCGTCCCGACAACACCGCGCGGCTGCTCGCGCGCAGTCTGGCATCGGTGCTGACCAACCCCGTGGAGGCGGCTCGCATCCAGGTGGAGCCGTGCGATCTGCTCGCGGACAAGCTCCTGCTCAAGCCCACGCGGGGCGCGCTTCCTCCCGAGCGGCTCGAGGCGCTCCTGCGTGTCCTGGAACCCGCGCGCACCATCATCTTCGACGGCGCGCTGGTTTCCGTCTCGAGCGAGCCCGTGCTTCCCCGCGTCACCGTGGAGGACCGTGGCGAGCAGACGGTGCTCAAGATCGAGAAGGACCCGCGCATCACCGAATTGGTATGCCCCGGGATCGTGGTGTGTGGCGGCACGCTCTGCCGGCTCGGCGAGCAGGGCCTCATCGGCTCGCGGATGGAGAGCCTGCCGCAGGAGCGCGTCTTCCCGCCCGAGCAGTTGGGGGACCTCACCGGGAAGGTGCTGCCGGACCTCGCGCGGCGCATGCCGGTGGACGTGAAGAGCCAGCGGCTGCCGCGCATCGATCGCACGCTCCAGCCGCGCATCTCCCTGGACCTCAACCAGTTGGATTCCGGCCTCTCGGTGCTGCCCACGCTGGTGTACGGCTCGCCGCCCACGGTGCGCATCGACAACGGGCGCATGGTGTACCTCGAGGGCGCGGTGCCCGTGCGGGACGAGGGCGCCGAGCAGAAGCTCATCCACCAGCTGCGCGACGAGCTGAACATGGTGCCCGGCCGCCGCGTGACGGTGCAGGGCAAGGACGCGGTGCAGCTCGCCGACAAGCTGCGGCGCTGGCGCGGAGGCCTCACCGGCGACGCGGCGCGTGTGGTCAGCCCCAACATGAAGTTGAGCCCCGTGCTCTCGGTGGAGGCGGGCGCCACGCAGACCGGCGTGCCCCAGGTGGGCTTCTCGCTCCAGTTCCAGGTGGAAGGGGAGGGGCCGGGCGCGGCACCCCGTTCGGTGGACGCGGCGGCGGTGATGCGCGCGTGGGAAGAAGGACTCGGGCTGGTGCCGCTGGAGGGCGGCGGATGGGCCCCACTGCCCACCGCGTGGCTCAAGACGCACGGCCAGCGCGTGGCGGACCTGCTGGCCGCTCGCGGCAAGGACGGGCGGCTCGCCAACCACGCCCTCCCGCAGCTCACCGGCCTGTGCGACGCACTGGAGCACCCAGCTCCGCCCGGGCTCGAGCGGCTCGCGCCCCTGGTACAGGGCTTCGAGAAGCTGCCGGATGTGCAGCTCCCGAAGGATCTCACCGCGACGCCGCGCCCCTACCAACTCCAGGGCATCAGCTGGCTGACCTTCCTGCGGCAGGCGGGCCTCGGCGGCGTGCTCGCGGACGACATGGGTCTGGGCAAGACGTTGCAGACCATCTGCGTGCTCGGGCCCGGCACGCTGGTGGTGGCCCCCACGAGCGTGCTCCCCAACTGGGAGGCGGAGGTGAAGCGCTTCCGTCCCTCGCTGAAGGTCTCCGTCTACCACGGCCCCGGCCGCACCCTGGACGAGACGGCCGACGTGACGCTCACCACCTACGCGCTGCTGCGCCTGGACGCGGCGGTGCTCGGGGCCAAGGCCTGGGACACGGTGGTGCTGGACGAGGCCCAGGCCATCAAGAACCCGGACAGCCAGGTGGCGCGCGCGGCGTACGGGCTGCAGGCCTCCTTCCGGGTGGCCCTGAGCGGCACCCCCATCGAGAACCGGCTCGAGGAGCTGTGGAGCCTCATGCACTTCACCAACCAGGGGCTGCTCGGGGGGCGCAAGGAGTTCGAGGAGCGATGGTCCCGGCCCGTGTCGGACAACCAGAAGGGCGCGGCCGAGGCTCTGCGCGCGCGCATCCGTCCCTTCGTGCTGCGCAGGCTCAAGCGGGACGTGGCGCCCGAGCTCCCGCCGCGCACCGAGTCCGTGCTGCACGTCACTCTCAACGAGCGCGAGCGCGCCGTCTATGACGCGGTGTATGCCGCCACGCGCGAGGAGGTGGTGTCGCAGCTGGAGGAGGGTGGCAGTGTGCTGAAGGCCCTGGAGGCGCTGCTGCGGCTGCGGCAGGCGGCGTGCCATCCCGCCCTCGTGCCGGGACAGCAGGCGCAGACGTCCTCCAAGGTGCAGGCCCTGCTGGAGGCGATTGGCACCGCGGTGGAGGAGGGGCACAAGGCGCTCGTCTTCTCGCAGTGGACGTCCATGTTGGATCTCATCGAGCCGGCGCTGCGCGAGGCGGGCATCGGGTTCATCCGGCTGGATGGCGGCACGTCCAACCGTGGCGCCGTGGCCGCGTCGTTCCAGGATCCGAAGGGTCCTCCGGTGATGCTCATCTCGCTCAAGGCGGGAGCCACGGGGCTCAACCTCACGGCGGCGGACCACGTCTTCCTCGTGGATCCGTGGTGGAACCCTTCCGTGGAGGCGCAGGCCGCGGATCGCGCGCACCGCATCGGCCAGCAGCACCCGGTGATGGTGTACCGGCTGGTGTCCCAGGGCACGGTGGAGGAGAAGATCCTCACCCTGCAGGAGAAGAAGCGCGCGCTCTTCGAGTCCGCGCTCGGCGGCGCCTCCGGGGCCACGGCCATCACCCGGGCGGACCTCATGCAGCTGCTCGACTGACCAGGCGGGCCGCTGCCAGGCCGTTCCGGTGCGCCGGGATGAATCCGCGCAACGTGACATCCCAGTCACAGCATTCATAGCTTCCATGCTGGAGCGCACTCCCAGGAGCGGAATGCCCGGAGTGCGCTGGGAGCTCGAATGCGCAACGAATCCGGTCACGAAGGCGGCACCCTCGCTCCTCTTACGAGCGGGTATGTCGTCCTATCGGGGAACTCGGACCTGGATGATTCCTTCCTGAAGGAACTCCTCGTGGTGCACCCGTTGCCCCGGATGCCGCGGCTCGGGGAGCGGCTCGGTGGCGCGGAGGGCTCGCGCTTCCAGATCCGCAAGCTGCTGGGGCGGGGCGGCATGGGGGAGGTGTTCCAGGCCTGGGACGAGGAGCTGCAGCGCATCGTCGCGCTCAAGTTCCTCCTGCCCCGCCGGGGGTTCACCCTCCTGGCGCTCCAGGAGGCCCGCGCCATCGCCCGGCTGGATCACGAGAACATCGTCCGCATCTTCGATGTGGCCGAGTGGCTCAGCGTCCCCGATGAGCCGCGGATTCCCTTCCTCGTCATGGAGTGCCTGGAAGGGGACTCGCTGGCCGCGATGCTCGAGGGGCAGTTGCCCGGGCTGCGGCGCTCGTTGGAGATCCTGGACGCCATCGCCGCGGGCCTGGCCCACGCGCACGAGCGCCACATCATCCACCGCGATCTCAAGCCCACCAACGTCTTCATCTCCCCGCATGGCGTGGTGAAGCTGCTCGACTTCGGGCTGGCCCATCTGATCGCCAACGACATTTCCGGTGTCCAGCGGGTGCTGGTCGCGGGAACGCCGGCCTACATGGCCCCGGAGCAATGGAGGGGCGAGCCGCAGGACGAGCGCACCGATATCTGGGCGGCGGGAATGGTGCTGTTCGAGATGCTCACCGGGAGGCTCCCCTTCCAGGATGCCTGCCCCAAGGCACTTCGCGCGCGGGTGAGCTCGGGCGAGCCCATGCCCTCGGTGCGCGGCTTCCGCCCGGAGATTCCCCGGAGGGTGGAGGGGCTGGTGGCCACGGCGCTGGCCAAGGAGCCGGCCCGGCGCTTCCAGACGGCCCAGGAGCTGCGCGAGGAGCTGCGAGAGCTGGAGTCGCTGTTCGCCTCCGAGGCCAGGCCCGGAACGGCGAGGCCTTCCTCCACCGAGTCCCAGCGCCGCCAGGTGACGCTGGTGTCCTGCAGGCTCACGGGCCTCACGGGCAGCGGCCTCGGCGAAACGCTCGACTCCGAGGATCTGGGCGAACTGGAAACGGTCTTCCAGCAGGCCTGCACGGAGATCATCCATCAGCACGGGGGTTGCCCTCCCCAGTACATGGGAAGCGGGATGCTGGCGTGCTTCGGGTGCAAGCAGGTGCGGGAGGACGACTCGGAGCGGGCGGTGCACGCGGGGCTGCACCTCGTCAGGAATCTCCCGGTGGCCTTGCGGCGGAAACTGCCGTACCTGCCCTCCACGTTGACCGTGAGCGTGGGCATCCGGACGGACAGGGTGGCGCTGCAGGACGTCTCGCCGGACCCCTGGGCGCGGACACCGGCTCCGCACGGAGAGGCCTCCAGCATGGCCGCCTGGCTCTCGCGCCAGGCGGGGCCGGGCGAGGTGGTGATCGGTGAGACGACCTGGAGGCTGGTGCGCGGGGGCTTCGTCTCCGAGCCGATCGGGACGCGGGTCTTCGAGGGGCTGGCCGGGAGCGTCCGCATGGCGGTCCATCGCGTGCTGCGCGAGAGGCCGGCCGCCACCCGGATGGAGCAGGCGCTCGCCGCGGGTGGGCTCACGCCGCTGGTGGGGCGCAAGCGAGAGCTGGACCGGTTGCTGGAGCTGTGGGAATGGGCCCGGCGAGGGCAGGGGGCGTCCGTGCTGCTCAGGGGCGAGGCGGGGATTGGCAAGTCCCGCCTCATCCTCGAGCTGCGTGAGCATGTGCTTCCGGAGGCGGTCACGTGGATCCCCATCCAGTGCTGGTCCCGGTTCAACGCCCGCGCCCATTCGCTGGTCATCGAGTTGCTCCAGGACACGGTCCACCTGTCCGTGGAGGGCACTCCCGAGCGGCATCTGAGGGAGCTGGAGGAGCAGTTGGGGAAGCAGGGCGTCCCGGCCGAGCAGGCGCATCTGATCGGCCAGCTCCTGGCCCTGCCCCTGCCCGAGGGCTCCCCGCTCCAGCTCCTCATCCCCGAGCGGCGCAGGGACCTGGCCTTCGAGGCGCTGCGCCATCTGCTGCTGCAGCGGACCCGGGAGCGGCCGGTGCTCGTCACCGTCGAGGATCTGCACTGGGCCTACTCCACCCACCTGGAGTTCCTGAGCTTCCTGCTCGAGTCCATCGAGCGGGAGCGGCTCCTGGTCGTCCTCAGCGCCCGCCCGGAGTTCCGGCCCTCCTGGCCCCGGCATCCCTGGAACCACCAGCTCACCCTGGATCGCCTGCCAGCGGGACAGGCCGTGGCGTTGGTGAAGGAGGTGCCCGGGGCCAGGGAGCTGCCGGCCGAGATGGTCCAGCAGATGGTGAGCATGACGGACGGTATTCCGCTCTTCATCGAGGAGATGACACGGATGGTGCTGGAGCGGGCCGCCTCCTCCGGCGGCGCGCCGGAGAGCCTGCCGCACTCCATCCCCATCACCCTGCATGAGTTGTTGCTGGCCCGGTTGGATACGCTGCCCTCGCGCCAGAAGGGGCTGGCCCAGCTCTGCGCCGTGGTGGGCCGCGGCTTCACGTTGTCCTTCCTCTCGGCCCTGGCGGAGCACGGCGACGCGGTGCTCCAGCGCGAGCTCTCCGGGCTCGTGGACGCGGGACTGCTCCAGGCGCAACGGGAGCCGGGCGGGCCCGGGTACGAATTCCGGCATGCGCTCATCCAGGAGGCCGCCTACCAGTCCCTGTCGCGGGGCGTGCGGCGCCAGTACCACCTGCGCATCGCGCAGGCCCTGGCGGAGCACTCGCCCAAGGAGGTGCGGGAGCGGCCCGAGGTGCTCGCGCACCACTACACGGAGGCGGGGGAGCTCATGCCGGCCCTCCACTATTGGGCCCAGGCCGGGCGGCAAGCCGCCCTGCAAGCCGCCTACACGGAAGCGGTGGGGTACCTCTCCCAGGCGCTGAAGCTGATGCAGCGCCTGCCGGACTCGGAAGAACGCCGCCGCGATGAGCTGCAGATCCAGGTCGCGCTGGGTATTTCCCTGGTGCAGATGCGGGGCTACCGCGCCCCCGACGTGGAGCGCACGTTCGCCCGGGTGCGCGAGCTCTTCTACCAGATGGGGGAGGCGCTGCCCCGGCTGGAGCTGGCGTACTGGGGCATCTACTCCTACCACTTCGTGCGAGGGGAATATCCGCTCGCGCACGAGCTGGCCGGGTGGCTGGTGGACCTGGGCCGGCGGCAGCACAACCAGGAGATGCTCGCCCAGGGGTACCGGATGATGGCCACCAACCTCTTCTTCTGGGGCCGGCTGCGGGAGTCCCTGGAATATTTCGAGCATGCGATGGTCGTCTCGCATTTCGACCTGGAGCAGCACAGGGTGCTCGCGGTGCGGTACCTGACCAACCCGATGACTTCGGCGCTCGCCCATACCTCCATCGTCCTCGCGCTGCTCGGCCAGCCGGAGCGGTCCCGGCAGAGCGCCTGGGAATCCCTGGAGCTGGCCCGGCGCATCGGCCACCCCCACACCCTGGCCTACGCGCTGACCTATACGGCCGCGGCCAGCCAGTTTCGCAGGGACGCGCACCTCGCCTTGAAGTGGGCGGACGAGGCCATCGCCATCTCCAGCGAGCGGGGTTTCTGGCTGTGGAACTCCTGGTCGAAGCTCATCCGGCTCTGGGCCTTGTCCGAGCTGGGCCGGTCCGAGGATTACCTCGAGGAGTTCAAGCAGGCCCTCGAGCGATGGTTGGCCCGGGGTGCCCGGGCGGGAATGCCCAACCATTGCGTGGTGCTCGCGGATCTCCACTTGAAGCTGGGGCAGGTGGAGGAAGGCCTGCAGGCGGCCACTCAGGGCCTGGGCTGGGCGGAGACGACGGGGGAGCGCGCCTGCGAGGCCGAGCTCCATCGGCTGAGAGGAGAGCTCCTGCGGTCCGCGGGAAGGGTGCTCGAGGCGAAAGAGAGCTTCCTACGCGCCATCTCGGTGGCCCGGTCTCAATCGGGTGGCCTCTTCGAGCTGCGCGCCACGGTGAGCCTGGGGCGCATGCTCCGGGACGTGGGCAAGCCGGCGTTGACCCGGCGGCTCCTCACGCGGCTGATCGGCCGGCTCGGCGGAGAAGGGGACTCGCCCGACCTCCAGGACGCACGCGCCCTGGTGGAGCAGGAAGCGAGCCCCGCCCCGCACGCCTGAACACCCCCGGGTCACATCCAAGGCCGATCGTCTCCTTCTCAATGGGTGAGCATTATCGAGGCCCACCCTCCCAATCACTCGCATCGTGTATGGCTTCCGGCGGATGCCGGAAGAAGGAGAGACGTGTATGCGGTTCATCGGCAATTCCAGACAGCTCATCGCGAGCCCTCTCTGGGCGTGCAGGCGCACCATCTGGAATGGATGGACGAAGTTCAAGTTCAGCATGAACCGGGTGGTGAGTATCCCCCTTCCGCGGGAGACCGGGAAGAAGCTCGAGACGATCAGCCTCAAGACCCTGCTGGGGGAGATTCCCGTCAGGAAGGTCCGGGTCGCCCACCAGCTTCCCGAAGATGAGGTCTCCTGGCGCGTGTGGCGCTCGGTGCCTGCCTTCCGCTCCTGGCTGAGGCAGCGGATCTACTGGTTCCAGGACAGGGTGCTGCAACGCTGGCTCCCTCCCACGCAGGCGGGACTGCCCCCCATCGACGCGGATCATTGGACGGCGATCGGCACGGCCTGCACCCCGGGCCACCGGAAGCTGCTCAAGGATCCCCAGCTGCCCGCGGAATACACCGGCGACGTCGATCTCGCGCGCCTGGCCGTGGCGAGCCCCTACGCCTGCTACCTGGAGAAGGCCTCACAGGGCGGCTACCAGTGGGACTTCCGGAAGCTCGCACAGTACGGGCACAAAGACGGACTCCATTCCCTGGGCGTTCACGTCCTGTTCAATACGGACAGCGAGCAGCGGCTCCAGGTGTCGCGGATCGACTCCGAGCTGGGCGTCTCCAAGCCGGGGGACTCGAAGTGGGAGCTGTCGCGCAAGCTCGCGCTGTGCGCGGCCACGACGCACATGTCGCTGGTGCGGCACCTCAACTGGGTCCACCTCATCGGAGGCTCCGCGGCCGCCATCGCGACACGCAACGGCCTCCCCGCCAACCACCCCGTGCGCCGGCTGCTGTGGCCTCACGTGTATGGGACGCAGGACAGCAACCTGCTCGCCATCAAGAGCCAGCTCACCCCAGGCGGCGACTTCGGGGACATCTTCAGCTTCGAGTACCCGGAGATGTGCCGGCTGCTCGATGACACCCACGACCAGTTCGACATCTCCCGGTTCGATCCCCTGGAGGACGCACGGCAGCGCGGCATCCTGGGCCTGGAGGAGGGCTTCGCCACGCCCGTCCTGGACAACCGCCGGGCGCTCTTCGACGTGATGCACGCCTACGCGGAGCGCTACCTGGGCCTGTACTACACGGACGACGGGCTCCGCCGGGATGAGGACTTCGGCCGCTGGCTGAATGAGCTGGACGCGCTGCTTCCCAACGGGACCCGGAAGCTGATCGGCGGCAATCCCACCGTCTCGAGCGCGGCCCGGCTGATCGCCGCGATCATCTACCTCGAGTCCGTGGAGCACGAGTCCCTGGGCACCGGCCTGTGGCACTACCAGCTCTGGCCGCATGTGCAGCCGGTGCGCGTCTACAAGAACGGCCAGCGCCTGCCCGTGGATGTCTACCAGCGCCTCGTCAACGCCAACTTCATCCTGAACGTGCAGCGCACGTCGCTCCGGGAGGACTTCTCGTACCTGGCGTTGGACAGGGAAGGGGCCGCCGCCATGCGGTCCTTCCAGGACGAGCTCCAGGCCCTGCAGGGCCAGGTGGAGCGGCAGCCCCCGGCCCTCTGGCGGATCGAGCCGAACATCCTCGAGGCCAACATCAACGCCTGAATCCATCCCCCCTTCGAACAAGCGGCATCCGGCTTCCCACCGCGGCCGGGCCGTCCCCCATTTACCCGCGGTGGAGTGAGGGCAGTGCCATGCAATCCACCCAGATCCCCTTCAAGACGCGTCTGCTGACCCCCGTGCTAGAGCGCCTCTCGAAGCACAAGCCCTGGCACAAGCAGCCAACCCCCATCGCCGTCATGTCCCTCTGGGCCCTCCGCAACCGCCTGCGCTGGCAGAACCTGTACAGCACCTCGGCGCTGGAGCCCCAGGAGCCCGTGGGCGAGAAGGATGGGAGCGAGCCCCTTCGTTGGCGCAGCCTGGATGGTTCCAAGATGGACCTCGACAACCCGTTGATGGGGATGAAGGGGCGGCGCTTCGGGCGCAACTTCCATCCGGGCCGGATCCTCCCGGAGACGAAGCAGACGTCCTTGCTCAAGCCCTGTCCCCGCGAGGTCAGCCGCCTTCTGCTGGCGCGCGACACCTTCAAGCCCGCCACGACGCTCAACCTGCTCGCCGCGGCCTGGATCCAGTTCCAGGTCCATGACTGGTTCGAGCATGCACCGGATGAGGATCGGAAGAACGATCACACGATCCCCATCCCGGAGCACGACACCTGGCACGAGAAGCAGATGCGCGTGCCCCGCACGTTGGCCTCCTCGCCTGGGATGCCCGGCAAGTCTCCACCTGTCTTCGCCAACCAGCGCACCCACTGGTGGGACGCCTCGCAGGTCTACGGCGACGAACCGGTGCAAGCCGACAGGCTCCGCTCCCACGTGGACGGCAAGCTCTACATCGGAAAGGACCGGCTCCTGCCGCTCGATGGTGCCACGGGCCTGGACATCACCGGGTCGACCCGGAGCTGGTGGGTGGGCCTGAGCATGCTCCACACCCTGTTCACCCTGGAGCACAACGCCATCTGTGATCGCCTGAAGCAGGTCAATCCCACCTTGAGTGACGAGCAGCTCTACCAGCACGCGCGGCTCGTCAACTGCGCGCTCATGGCGAAGATCCACACGGTGGAGTGGACTCCGGCGATCCTCGGCCACCCGGCCCTGGAGATCGCGATGAACTCGAACTGGACGGGGCTCGCTACCCAGAAGGTGTCCCGGCTGTTGAAGCTGGCCGTCAAGGACTCCGAGACGCAGCACGGGATTCTCGGCTCCCCGACGGATCACTTCCAGGTGGACTACGCGATGACGGAGGAGTTCGCATCCGTCTACCGCATGCACCCGCTGATCCCCGACAAGGTCCCCCTGCGCTCCCTGTCGGATCCCCGGTTCCTGCGACTGAAGCCAATCGGCGAGCTGGCGGGTGCCAGGACGCGGAAGGCCCAGCGGGAGAGCTCGATGGAGGATCTGTTCTTCTCCTTCGGCATGACCCACCCGGGGGCGCTCACCCTGCACAATTATCCCGACTTCCTGAGGGACCACGAGGCGCAACTCACCGGGAACGGCGTGGCGGAGCGCATCGATCTGGCCACCATCGACATCCTGAGGGATCGGGAGCGGGGCGTGCCCCGGTACAACGACTTCCGGGAGGCGCTGCGCACCCCGCGCTTCAAGTCCTTCGCCCAGCTCACCTCGAACGAGGCCTGGCAGCGGCAGCTCCAGAAGGTCTACGGGGACGTGGACCGCGTGGATCTGATGGTGGGCCTCTACGCCGAGGAGCCTCCCCAGGGCTTCGGCTTCAGCGACACGGCGTTCCGCATCTTCCTGCTCATGGCCTCGCGCCGGCTGAAGAGCGATCGGTTCTTCACCACGGGGTACACGGATGAGTACTACACCGCCGCCGGCCGCGCGTGGGTCAACGACAACACGATGCGCACCGTCCTGATGAGGCATTACCCCGCGCTGGAGCCGGTGATCGGCCGGGTGAAGAACGTGTTCGCCCCCTGGTAGTGCTCAGGCGGGCGGGAGGGGGAGGGGAGGCCCGGAGTGCCTGGCCGGGTGGGCCCGCCGATGCACCTCGGCGGGCCCGTGGCTCGTGCTCCGGTGGATTCATAGGTTCACCGGAGTGCTGGCTGGGAGCGTCATCATGATGTCCAGGGAGTCAGGCGGGGAGGGCCCGCAGTCCTGCCCGGCCCTGAGCCAGGATGCGGATTCCGAGTTATCGAGCTTCGAGCAGGGGTTGCTGCGGGAGCTGGTGCTAGCGGACTCGTCCCCCCGCCTGCCGGTGCCCGGGGAATGGTTGGGAGGAAGGGACGGGCGGCGGTTCGAGGTCCTGCGGGAGTTGGGGCACGGGGCCATGGGGTGGGTGTTCCGCGCCCGGGACGAGGAGCTGCAGCGCGAGGTGGCGCTCAAGTTCCTGATGCCTCGCGGGAAGTTCATCGAAGAAGCCCTGCGGGAGGCCCGGGCGATTGCCCGGCTGTCCCATGAGCACATCGTCCGCATCTTCGACGTGGGCGAGTGGAGCGACAGGCCAGGAGCCACCCGGCTGCCCTTCCTGGTGATGGAGTGCCTGGAGGGTCAGTCGCTGTCGGCGTTGTTGAAGCGGGAAGGGCGGCTGGAGCCGAGGCGTGCGTTGGAGCTCCTCGACGCCATCCTCTCGGGCCTGGCCCACGCGCACGCGCAGCGGGTCATCCATCGCGATCTCAAACCCAGCAATGTCTTCATCACCCGGGACGGCACGGCGAAGCTGCTGGATTTCGGACTGGCGTGGTTCACCATGTCGGCCCTGCCCCGTGCGCCGCACCAGCCCACCGCCGGAACGCCGGGCTACATGGCGCCGGAGCAGTGGCGGGGCGAGCCGCAGGACGTGCGCACGGATCTCTGGACGGCGGGCATGGTGCTGTACGAGATGCTCACCGGCACGCTGCCGTACCCGCACGCGTCCCTCGAGGAGCTGAAGGCGCGGGTGACATCCGCGGAGCCCATGCCCCAGGTGCGCGCCGTGCGCCCGGAGCTGCGGCGGGAGGTGGACGCCCTGTTGGCGATGGCGCTGGCCAAGGAGCCTGGCCGCCGCTTCCCCACCGCGCGGGACATGCGGGAGGAGTTGCGCGAGGTGCAGGTGCGGCTCGGCTTCGTCCACGAGGACTCCAAGGCCCTGGAGCCCCAGCGCCGACAGGTGACGCTGGTGTGCTGCCAGCTCACGAGCGAGCTGGGGAGCCTGTCGCGGTTCGACTCGGAGGATCTCGGCGAGCTCCAGACGGCCTTCCACCAGGCCTGCAAGGAGCTGATTCCCCGGCATGGCGGCTCGCTCCTGGTGAGCATGGGCGGTGAGGTCCTGGCGTGCTTTGGTTGTCTCCGGGCGCGGGAGGATGACTCGGAGCGCGCGGTGCGGACGGCGCTACTCCTGGCCCGGGTGCTCCCGAACGCCCTGCGCGAGAAGCTGTCGCACCTGCCCGCGTGCGCGCCCGCCGTGAGGCTGGGAGTCCGCACCGACGGGGTGCTCCTGGACGAGCACTCCGTCCAGGGCGAGGCGCCCCGGGTGGCCGCCTGGCTGGCGCGGCAGGCCGGGCCCGGTGGCGTCGCCATCGGTGACACGACGTGGCGGCTGGTGCGGGGATTCTTCGAGACCGAGCCGCTGGGGGTGCGCGCGTTCGAGGGGATGTCAGGGTCCACGCGCATGGAGGTCCACCGCGTGAGGAGCGCGCGGAAGGTGGTCTCCCGGTTCGATCGATCGCTGGGCGCCCGGGGACAACTGCCGATGGTGGGCCGGGAGCGTGAGCTGCGGCGGCTGCTGGAGCTGTGGGCGCAGGCCCGGCGCGGGCAGGGGAGCTTCGTGCTCGTCCGGGGTGAGGCGGGCATTGGCAAATCCCTCCTGCTCCAAGCCCTGCGCGAGCGGGTGGCTCCAGAGGCCACCCTGCCGATGCCGATCCAGTGCTGGCCTCGCTTCAGCGCGGGCTCGCTGCAACCGCCGAGCGCCGTCTTGACGCAGCTGCTCGGGTTGCCCCCGGAGGGCACGCCGGCTCAGCACTTCGGGGCGTTGGTGGAGCGGTTGGGCGCGCTCGGCCTGAGCGAGGAGCAGGCGCACCTCATCGGCCTGTTCGTCGGCCTTCCCGTGCCGCCGGGCTCTCCGGTGCACGTGCTCGAGCCCGAGTGGCGCAAGGAGCGCGCCTTCGAGGCGATGGTGGAGCTGCTGCGGCGCATGGCCCGCGAGCGTCCGCTGCTCTTCACCGTCGAGGATCTGCAATGGGCCGACTCCTTCCTGCTGGAGTTGCTGAGCGCGCTGCTCGGCGCCGTCGACAAGGAGCCCATCCTCGTGGCCCTCAGCGCGCGTCCGGAGTTCCAGCCGCCCTGGCCGGTCAGGCCCTGGTTCCACCCGCTCGGGCTGCAGCGGTTGCCGGCCGGAGCCTCCGCGGCCCTGGTGAAGGAAGTGACTCTCGGCAGGGAGCTGCCCGCGGAACTGCTCCAGGAGCTGGTGCGCAAGACGGATGGCGTCCCGCTCTTCATCGAGGAGATGACGCGCATGGTGTTGGCGCGGGCGGACTCCAGCTCCGCCCAGCCCCGGGAGCTTCCGCCCTCCATCCCGGAGACGCTGCACGAGCTGCTGCTGGCGAGGTTGGATCTGCTGCCTTCGCGCCAAAAAGCGTTGGCCCAGCTGTGCGCGGTGGTGGGGCGGGATCTCTCCCTGCCCTTGCTCGTGAAGCTCACGGGGCGGGACGAGACCGGGCTGCGGTGGGCCCTCGCGAGGATGGAGAGCGCGGGCTTGTTGCAGGAGCAGCCGGGGGTGGGCGGGCCCGTGTTCCAGTTCCGGCACGTGTTGATCCAGGAGGCGGCCTGGCAGTCCCTGTCCCGGCGCGAGCGGCGACGCCACCACCGGCACATCGCCCAGGTGCTGGAGGGGCAGTTCCCCGGGGTGGTGGCGACGAGACCCGAGGTGCTCGCGCATCATCACGCGGAGGCCGGGGAGCCCGAGCGCGCCATTCCCTACTGGGCCAGGGCCGGGCAGAGCGCCAGCCTGAAGGCCGCCCATCCGGAGGCGGTGCGCTATCTCTCCACGGCGCTGGAGGTGCTGCGCGCCCAGCCCGAGTCCAGCCAGCGCAACCAGCAGGAGCTGCAGCTGTTGATGGCGCTGGGGCTGCCGCTGATGCAGATGCGGGGGCTCCGGGCACCCGAGGTGCAGCAGGCGGATGATCGCGTGCGGCAGCTCATCCGGGAGCAGGGCGAGTCGATGCCCGTCAGCGAGCTGGCCTACTGGGAGCCCTTTATCAGCTACGCGCGGGCGGATCTCCACTTGCGGCACAAGCTGG
Organism: Archangium sp.; assembly: GCA_035645295.1. GTDB lineage: Bacteria > Myxococcota > Myxococcia > Myxococcales > Myxococcaceae > Archangium. The sequence goes on from DASQMW010000154.1 coordinate 15,482, forward strand.
CCCGGCACCTGGTGGGGCTCGGCCGCGGCCAGCACCGGCCCCAGTTGCTCGCCCTGGGCCACCGGATGATGGCCACCGATTTCCTCATGTGGGGACGGATGCGGGTGGCCCGCGCGCACATCGAGCGGTCGTTGGCCAGCATGGAGTTGGGTGTCGAGCAGAATCTAGCGATTGCCGCGCGTTATGGGATCAGCCCGAGGGTGGGTGTGCTGAATGTGGCCTCCATCATCTTCTCGGCGCTGGGTGAGCTGGAGGATGCACGGCGCTATAGCCGGGAAGCCCAGGTGTACGCCGAGCGGATGGGTTATCCGCATGCCCTGGCCTATGCGTTGAGCTATGCGGCTGTAGCCTGTCAGCTCCGTGGGGAAGTCCAGGAGGCGCTTGAACTGGCGACCCGGGCTCAGGAATTCTCCCGCAGGCATGACTTCTGGATCTGGCTCTCGTGGTCGGCGATCACTCAGGGCTGGGCCTTGTGCATGCTGGGCCAGGACGAGGAGGGGCTCCCGCTGCTGCGCAACGCGATCGGGCGCTGGCGGGCCATGGGGCTGCGGGCCGGCATGCCCTACGGTTTCATCCTGCTCGCCGAGGCCGAGCTGAAGCGGGGACGGGTGCGCAAGGGCTTCTCCGCCATCCTGGAAGCGCTGGCCTGGGAGGAGACGACGGGAGAGATCTCCTATCGGGTCGAGCTGCTCCGCCTCTATGCGGAGCTCCTGCGCGCCCAGGGCCGCGAGGACGACGCCCGCTACAGCTTACTGCGAGCCATCCGGCTCGCTCGCCATCAGGGTGCGCGACTCCTCGAGCTGCGCGCGGCGGTGAGCCTGGGACGGCTGCTGCGGGACACGGGCCGGACCCGGGTGGCCCGGCGCCTGCTGGAGACGTCCTGCGAGCGGTTCGAGCTGCACCGCCACGACTCGCCGGACGTCCGGGCCGCGAGGTCATTGCTTCAACAACTCGCCACTTGAACATTGGTCATTTCTTGGAAAATAAGTAAAACACGAACCCCCCGATTTCAGGAGGCGGTTCATGCGGAACTTCAAGACGGCCGTGTTCGCGGTACTCGTCACGCTCACGTGGGTGTCCCCGGCGCTGGCGGGCCAGAGTGGCTTCTCGCGCTGGGCGGCGAGCCAGGGTGGTTTCTCCTCGTGGCAGCGCAGCGGCGTGGCCCTGGCGGCGGATGGCTCGCTGCAGGTGGATCCCCAGACGGCCGTGGCCGGCACGGATCCCTACGCGCCCGGTGCCTACAATGGCGGCAACTTCTATAACGGTGGCAGCTTCCGCGTCGGCGAGGCCATCAGCCCCGTGATGAACGCCGACTTCGCCTTCCGCGAGGCCATCGCGTCCTGGGAGGCGGAGACGCCCACGGGCACCTGGGTGGAGACGCAGATCCGCGCCCAGGTCGGTGGCGTGTGGACCAAGTGGTACAATCTGGGCGTGTGGGCCGCGGACTACTCGACGGTGCGCCGCCACTCGGCGGGCTCGCAGTCGGACACCAACGGCTACGTGGGCATCGACACCCTGGTCGTCAACAGCAAGAAGGCGGCGGCCACGGCCTTCCA
>DASQMW010000155.1:0-11007 GCA_035645295.1 Archangium sp.
GAGCGGGACGTAGGCGCCACCGGCCTTGAGGATGCCGAGGATGCCGACGACCATGTGGAGCGAGCGCTCGACGCACAGGCCGACGCGCACGTCGGGCCCGACGCCCAGGGACATCAGGTGGTGGGCGAGCTGGTTGGCGCGAGAGTCGAGCTGGCGGTAGGTGAGGGTCTCCTCACCCATCTGCACGGCGAGGGCGTCCGGGGTGCGCTGGGCCTGGGCCTCGAAGAGCTGGTGGGCGCAGACGTCGCGCGGGTACTCGGCGCGCACGTCGTTCCACTCCACGAGGACGCGGCGGCGCTCGGCCTCGGAGAGCAGGGGCAGGGCGGACAGGCGCTGCTCCGGGTGGGAGGCGGCGGCCTCCAGGAGCACCTGGAGGTGCTCGAACATCCGGGAGATGGTGTCCGCCTCGTACAGGTCGGTGCTGTACTCGCACAGGCAGGACAGGCCCTCGGCGGTCTCGTTGATGGCGAGCGTGAGATCGAACTTCGCCGCGCCGGTGCCACTCTCCGTGCTGCGCACGGTAAGACCCGGCAGCCGCACCTCCGAGGTGGGCGCGTTCTGGAGGACGAGCTTCACCTGGAAGAGCGGCGCGTGGGCGAGGCTGCGCTCGGGATTGAGCTCGCGCACCAGCTCCTCGAAGGGGACGTCCTGGTGGGCGTAGGCGCCGAGCGCCACCTGGCGCACGCGGCCGAGCAGCTCGCGGAAGGTGGGGTCGCCCGAGAGGTCGCCCCGCATCACGAGCTGGTTGATGAAGAAGCCGATGAGGCCCTCGGTGTCCGCGTGGGTGCGGCCGGCGATGTCCGTGCCCACCACGACGTCCGTCTGGCCCGAGTAGCGCGAGAGCAGCGACTGGAAGCCGGCGAGCAGCGCCATGAAGGGCGTGACGCCCTCGCGCTGGCAGAGCGCGGTGAGCGCGTCCGACACCGTCCGGGGCATGAGCCGGGTGAGGGTGGCCCCGCGGTACGACTGCACGGGAGGCCGGGGCTTGTCGGTGGGCAGCTCCAGCACCTTGGGCGCCTGGGCCAGCTGCTGGCGCCAGTAGGCGAGCTGCGACTCCAGCGCCTCACCCTGGAGCCAGCCGCGCTGCCAGGCCGCGTAGTCGGCGTACTGGAGGGTCAGGGCGGGCAGGGGCGAGGGCTGACCCGAGGAGAAGGCCTCATAGAGGGCGCCCACCTCGCGGATGAGGATGCCCATGGACCAGCCGTCGGAGACGATGTGGTGCATCGTCAGCAGCAGCACGTGCCGGGTGTCCTCGAGCTTGAGCAGCTTCAGCCGCAGCATCGGGCCGCGGATGAGATCGAAGGGCCGCTGGGCCTCCTCGAGCGCCAGGCGCCGCACCTGGGCCTCGCGCTCGGCCTGGGGCAGCTCGCCCAGATAGACGACGGGCAGAGGCAGGACGGCCTCGGCGTGGATGACCTGGACGGGCTGCTTCTCCGTGGCGCGGAAGGTGGTGCGCAGCGACTCGTGGCGGCGCGCCAGCTCCTGGAAGCCGCGCTCCAGGGCGGACACATCGAGCGTGCCCTCGAGCTGGACGGTGGCCGCCATGTTGTAGGTGGCCAGGCCGGGCTCGAGCTGCTCGAGGAACCACAGGCGCTGCTGGGCGAAGGACAGGGGCAGCTCCCCCGTGCGCGCGACAGGACGCAGCGGCGGCAGCTCCACGCCCTCACGCGAGGTGGAGTCGATCCGGGCGGCCAGCGCCTCGAGGGTAGGCGCCTCGAAGAGGGCGCGCAGGGGCAGCTCCACGCCGAAGGAGGCGCGGATGCGGGAGACGACCTGGGTGGCCAGCAGCGAGTGGCCGCCCAGCTCGAAGAAGTGGTCGCCGCCACCCACGCGCTCCACGCCCAGCACCTGGGTCCACACCGAGGCCAGGAGCTGCTCGGTGGGCGTGCGCGGGGCGACGTAGGCGCGCGTCTCGGAGCGGGTGGCCTCCGGGGCGGGCAGCGCCTTGCGGTCCACCTTGCCGTTGGGCGAGAGGGGCAGGGCCTCCAGGGCCACGAAGGCGGAGGGCACCATGTACTCGGGCAGCCGGCTCTTGAGGAACGAGCGCAGCTCCGAGACGTCCAGGCGCTGGCCAGGACGGGGCGCGAGGTAGGCCACCAGGCGCTTGTCGCCGGGCACGTCCTCGCGCGCCACCACCACCGTCTGCTGCACGCTGGGGTGTTGCTCCAGCGAGGCCTCGATCTCCCCCAGCTCGATGCGCAGGCCGCGCACCTTCACCTGGAAGTCGGCCCGGCCGAGGTACTCGACATTGCCGTCCGGCAGCCAGCGCGCCAAGTCCCCGGTGCGGTACAGCCGCGCTCCCGGCGTCTGGCTGAAGGGATCCGGGATGAAGCGCTCGGCCGTCAGGCCCGGGCGCGCGAGGTAGCCACGCCCCACCTGCACGCCGCCGATGAACAGCTCGCCGGGCACGCCCACGGGCACCGGCTGCATCCGCTCATCCAACAGGCGCAGCTGGGTGTTGGCCACCGGGCGGCCGATGGGCACCGAGCGCCGGGGCTCTCCGCGCACGCAGGCGTAAGAGGTGACGTCCACGGCGGCCTCGGTGGGGCCGTAGAGGTTGTGCAGCCCGGCCTGGGGCAGCCGCTGCAGGCAGCGCTCGGCCAGCTCCAGCGGCAGGGCCTCGCCGCTGCACACCACGCGCCGCAGCGAGGCGCAGCGCTCCAGCTCCGGCTCCTGCAGGAACACCTGGAGCATGGAGGGCACGAAGTGCAGGGTGGTGACGCGCTCCTGGGCGATCAGCCGCGCCAGGTAGGCCGGCTCCTGGTGGCCGCCGGGCCGCGCCATCACCAGCCGCGCGCCGGTCATGAGCGGCCAGAAGAACGCCCACACGGACACGTCGAAGCTGAAGGGCGTCTTCTGCAGGACGGTGTCGTGGGCACCCAATTCATAGGTGCGCTGCATCCACAGCAGGCGGTTGCACACCGGGCCGTGGGCATTCATGGCGCCCTTGGGACGTCCCGTGGAGCCGGAGGTGAAGATGACGTAGGCGAGCTGCCGCGGCGAGGCGCTCGCGGGCGGGGCCTGGCGCGGGTGGACGGCGACCTCGTCCCACTGCGTGTCCAGGCAGAGCACGCGCGCCTCGGGCGAGGGCAGCCGCGAGAGCAATCGCTGCTGGACGAGCAGCACCGCGGGGCTCGCGTCCTCGAGCATCCAGGTGAGGCGCTGGGCAGGGTAGTCCGGATCCAGGGGGACATAGGCACCGCCGGCCTTGAGGGTGGCCAGCAGGGCGATCACCATCTCCAGCGAGCGCTCCAGGCACAGGCCCACGCGCACCTCGGGGCCCACGCCCAGCGAGCGCAGGTGCCAGGCGAGCTGATTGGCGCGCTCGTCCAGCTGCCGGTAGGTGAGCGACTGCGCGTCGAAGACGAGGGCGGTGGCGTCCGGAGTGCGCTCCACCTGGGCCTCGAAGAGGTGGTGGATGCAGGCCTCGCCCGGGGAGTCGGCCTGGGTGTCGTTCCACTGCACGAGCACCTGCTGGCGCTCGGCCTGGGTGAGCAGCGGGAGGGCGGAGAGGCTCAGCTCCGGGTTGGAGGTGGCGGCCTCCAGCAGCACCCGCAGGTGCTCCACCATGCGCGCGGCGGTGCCGGCCTCGAACAGGTCGGTGTTGTACTCCAGCTCGCCCGTGAAGCCCTGCTCCGTGTCGACGAGGGCGAGGGTGAAGTCGAACTTCGAGCTGAGCGTCTCCACCGCGAGCTCACGCGTGGAGGTGATGCCCGGGAGCGCCAGATCCGGCAGGGGATCCTGGCGCAGGGTGAGCATCACCTGGAAGAGCGGGGAGCGGCTGAGATCGCGCTGGGGCTTGAGCTCCTCGACGAGCTTCTCGAAGGGGACGTCCTGGTGGGCGTAGGCGTCGAGGGCCACCTGGCGCGCGCGGCCGAGCAGCTCGCGGAAGGTGGGGTTGCCCTCCAGGCGCGTGCGCAGCACGAGCGTGTTGACGAAGAAGCCGATGAGGCCCTCGGTGCCCGCGTGGGTGCGGCCGGCGATGGGCGTACCCACGCTGATGTCCTGCTGGCCCGAGTAGCGGGAGAGCACGGCATTGAAGGCGGCCAGGAGCACCATGAAGGGCGTGGCGCCCTCGCGCTGGGCCAGGGCGTTGACGGCGCGCGACAGGTCCGCGGGCAGCACCACGGGCTGGCTGGCGCCGCGATACGACTGCGCCGCGGGCCGGGTCTTGTCGGTGGGCAGCTCCAGCGCCTGGGGGGCCCCGGTGAGCTGCTGGCGCCAGTAGGCAAGCTGGGACTCCAGCTTCTCGCCCCGCAGCCACTCGCGCTGCCAGGCCGCGTAATCGGCGTACTGCAGGGGCAGCTCGGCCAGGGGTGAGGGCTGACCCGAGGCGAAGGCCCGGTAGAGGGCGGCCACCTCGCGGATGAGCACGCCCATGGACCAGCCGTCGGAGATGATGTGGTGCATCGTCAGCACGAGGACGTGCTGCGTCTCACCGAGCTTGAGCAGCTTCACCCGCAGCAGCGGGCCCCGGGCGAGCTCGAAGGGGCGCTGCGACTCCTCGCGCGCCAGGCGCCGCACCCGCTCCTCGTGCTCGGCCGCCGGGTACTGCTCCAGGCTTTCGACGGAGAGCGCCACGGACAGGGAGGGGGCGATCTTCTGGACAGGCGTGCCCCCGGCTTCCACGAAGGTGGTGCGCAGGGACTCGTGGCGGCGGACGAGCTCGGCGAAGCTGCGCTCCAGGGCGGACACGTCGAGCGTGCCCTCCAGCCGCACGGCGGCGGGGATGGAGTAGAGCGGGCTGCCCGGCTCGAGCTGGTCGAGGAACCACAGGCGCTGCTGGGCGAAGGACAGCGGTAGCTCGCCCTGGCGCGAGTGCCGCGAGGGCTTCGCGCTGGCGTCTTCCGTCCGGTGCGAGAAGAGGTGGCTGGCCAGATCGGCGATGCTCGGCCCCTGCAGCAGCAGCTGCAGCGGCAGCTTCACGCCCAGGGTCCGCTCCACCTCGTGCGACAGCTCCACGGAGGCCAGCGAGTCCATGCCGAAGCGGGTGAGCGGCTCGGTGACGCCGAGCTCCTGCCGGGCCACGCGCAGGCGCGCGGAGAGCCAGCCGCACAGCCAGGACTCGACGCCCTCGCGTGTGGACAGGTCCTCCTGGGCCTCGGGCACCTCGGGCTGCGCGGACGTGCTCGCGCCGCCGTCCGAGAGACTCCAGGCGTGCACCACCTGGAGCGTGCCCTCGAGGAAGCCCGTGCGGCAGGCGCGGCGCTGGATCTTTCCGCTGGAGGTCTTGAAGATGCTGCCCGGCTCGATCAGCACCAGGGCATGCAGCTGCACCTCGTGCAGCTCGGCCACGCGCTGGCGCACGGTGGCCACGAGCGACTCGATGGGCTCGCGCAGCTTGCGCTGGTCCACCTCGTGGACGACGACGAGCCTCTCCTCACCGCCCTGGTCCACGGCGAAGGCCGCCACGCACCCGGGACGCAGCGCCGGGTGGCTCTTCTCCACCGTCAGCTCGAGATCCTGCGGGTAGTGGTTCCTGCCGCGGATGATGATGAGATCCTTGAGGCGGCCGGTGATGAAGAGCTCGCCTTCCTGGAAGACGCCCAGGTCGCCCGTGCGCAGGAAGGGCCCCTGGCCGTCCGCGGTGTGCGCGAGGAAGGTGAGGGCGGACTCCTCGGTCCGCCGCCAGTAGCCCTGGGCCACGCTGGGGCCCGAGAGCCACACCTCACCCACGGTGCCCTCGGCGACGCGGCTGCGCGAGGAGGGCTCGACGACCAGCAGCTCATGGCCGGGCAGCGACCGGCCGCAGCTCACCATCTGGTGCGCGGGCTTGCCTTCCTGGGCCGGGGCCACCTGGTTGCGCTCGAGCGTCGCGGCATCCATGGCGCGCTGCAGCGGCAGGCGTCCCTGGGGGCCACCGGAGGCGATGAGCGTTCCCTCGGCCAGGCCGTAGCAGGGATAGATGGCCTCGCGCCGGAAGCCGCAGGGGCCGAACGCCTCGACGAAGCGATCGAGCGTGTCCACGCGGATGGGCTCGGCGCCGCAGAAGGCGACTTCCCAGCTGCGGAGATCCAACGTGGCGCGCTCCTCGGGGGAGATCCTGCGCACGCATAGATCGAAGGCGAAGTTGGGGCCGCCGCTGATGGTACCGCCGAAGCGGGAGATGGCCTCCAGCCACCGCAAGGGCGTCTTGAGGAAGCTCAGCGGGGACATGAGGGCGGTGTGCATGCCCTTGTAGAGCGGCTCGAGGACGCCACCGATGAGCCCCATGTCGTGGTAGGGCGGCAGCCAGATGACGCCCACGCTCTCGGAGCGCGCCTGGAAGGCGTGGGAGATGAGCTCCAGGTTGTTGAGCAGGTTGGCGTGGGAGAGCATCACGCCCTTGGGCGTGCCGGTGGAGCCCGAGGTGTACTGGAGGAAGGCCAGCGTGCCGGACTCCAGGGCGGGACGGCGCCAGGCGTCCTCGGTGCCGGCGGCGAGCTCATCCGTGGCGAGCCAGTGGAGGGCGCGCAGCTCGGGCGCCTGCTCGAAGAGGAACTCGCCCATGGAGGCGATGAAGGAGGTGGTGAGCACCACCTTGGCCTGGGCGTCGTCGATGATGGCCTGCAGGCGGGGCAGGGTGCGGCCGAGGCGGGCGGGGTCCGGCGGATAGGCCGGGACGGCGATGAGGCCGGCGTAGAGGCAGCCGAAGAAACCGGTGACGTAGTCCAACCCCGGAGGGTAGAGCAGCATCACGCGCTCGCCGGGGGCGGCCACCTGCTGGAGCGCGGCGGCGATGCGGCGGGCGCGCTGCTCCAGCCCGGCGAAGGTGAGCGAGGCCTCCTCGGCGCCGGAGTCGTCCAGGAAGGTGTAGAGGCGCTGATCCGGCGTCTCGGAGGCGCGCTGGGTGAGCAGATCCAGAAGCGTGGAGCGGTGAGGAGCGCGGACCGGGGGGTTCATGGGTGCCTCAAGCAAAAGGGTCGGGAGCTTCGATGGAGCGGAACTCCCGGATTTGATTTTTAAATGGGTGGACGGGTCGTCCATCCGTGGACAGGGGCCTTGCGTCCCCGGATGGACCGGGGGGCGGGCGCTGCCTGGAGCGGGGGCTCAGGCCCCGACGGCGCGCCGCGTCGTCACGGGGAGGGGGGCGGGGTGGGCGATCATCCGCAGGCCATGGGCCGGCCTGAGGGTGACACCCGCCTCGGGCTCGACGCGGAACCCCGGCACCAGCTCGAGCCGGTAGCGTTGGAGCACCGCGGCCATGACGACCAGTGCGTGGATCTCCGCCAGGCTGTCGCCGATACACAGCCGCTGGCCGCCACCGAAGGGGAAATAGGCGTAGCGCGGCTGGGTGCCCTTGCGTTCCGGCGCGAAGCGCTCCGGATCGAACCGCTCGGGGTCATGCCAATAGGCGGGGTGCCGGTGCATGACGTATTGGGAGAGGACGAGGGTGCTCCTGGCCGGAATGGTGTAGCCGCCGATCTGATCCTCTTCCTTCGCGATGCGTCCCATCACCCAGGCCGGCGGGTACAGGCGCAGCGCCTCCTCGAAGACCTGGCTGGTGTACTGCAACCGGGGAAGCGTCTGGGCCGTGGGCGGGGCGTCGCCGAGCACCGTGGCCATCTCCTCGCGCACCTTCTGCTGCACCTCGGGGTGGCGATCCAGCAGGTACCACACCCACGTCATGGCGCTCACGGTGGCCTCGTGGCCGGCGACGAACAGCGTCATCGCCTCGTCGCGCAGCTGCTTGTCCGTCATCGGCTCGCCCTGGGGGTCGCGCGCCGCGATCATCGCGGAGAGCTGATCCTGGTACTCCCCGGGATTCTGCATCCGCTGCCGGACGAGCTCGTACACCGTCTTGTCGAGGAGCCGGATGCACTCCTTGTTGCGGCGCCGGCCCAGGCGCGGCAGGGGGAGGGCGTTCCAGATGGAGATCTTCCGCCGCCCGAAGGCCATCACGTACTCGAAGGCGTCACGCACGGTGGGGGACAGCTCGGTGACGTCGAGCGAGAACACGCTCTGGCTCACGACGGAGCGCAGCACCCACGTCATCTCCTGCTCGACATCGAAGGGCTTGCCGGAACGGGCCTGGGCTTCCAGCCGGGTGAGCATCGAGCGGGTGCCCTCCACGGCCCGCTGCACCATGGGCCCGAGCCGATCGCGGTGGAAGGCCGGCTGCATCATCCGCCGCTGGCGCTTCCAGAAATCCCCGCGGCTGCTGAAGAGGCCATTGCCCAGCAGGCCCCCGCCCTGGGGCGGCTTGACGTAGTTCTGGGGGTTGTTCACCAGCACGTGCTTCACGTGATCCGGGTGGTTGAGCAGGATCATCGTGCCCCCCGGCCCCATCCAGTAATGGACGATGTCCCCGTACCGCTCGCGGCCTCGCACGAAGATTCCGAGCGGATCCCGGAGCTGCTCCAGGGCACTACCGAGGAACCAGATGCCCTTGGGTCCAGGAGGAAGGGATGCCGAGGTCGAAGGGGGCATGAAGGGGCGGAGTGTTTCCCAAAGAATGGAAAGGCCGCAGCATAACGCCTCGACCCTGCCCGGTCAGTCTGGCAGTGAACGCAGGGTAGAGATGCCAGTGCGGATAGCGGCCGTCCAGGCACGTCAGTTGCAGGGAATTTTCGGGGGAAATCCGCTGTTCCGCCGTCCGCCCGGCAATGGGCTGCTCCGGCTATCCGGGAGCCAGCTTGGCGGACATGGGTCTCCAACGTGACCGACGAGGGGGCGGCCGTCAGATCCTCCAGGGGCGGCTCGCGGTCCTGTCGGGGTCGTGTCACGGGGGGGGGGGGGCGCTCCCGGCAGTCCTCGAACTCTCGGCCTGGAGGAGGCTGGTGTCCCGGAGGAGGACCTCGTTCAACTCGCGCAGGGTGGTGGTGGTGTCCTCGAGGAGCTGCTCGCACGTGTCCACCGCCGCGAACCAGTCCCGCTTCAGTCACCGACTGGGCTTGTTCCTGCCCGGGCACGAGCGCTTCTTGATGGAGCGCTCGACGAACTTGCGGTGCCGGCCGAGTTTCTTGCCCGCCTCCGTGCAGGTCCCATGGGCCTGCTCCAGAGCCTCCTGCACGAGCGCTTCCGTGATGGCGTCGATCTTGTCCTGGAGGGGGAGGGCAAGGAGCTTTCGAGCCATCTCCCTCAGCAGCCTCGGTGGCTCGTCATCCGATAAGTCACCGGAGTCCTCGGGGAGATACCGCTCAACGGTTTCTGCATCGATGCGTTCGGACTCGGCGAGGATGGCCAGCCGGTAGATGGCGTTGCGCAGCTCGCGGACATTCCCCGGCCAGGGACGCTGGCGGAGCTGCTCGATGGCCTGCGGCGTGAAATGCAGGGGTCTTTGGTGCCCGGCGGCGAAGTGCTGGACGAGCGCGGGGATGTCCTCTCTATGCTCCGAGAGCGGGGGGACGCGGATGAACAGCACGTTGAGCCGGTGGAAGAGGTCCTCGCGGAAGAGCCCTTGCCGGACGCGCTCCCTGAGGTCGACGTGAGTGGCGGCGACGATGCGGCCCTGGAAGAGCTGCTCGCGGGCGGTGGGTCCGACGGGCCTGAAACGCCGGGTCTCCAGGACGCGTAGCAGTTTGGCCTGGAGGGCCGGGCTCAACTCGGCCACTTCGTCCAGGAAGAGGGTGCCTCGCCGTACGAGCGTGAAGTACCCGTCCTGGTCCCGGGTGGCGTCGGTGAAGGCGCCCCGGACGTAGCCGAAGAGCTGACTCTCGACCAGGGTCTCGGTGAGGGCACCACAGTTGATATCGAAGAAGGGCTCGGAGGGATGGTGGCCGAGCTTGTGGATGGCCTGGGCCACCAGCTCCTTTCCAGAGCCCGTTGGCCCGAGGATGAGGACTGGCACCGGTTCCTGGATGTCGGCCGTGGCCACCCGGTGGATGAGTGCCCGCAGGTGCTGCATGACCACCGAGGTGCCGATGAGGCCGAAATTCGGGTTGGGAGCACCGCGGGAGCGGAGATCCAGCGACACCTCCTCGACCTCGAGCTTGCGGCGCAGTTGCTCGAGGATGCCGGGAACCCGCTGCGCGACTTCCGTGTCGAGCACGGAGCCTTCGGCTCCCAAAGCCAGGGCTTCGTGGATGTCTTCGGGCTGGCTGAGTTTGCCCACCACGATGGGCACCGTCTGGTAACGGCCGCGGACCTCCTGGAGGAGGGTGATGCCCTCCCGCTGCTGAAGGTCCGGCGCGAGCCGCGGGGCGATGAAGGCGATGTCGATCATCACGTCCTCGAGGAACTGCCGGGCCTCCGCTAGGGTACGGGCGAGGTGGAACTCCTTTTTTCCGAGGCATTCAAAGACATCGGTGAAGCCTCGGAGGATGCTCTCATCTTCGTCGACGACCAGGACACGGAGGAACCGCTCTTCGCTCGTAGGCGCGATGTTCATGAGTGTAATTGTTGTTCATGGTGGTAGTCCATGGGGAGTGGGGGGGCGGCAATGCGAGGGCAAGCGCTCGGAAGTTGAAGATAGACATACGTTTTGATGAGGATTCCATGACAAAATGATGAGGAACGGATGGCGGACGCAGTGGGAGCGCTCGGCCTCAGGTGGCCCGGTGCGTGGGCGCGGAGGGAATGCACGAGGAAACCCTCCAAAGTCACCGCTGGCTCATGGGGACGTGTACGCCGGACGAGGGGTCGTTGGTCTATTGCGCCGACTACGACTCGAGCCCTCCAGCGCATAAGGGGCAGTTGCAGCACACTGTGCCGGTGGATTTTGAACGCTCTACGGAAGATGATTGTCGCGACATCACGTCCCTCAAGTCATCTGGGTCTACTCGAGGGATTGAAGAAAAAGCCGTGGAATGTGACGGTCGTGCTTGACTGGCTGCCTCGCGGATGCTTGTTTCGAGGCGTGGCTTGACGCCTAGGGCGTTGCCAGAGGGGGCGGCTAGCCGTGCAAGCGCACCTGTTGCACCTCTAGGGGCAGGGAGTCAGGGTTGCCCTAGCCCGGATTATTCACCAGGGCTTGGCGAGGAGCCGAAAAGAGGTTGTGTACGGGCCCCTGGGGGCGCGCTCTGGCTCGTCGCCCCTATCTGTCAGGTGAGCGGCAGCAAGGTTGGCCAAGGGGCCCAAAATCTGTCG
>DASQMW010000156.1:0-11711 GCA_035645295.1 Archangium sp.
CCCTCTGGGAGAGGGCTGGGGTGAGGGTGCGAGGACCCCGAGTTGCCCCTGTGTCTGCCCCCTCTCCCTCTGGGAGAGGGCTGGGGTGAGGGTTTGCGCTCTCTTGCCTGCCCCGTCCCTGGATGCCGGTTCTCCATTCCATGCCGATCTTCCCCCGCACGAGGCAAGCGCCAGTGCGCGAGGGAGGATTCGAGATGGCCACCGAGAAGGAGCAGAAGCCGCAGGAGACCCGCGAGGCGGACACGGAGCGCAAGGTCGAGCGCGGGCCGGACAAGCCCCAGGAGTCCCATGAGGGCATGCCGGGTTACGGCCAGCCCCCGGACGGAGTTCGCGAGAAGAAGCTCCCCGACCAGAAGTGGTAGGCGCGGGACACGGGGGAGGGGACAGGGAGACCCTCACCCCGGCCCTCTCCCAGAGGGAGAGGGGGCTTACATGGGTTCAACCTGGGGTCCTGGCACCCTCACCCCGTCCCTCTCCCGGGGGGCGAGGGGAGGTTGACGGGGGTTGGTGTTGGGGGCCGTTACTCCAGGTTCAGGGCTCGGGCCCTGGGGACGTGGGTGCTCAGGGCCTCCACGACCCGGGCCACTTCTTCTTCCGTCGCCGCCGGACCCAGTGAGAAGCGCAGCGCGCCGTGTGCCTGCGCCGGTGTGAGGCCCATGGCCAGCAGCACGTGTGAGGGCGTCAGAGTCCCCGAGGCGCATGCCGCTCCCGATGAGACGCAGATGCCCTCCAGATCCAGGGCGATCAGCAACGCCTCACCGTCCGCGCCGTGGAAGCACAGGTTGCTCGTGTTCGGCACCCGCGGCGCTCCCTCTCCGTTCACCGTCACGTCCGGGATGCGCGAGCGCACCTCCCGCTCGAACGTGTCTCGCAGCGCCTGTACCCGAGCCGCGTGCGCCGGCTGCTCCTCGTGCGCCAGCTCCAGGGCCAGCGCGAGCGCCTCCGCGTAGGGCACGTTCTGCGTCCCTCCTCGCAGCCCCGCCTCCTGATGTCCCGGAGTCAGGGCCTGCACCTCCACGCCCTTGCGCACCACCAGCACTCCGGCTCCCGCCGGCCCTCCGAACTTGTGCGCCGAGAGCGCCAGCAGATCCGCGTCCACCTCGCGCAGGTGCGTCGGCAGCTTTCCCACCGTCTGCACCGCGTCCGTGTGGAACAGGATGCCCTGCTGACGGCACGCCCGCGACAGCTCCGCCGCCGGCTGCACCACGCCCGTCTCGTTGTTCGCCCACATCAACGAGCACAGCACCGTCTCCGGCGTCAGCGCCTCCAGCATCGCGTCCAGCGGCACCCGGCCGTCCCGTCCCGGACGTACCCGCACCACCTCCGCGCCCAGCGCCTCCAACTGCTTCAACGCCGCGAGTACCGCCGGGTGCTCGATGGCCGAGCTCACCACGCGCCGCCGCCGCGTCTCCTTCCGCGCGAGCCAGGCTCCCTTCACCGCCAGCGCGTCCGCCTCCGAGCCCGAGCCGGTGAAGCACACCTCCTTCGGCTCGCAGCCCAGCACGTGCGCCACCCGGGCCCGCGCCGCGTCCAACCGTCCCCGGGCCTCGCGCCCGCTCCGGTGCACGCTGGAGGCGTTACCCCAACCTCCCTCGGCCCAGGCCCGCGCCAGCAGCGCGGCCACTTCCGGCCGCACCGGCGCGGCCGCGTTGTGGTCCCAGTAGATCATCACGGCGAGGGCGCGGACAGCAGCCCCACCGGACGCTCATCCGCGACTCCAAAGGCCTCGAGGAACCGGCGCACCAGCTCGCGCTTCACCGCCTTGCGCTGCGTCGCCTTCCCCGACAGCGGAATCCTCGCGCCCGCCATGCTGCCGTGGCCTCCCGACGAGCCGCCGTGGTCCTCGCAGATCTCCCGGATCAGCCGCCCCGCGTTCATCCGCCGGTCCTTCACCCGCAGCGACAGGAAGAGCTGGTTGCGGTACGTCGCGTACGCCAGCGACCACTTCATCCCCTCGAGGAACATCAGCCGCTCGGCCACCTCGGCCACCATGTCCGGGGAGTAGACCTCCTCCAAATCCGTCACGATGGCCGTGTCCCCGTACACCTTCGCCCGCTCGAAGGCCGTGTGGTAGAGCTGGAAGTACCGCGCGGGCAGCTCCGGGTGCTCGATCTGCCCCAGCAGGTGCTTGTCCATCCGCGGGAACAGCCATAGGTACGTGTCGATGTCCGTCTGGGTCGTCTCGCGCCCCAGATCCCTCGTGTCCGCCTTCAGCCCATAGAAGAGCGCGGTGGCCACGTCCGTCGAGGGTTCCATCCCGGCGGCGCGCAGGTACTCCACCAACATCGTCGAGGTGGCGCCGAAGTCTCCGCCCACGTCCGCGAAAGGTGACTCGAGGCTCTCGTTGCGCAGCGGGTGGTGGTCGATGACGATGTCCACCTCGCCGCGCAGGCGTGGAGGAATCGCGTGGTTGCCCGTGGGCGGCTGCGTGTCCACGAGTGCCAGCAGATCGTACTCGTCCAGGTCCAGCTGGGCGATGGGCACCACGGGCAGGCGCAGCACCTTCACGAAGGCGATGTTCTCCGCCCGGCCGATGATGCCGCCGTAGCCCACCCGGGCCTCTTCCACACCCGCTCGCTCCTTGAGCAGCTGGGCGAGCGCCACCGCCGAGGCGATGGAGTCCGGATCCGGATTGTCATGGGTGAGCACGAGGGCCTTCTTGCGGCCCTTGGCCACCCGGAGCAGCCGCTCCAGCTTGGCGCGTGCCGGCAGGTTCGCGAGGCGTGGCGGCGGGGGCTCCGAGCCCTCTCCGCTTCCGGACGTCCTGCGGCTGTTGGCTGTCGGTGTAGCAGGCATGGGTGCTGTGTTTACTTCCTCCGGCCCATCGATTCGAGACGCTTGATGACTTCTGCGTAACGCTCGGGGAACGGGGTCTCCAGGATTCCAATGGTGTTGACGAAGCGGGCATCCTTCATCAGGCAGCGGAAGGGCGTGAGCCCGATCGCTCCCTTGCCCACCTCTTCGTGGCGATCCACCCGGCAGCCCAACGGCTTCTTGCTGTCATTGAGGTGGATGCAGTGCACCCGCTCCAGCCCCAACACCCGGTCACACTCCTCCATCACCTCATGGTAACCGGCCTCCGTCGAGAGATCGTATCCCGCGGCGAACAAATGGCAGGTGTCCAGACAGATGCCCAGGCGCCCCGCGTCCGCCGTCTGGGACAGCACCTCCGCCAGGTGCTCGAAGCGCCAGCCCAGGCAGTTGCCCTGGCCCGCCGTCACCTCCAGGCAGATGCGTGACTGGAAGCCCGGTGTGCGCGCGTGCACCTCGTCCAGGGCCCGGGAGATCAGCGCCAGCCCGCGCCGCTCGTCCGGGTGTCCACCGGGATGGAGGATGAGGAAGGGGATGCCGAGCCGCTCGCACCGGGTGAGTTCCTCGACGACGCAGTCCAGCGACTTCTCGTGCTGCGCCGGCTCCTCGGTGCCGAGGTTCACCAGGTAGCTGCCGTGCGCCACCACCGGCAGCCCCGTGCGCCGCACCTCCTCGCGGAAGGCGTGGCACTCCTCCTCGGTGAGGGGCGGGGCCTTCCAGCCCCGGGCGTTCTTCGTGAAGACCTGCAGGCTGCGCGCGCCATGCTCCTCGGCCCGCGCCAGCGCACGGCTCACGCCTCCCGCGATGGACTCGTGAGCCCCGACGCGCACGGCCTAGTTGATGGCCTTGTAGCGGCGGCTCATGTCCTTGAAGTACTTCACGCCGTTGTCCAACGAGTTCTCGATGGCGTCCATCAGCAGCGCGCGGAACACTCCCTCCGCGCCGCGCAGCGACTCGTAGTACCGCTGACGATCGATCGAGTGGATGATCGCCGGCATGTACCCGTTGCGCAGCAGCACGAGGTTGGTGAGCATCCGGCCCACCTTCCCGCTGTTCTCCGTGAACGGGAAGATCTGCATGAACCGGTGCTGCGCCACCGCCGCCTGCTTGATGGGGTGGGACTCCCGGAACTCAGCGCTGCCGGTGTAGTCCACCAGCTTCTCCAGCATCGGCTGGATCTTCGCCGGCTGGGCGATCTCGTGGAAGTACGTGCGGTGCAGGGGCATGTCCTTGCGGTAGCCGCTGCGATCGCGCTCCTTCGCCAGCTCCTTCTCCGTGCGCTCGCGCCGCTCGATGTTGGCGCGCGCCTGCTGCGCCTCCGGCGTGCTGCCGCACAGCAGATCGTGGATCCGCTTGATGGTCGTCAGCGTGATCTGCGTCTGCTTCTTGCCCGTCCCCGCCGCCTCCTCGCGCAGGAAGTCGCACGCCGCCTTGTGGTTGCGCACCTCCAGCACCACGGGGATCATTGCCGGGTCCATACTGGCCCGCTCGGGGAAGAGCGCCGACACCAGCTCCTGCTGCGTGTACACCGTCCCCTCGAGCGCCGCGTCGTGGTAGATCCACGACATCTCGAACTTCTCGAGGAAGTCGCGGCTCTTGTCCTTGAAAATGCCAAGGTAGTCGCGCAGCGTTTCGTTCTTCTCGTCGATCTCTTGGTAGCGTTCCTTCACGGACGTGACGCTCCTTCACACCGGCTGCCAGCGGGACCGGCGGGTCGGGACGAAAACCCGGCCAGCGGGAACAACGGTTCCCTGATTGTAGAAATTCCAGCAGCTCAGGACAATTAAAACGCTACTTGTCTCATAGACTGACCAGGAAGACCTCGCACGCCTGGTCGAGCAGATCCTTGGAGAGCGCCGGAGCGATCTGCCGGTAGCGCGCCGCGTCCTTGATGAGCTGCACCAGATCTCTCGGGTGGCAGGCGCGCATCTGGATGTTGTTCGGCTTGTAGTAGTGCTGAAGGAGGTAGGTGACCGCCTGGTCCACGTAGGGGATGCCCGCCGCCTCGCACACCCGCGCGAAGATCTCCCGGTAGACCTCCTCGTCCGGGTTGTTCACCTCGATCTTGTACTTGATGCGCCGCAGAAAGGCCTCGTCCACCAACTCCTTGGGGTCCAAATTGGTGGAGAAGACGAGCAGCTGATCGAAGGGGATCTCGAACTTCTTGCCCGTGTGCAGGGTAAGGAAGTCCACCCGCTTCTCCAGAGGGACGATCCACCGGTTGAGCAGGTCCGTGGGGTGGACCTTCTGGCGGCCGAAGTCGTCGATGAGGAGCATCCCGCCGTTGGCCTTCACCTGGAAGGGCGCCTCGTAGAAGCGCGCGGTGGGCGAGTAGATGAGATCCAACGTCTCGAGCGTCAGCTCACCGCCCACGACGACGGCGGGGCGCCGGCACAGCTGCCAGCGGTGATCCATCTCGAAGGTCGCGCGCCGGCCCGCGGCATCGCGCTCGGACTCGAGCGTGATGGGGATGTGGTTGAGGGCGTCGAAGACCTTGATGATCTGGTTGTCGATCTCCAGACAATGGGGGATGAAGACCTCGCCGCCGAACATGCGGCTGATGGCCTCGGCGAGGCTCGTCTTGCCGTTGCCCGGAGGGCCATAGAGGAAGAGCGAGCGGCCCGAGTTCACCGCCGGCCCCAACTTGTCCATCAGGTCCGCGTTGACGGTGAGGTGGGCGAGGCCCTGCACCAGATCCTCACGGCTGATGACGGGGCTCTCCTCCGTCTGGGCGGTGATGAGGGCGTTGTACTGCTCGATGGGGACGGGGGCGGGGCCCACGTAGGTGCTGCGCTCGATGGCCCCCTTGGAGTACTCGCGGCCCTTCTCGGTGAGGATGAAGTCCACCGAGGCGCGTCCGAAGCCCTTGCCGCCGCGCAGGTCCACCAGCTTCTCGGCGGTGAGGAAGTCCACCACGTGCTCCATGACGCCGGGCCACGGCAGGCGCAGCTCCTGGGCCATGTCCATGCCTGTCGCGGTGCCCTGGTAATACAGGTAGCGCAGGGCAATGTCCGACAGCAGGCCGATCTTCAGGCCCGTCTCCTCCAGCGACTTGGGCTCCGGCGGAGCGATGTCGAGGATGGACGGGTTCTCGAGATTGAACGGATTGGGGGCGGTGTCGTACTCGGGGCGCATCGGCTCCTGGTTCTAGCCGATCCGCCCCCCTTCCGGCACGTCCAGAGTCCCCTGGCTGCCTGGAAGCCCGTCAGACGTAGGTGAGCCACTCGGTGTACCGCGGCTCCTGGCCCCGGACGGTGCGGAAGTAGGTCTCCTGCACATACTGGGTGATGGGGCCGGGCTTGCCGGAGCCCACGGTGCGGTTGTCCACCTCGCGCACGGGGGTGATTTCCGCGGCGGTGCCGGTGAAGAAGACCTCGTTGGCGATGTAGAGGGCGTCGCGGGTGACGGTGACCTCCTCCACGGTGCGGCCCGAGTCGCGCAGGATTTTCAGCACCGTGTCGCGGGTGATGCCGTCGAGGATGGGGGAGGAGAGGGGCGGGATCTTGATGATGCCCTTCTTGTTGACGAGGAAGATGTTCTCGCCGGAGGCCTCGGCGACGAAGCCGCTGATGTCCAGGAGGATGGCCTCGTCATAGCCGGCGAGCACGGCCTCGCGCTTGGCGAGGATGGAGTTGACGTACTGGCCGGAGATCTTCCCGCGCACCATGTTCACGTTGACGTGCATGCGGGTGTAGGAGCTCACCTTGGCGCGGATGCCCTCGCGGATGCCCCGGTCCCCGAGGTACGCGCCCCAGTCCCAGGCGGTGACGGCCACGCGGGTGGGGTTGATGGCGCCCAGGCCCATGGCGCCGTCGCCCATGAAGGCGATGGGGCGCAGGTAGGCCCCGTTGGCGAACTGCTCCTTCTGCTTGCGCAGCAGCTCCAGGCACGCCTCCATGAGCTGCTCCACCGTGTAGGGCAGCTTCATCATGCAGATGTGGGCCGAGTCGAACAGGCGCTCGATGTGCTCGCGCAGGCGGAACACCGCCAGGCGGCCATCGTGGGTGCGGTAGGCCCGGATGCCCTCGAAGACCCCCAGCCCGTAGTGCAGGGCGTGGGTCATGACGTGCACCTGGCCTTCGTCCCATTTGATCAGCCTGCCATCGAGCCAGATCTGGTCGGAGCGCGCGGCGTTGCCGGAGGTCGAGCTCATGAAGGGATCCTCTTCAGGGGGAAGGCGAGAGGCCCCCAGTCTCCCAGGAACTCGTTTGAATTCAAAGTAGCTCGTCACCCCAAGTGGGGCAGAGGCGACAGCATGCGAGAGAGGAAGGGCATGTCCGCGCCGAGCTGCTTGCGGCCGTAATGCATGGCCTTGGTTGCCAACTGAACGGAGGGCACCAACTCCAGGGGGGAGAGGGTGGTGCCGAAGCGTTTGACGAGGTGGGCGTAGGGGAGGTTGGGAGCCACCGTCATGGCCGCGAGCCGTTGCAGGGGCAACCAGAAGGGGGTGGTCAGCTTGGGTGCGAAGCCGTCCAGCGCGAGGAAGAAGGCGTTGCGCGTGCCAATGTTGCCGTGGTGCACCGCCCTCCAGGCGGCCTTTACCGGGAGGTTGTCCACCAGCCCGCCGTCCAGCAGCCGGAAGATGCCCTGTTCCTCCATCATCCCGTCCAGCAGGCCGCGCATGTGCGCGTCGTCGCGCAGCATGTCGTAGTGGATGACGCCGGGCAGTGACGAGGAGAAGCCCGCCGCGTCGATCGCGTCGAAGCCAGCCGTCGTGTCGTCCGCGCCCAGGTGGAGCTTCACCATGATCTCCGGGCGGGTGAAGAACTCGGCCAGCGTGCCCATCACCGCCTGGATGCGGCGCGCCACGCCCGTGGGGCTGAGCAGGCTCACCGGGCTCGTGCCCAACAGGCGCTCGTAGTACTCGAGGGGCCTGGGCAGCATGCCGCGCCGGATGCCGCCCACCGCGATGAGCATGGGCACCGGCAGGTCCTTCAGCCGCATGCCCGAGTCCGGCAGGCCCGGCCCCGTGTTGAAGTAGCGGCCCAGTCCCGAGCGGAGGAACAGCCGCAGCGCCGCTGGCATCCCGTAGCGGTTCTCCGTGGAGATGAAGCGGAAGAGCTTCCGCCAGGAGAGGCCGCGGATGATGTTCACCAGTTCGCCCTGGTCGAAGAGGGCCATGCGCGAGCGCATCAACATCAGGATGGCGCCCATGGAGGTCCCCGCCAGCAGCGACGGCTTGAGGCCGTGCTCGTCCAGCAGGCTCATCACCCCCAGGTACACGTAGGCCACGCCTCCACCACCGCCGGCCACGACGACGAGCGACTTGTGCCGCAGCTCGCGGTGGAGCACCTCCTCGGGCACGCGCCCGTGCAGGTGGTGGACGAGCTCGTCGCGCAGCTTGAGCACCGGGGCACGGAGGTCGCGCACGTGCGGCACGAGCTGGTCGCGGGTGATGCGGCGCCCGCCGAGCAGCACCGGAGCGAGCCTGCGCGACACGTCCTCGCGCATGGGCGCCGTCCACGCCTCCACCGAGTGGTCATGGCCCTCGTGGCGGAGCTTGTAGAGGCGCGCCAGGGACAGCGCGGTGCGCAGCACGGCCTCCTCGCGCGAGTCCAACAGCGAGGGGGCGTCCACCGCCGCGCGCACCAGGGCCAGCTCCATCTCTTCGAGCGGCCGGAGGATTTCAAAGCGTTGCTTCAGCAGCACGGGCAGGGGACTCAGGCACGGCGTGGGGCACGAAGGACGCGAGCA
This sequence comes from Archangium sp., assembly GCA_035645295.1. Classification (GTDB taxonomy): domain Bacteria; phylum Myxococcota; class Myxococcia; order Myxococcales; family Myxococcaceae; genus Archangium. The sequence goes on from DASQMW010000156.1 coordinate 8,506, forward strand.
TACACGTCCCGCACACGGGCGGCGCAGGCTCGATATTGGGCGAGGAACGTTTCTCCCGGCGCTGTGCCGAGGACGCCCAGTCTGCGCGCGAGCTGTGCCAGCGGCCGGCCCCCGGTGGGCATATGGGCCAGGGAACTGGCGTGCACGAGCCGCAGCCGGTTCTCCACCCGGCGCAGGAAGAGGTAGCCCTGGCGCAGGGCCTCGGCGTCCTCGGGGGCGAGGAGGCCCTCGGCCTGGAGTCCCTCCAGCGCCGTCAGCGTGTTGGTGCCGCGGACCCGCGGGTACTCCCGGCCGTACACCAGTTGCAGGTACTGGACGGTGAACTCCACGTCCACCAGTCCGCCCTGGCCCAGCTTCGGGTTGAGCTGCTGGGCGTTCTCGTGGGCCAGCTCGCGCTCCATGCGCGTGCGCAACCGGTCGATCTCCGCCGCCGCGTCCGGGGGGAGGGGGCGCTCGTAGACGAGCGGGGCGAGCACCTCGTCCTGCACGGGGCGGAAGCGCACCGCGTCTCCCGCCGCCGGCCGGGCCTTGATGAGGGCCTGGCGCTCCCACAGCTGCGCCCGCTTCTGGTGGTGCTCGCGCAGGGCGTCCTGGCTCACCACCAGCGCCCCCTGGTTCCCCGAGGGCCTCAGCCGTGCGTCGATCTTGTAGAGGTGTCCCTCGCGCAGCTGCACCTGCAGCAGCGTCATGAGCCGCTGCACGGTCTTGGCGAAGTACTCGTGGTGGGTGAGGGCGCCGCGGCTGCCTCCGCTCGTCTCCGCCTGGCCGTTGCCGCTGTAGACGAAGATGAGGTCCAGGTCCGAGTGGTAGCCCAGCTCGTACCCGCCCAGCTTGCCCATGGCGATGACCACCAGCCCCTCGCGCTGCCCGCTCGCGTCGAGCGGCAGGCCGTAGCGCTCGCGCTGCTCCTCCAGCGCCAGGAAGAGGCACTCGTCGAGGATGCCGTCCGCCACCGCCGTGAGCTGCCGCGCCACCTCCGGCACCGAGAGGTCTCCTCCGATGTCGTTGAGCCCGATGCGCAGCAGTTCCTCGTTCTTGAAGCGCGGCATCGCCCCGTGTTTCGCCTCCGCGTCCGGGTGCCGCCCCAGCCGGGCTCCCAGCTCCTGGCGGATGCGCTCGGAGGACTTCAGCGCCTCGTCCAGCTGCGCCAGCACCAGCGCGTCCAGCAGCTCCGGGTGCCGCAGGAAGATGCGCGAGAGGTAGTCGCTCTGCCCGAAGAGGTTGAAGAGGCGCCGGCTCGCCCGGGGCATGCCCGTGAGCAGCCGCAGGTAGCCCTCGGGTTGGTGCAGCCGCGCGAGGAAGTCCGAGAAGTGCAGCAGCGCCTGGTCCGGGTCCGGCGTCTGCGCCAGCTCCGACAGCAGCCGCACCGCCTTCACCCCCGAGCCCCCATCCATGAAGGGCGAGTGGGGCACCCCGGCCAGCCGCTCCAACTCGGCCAGTGCCCGCTCGGGGTCCGCGAAGCCCCGCTGGGCCAGTGCCTCCCGGCGTTGCTCCGGCGGCAGGTCCGGGTCCAGCGCGAGCGCCAGCAGCGGCTCGTCGGGCACCTCGTCCCGCGCCGTCTGTCCCAGCAGCGTGTTGAAGGCCTCCAGCACGAAGCGCCGGTGCCGCTCCAGCTCGCTCCGGAACGTCTCCCAATCCGCGAAGCCCAGCGAGGTGGCCAACCGGCGCCGCTCCCGCTCGCCCGTGGGCAGCGCCTGCGTCTGCCGCTCCTCCAGCATCTGCAGCCGGTTCTCCACCCGCCGCAGGAAGACGTACGCCTCCTCCAGCGCGTCCGCGTCCGGCCCCGAGACGAAGCCCGCCCGCTCCAGCTTGCGCAGCCCCCGCATCGTCCTCGGCTCGCGCAGGACCGGGTCCTTGCCTCCCTGCAGCAGCTGGAGCGCGGTGACGAAGAACTCCACCTCGCGGATTCCCCCGGGGCCCAGCTTCACGTCATCCGTGCTCGCCTTGCCGCGCATGTCGATCTGGGCCTTCAGGTCTCGCAGTCCGTCCACCGCCGACAGGTCCAGGCTCCGCCGCCAGATGAACGGCCCCAGCTCGCTCAGCAGTTCCTCCGCGAGGGTCGCGTCCCCGGCCACCGCCCGCGCCTTGGTGAGCGCCGCCCGCTCCCACATGCGCCCGAACGTCTCGTAGTACGCCAGCGCCGCGGGCAGGGAGATGACCATCGCCCCCGCTCGTCCCTGCGGGCGCAGGTTCAGGTCCACCCGGTAGCAGAAGCCCTCCGCCGTCACCTTCGTCAGCGCCTGCGTCACCGCCTCGCCCAGCCGCGTGTAGTACTGCACCGTGGGCAGTGCGCCCGACGTGCCTCCCGTGGTGTTCCCGTCCGCCCGGTACAGGTAGATGAGGTCCACGTCCGAGCTGAAGTTGAGATCCTCGCCCCCCAGCTTCCCCATCCCCAGGATGCAGAAGCCCGGTGTGTCCGGTGTGCCGTACTTCGCTTGGAGCGAGCGCTCCGCCCAGGACAGGGCCGCGCCAATGAGGGCCTCGGACAGGGCGGTCTGCTCCCGGCCCAGCTCCGCCATGGGCGCTCGCAGGGCCGCGTCGCGCACCATGAGGCGCAGCAGCTCGCGGTACTTGTAGCGGCGCAGGCGGCGGTACAGGCCCTCCGCGTCCGTGGGGGCGATGCGGCGCGTGGCCGATAGGGCCTCGCAGCGGTAGTGCTCCCGGGGTTTCTCCCGCGTCAGCGTGCGCGAGCCCGCCAGCCAGCGCAGCAGGCCAGGCCTCGTGGTCAGCAGCCGGGGCGCGAAGGTGCTCGCGTGGAAGAGCGCCGGCAACCAGTCCCACAGGCGGGTGAGGGTGGGGTCTGGGAGTCCTTGGAGGCCCTCACGGATTCGATCGAACGCCGCGATGATTTCGTCGGGCTCCGAGGTCCGCTTCGATGCCTCGTGGAGGTATTCGGCCAAGGGGACTCCGAGTGCCGCCGACAGGGCCGAGAGCTCCTTGGCCGCTCGCTTCGGGTTCTCGAAGCCTTCTGCCCTGAGCGTTTCCTCGGTCCAGGTCATCTTGACCCTCACCCCAGCCCTCTCCCCGAGGGAGAGGGGGCATACACGGGTTCAACCTGGGACCCTGGCACCCTCACCCCGTCCCTCTCCCGGGGGGAGAGGGGTGTTTGTTATGCGTTGGGTGTTTGTTGTGCGTTGGGTGTTTGTTGTGCGTTGGGTGTTTGTTGTGCGTTGGGTGTTTGTTGTGCGTTGGGTGTTTGTTGTGCG
>DASQMW010000157.1:0-7568 GCA_035645295.1 Archangium sp.
ATCTACCAGGCGGGCTTCGTGGGGGGGACGGCCCGCTGCGCCGAGGGCTTCTACACGGCCTCCACGGCGGGGGGCGGCACGGGCGGCGGGAGCTGGCGGCGCTTCAGCCAGCGGGACGTGCTGTCCGCCCCGGCCGACCCCACCCCCCAGCGCACCCTGGAGGCGGTGGACATCGTCCTCAACGAGCCGGGGACGGGCCCCCGCCGGGTGGGGGTCTCCCTGGAGAACGAGGCCCTCCAGTCGCTCTACCAGTTGGAGCTGGACCGTTCCGGCCATGACTGCCGGCACGAGGCCACACGCTGCGAGTAGCCCGCAACCATTGATTCCGGGCGGGGGCTGGCGTAGGCAACGGCCCTCACTCATTTTCGAAGGATTTCAAGCAGATGGCCGAGAAGCTGGCACCGCGCGAGAAGGGCTTTTCCGAGTGGTATGTGGACCTGGTCCAGAAGGCGAAGCTCGCCGACTACTCGGACGTGAAGGGCTGCATGGTCATCCGTCCCAATGGCTATGCCATCTGGGAGAACATGCAGCGGGTCCTCGACAAGATGTTCAAGGACCTGGGCCACAAGAACGCCTACTTCCCGCTGCTCATCCCCGAGAGCTACCTGAAGAAGGAGGCCGAGCACGTCGAGGGCTTCAACCCGCAGCTGGCCGTGGTGACGCACGCGGGCGGCTCCAAGCTGGATGAGCCCTACGTCATCCGGCCCACCTCGGAAACCATCATCAACCGCAGCTTCGCCAAGTGGATCCAGAGCTACCGGGACTTGCCGCTGCTCATCAACCAGTGGGCGAACGTGATGCGCTGGGAGATGCGCACGCGCCTGTTCCTGCGCACCACCGAGTTCCTCTGGCAGGAGGGCCACACCTGCCACGAGACGGAGGACGACGCGGAGAAGGAGACGCTGCAGATGCTGGAGGTGTACCGGAAGTTCGCCGAGGACTACATGGCGATGCCGGTGATGACGGGGCGCAAGACGGAGTCGGAGAAGTTCGCCGGCGCGCTGCGCACCTACAGCATCGAGGCGATGATGCAGGACAAGAAGGCGCTGCAGGCGGGCACCAGCCACAACCTGGGGCAGAACTTCGCCAAGGCCTTCGACACGATGTTCCAGGGCCGTGACGGCAAGCAGCACCACGTGTGGCAGACGTCCTGGGGCGTGTCCACGCGCCTCATCGGCGGCCTCATCATGACGCACTCGGACGACACGGGACTCATCGTCCCGCCGCGGCTGGCGCCCACGCACGTGGTCATCATCCCCATCGCCGGCAAGGCGACGGACGCGGAGAAGACGCAGGTGATGGAGAAGTCGCACGCGCTGGCCGCGGACCTGAAGAAGGCCGGCCTGAGCGTGGTGGTGGACGATGACGACACCAAGAGCCCGGGCTGGAAGTACAGCGAGCACGAGCTGATTGGCACCTGCCTCCGGGTGGAGCTGGGTCCCAAGGACCTGGCCAAGGGCTCGTGCGTGATGGTGCGCCGCGACGTGAAGCAGAAGGAGTTCATCCCGCTGGACCAGGCGGTGGCCAAGGCCCAGGACATGCTCGAGCAGATGCAGAAGGACCTGTTCGAGAAGGCGAAGAGCTTCCGGGACTCGCACACCTTCGAGGTGAACAGCTACGAGGAGATGAAGGAGAAGGCGGACACGGGCTTCCTCCTGGCGCACTGGAACGGGGACCCGAAGGTGGAGGCTCGCATCAAGGACGAGACGGGCCTGACCACGCGCAACCGGCCGTTCGCGCTGAAGCAGGAGCCGGGCAAGTGCGTGGTGACGGGCGAGCCGTCTCAGGGCCGCATCGTCTTCTCCAAGGCCTACTGAGGCCCCACACCCCTCTCCCCCCGGGAGAGGGACGGGGTGAGGGTGCCACGCCCCACGGGTTGAACCCGCGGGACGTCCCCGCTCGTGCCTCCTTCGTAGGAACGGGCTCCCTCCCCCGAGCTGGCCGGCATGAGCCCTTCCACTCGCATCACCGGCCAGTTCGTCAGGCGGGTGCTGGTGCTGTCCCTCGTCATGGCAACCGCCTGCTCCTCCTCGACGGAGGCGATGAGGGACGACGTCGACCCCTCCGTGGCGGAGTTCTCGTGCGGCGTGTCCGAGGAGGGGACGTCCCTCAAGCCCGCGCTACCGCTCGCTCGCGTGGAGGTGCTACCCGGGGCCGGTGTTCGGCTGTACCTCCCACCAGTGGGAGTGGAGCCCTCGTTCCAGCGCTTCACTCGGGAGGACGCCCGGCGCGTCCTCCAGCAGTTCCATGAGGATCTGGCCTGGTTGAAGCAGCGCGGACGGTGGGTGGCTTCCGCGGCTCCCCTGCTCGCCTCGGTTCAGAAACCAGACTCGGTGGAGGAGCTTCTCTCGAAGCAGTACACCGAGCGTTACGGTGAACCCAGCCTCCCTTTACCGGACTCCCTGCTCGAAAGCCCTCTGGTCATGGCGCTGCGGCTTTCTCCCAAGTACATGCCGGAGGGCATTCGCGACGGCGCCGAGGAACTCTTCCGTGACCCCGCCTTCCTTGCCGGAGTCGCTGTCTCCCTGGTGGTCTATGTCACGTCATGGGCCGCGCCCGAGCCGCTGTTCACGAAGACCTTCGCGGTAGGCGTCACGGTCGTGCTCGTGTCGGCCTTCTCCCTTGCCGAGCTGGTGCATGCCGGTGGAGCCGCTCTGAAGCTGTACCAAGCCACGCGCGACCTCCACACCTTGGAAGAGGTGGAGGCGGCGGCAAGGCACTTCGGCCGGTACGCAGGAGGGGCAACGCTGCGGGTGATGGTCGCCGTGGCAAGCTGGGGAGTGGCCAAGGTGGTGTCCAAGCCGGTCCCGGGTGAGCTGGGGAGGACGTGGGCCGGACTCAAGGACCTGCTCCGGTTGCCCCAGCGTTTCGTCCTGGCCGAGGGAGCGGCGCTTGTCGAAGCCGCCGCGTCGAGCACGGTGCGCGTGGGTGTGCAGCAAGGCGTGCTCCTCATGGCGGGCGTGGTCACGGGCGCTACCGGTGCGTCGCTCCGCTCCGCATGCGGTGATGGCGTCTTGAGTCTGCTCGGTTACGCCTGGCATCACCTCGCGACCAACAAGAACAGGATTTCGGATTCGCGAGGAGGCCCCTGGACGCCGCGCTTCGAACGCATCTTCGCCAAGGCGGGAATGAGCCTGGAGGATGCCGCGAACAAGGTCTATCTGCTGAATCACGCGGGACCACATTCCGAGGCGTACCACATGGAAGTCTTCGAGCGTCTCGGCAGGGCCGTGCGGACGTGCCCGAACAAGGACTCCTGCAGGATCGCGCTGAAAAAAGAACTCAATAAAATCGCGGACCAGGTCTGCACCCCGGGCTCCAGGCTCCACCGGTTGGCGACCACGCCATGAGTTCCCATCGAGGAGAGTGGCTTGAGATATTTCAAACTGTCGAACGACATGCGCATCCTGGATCAATGGACGCTGGACAATCCGATGGAGGGGAACGGCCAGGAGCTCTGGCATGGGCTGATGACCGACGGGCTGCCCATCTCGGTGCAGCAACCGGCCCGTATCGGGGTGTATGCCCCCGGGCGCGCGCTGGAATTCTCGACCACCGCGCTCAGCATCCCCATCATTCACGGCAGACTCAAAGCGCTCTTCGAGCAGCTGGGGTTGGACGGCCAGATGCAGCTGTTCCCCATCACCGTCGAAGGGCAGGCAGAGCCCTACTACGTAATGAACCTGCTCCGGGTCGTTCGCTGCATCGACGATGCACGATGTGAGGAGGTCGCGTATCGCACCGTAGAGGACGGCTACGAGGACGGAATCGGCGAGTACTGCAACGTGGTCGGCATGCGCATCGACGCGAGCAAGGTGGGGGACGCCGAGATCTTCCGCCCGTGGGGCTGGCAGATCGTCATCATCGTTTCCGAGCGGGTCAAGCTGGCCATGGAGCAGTCTGGCATCACTGGGGCACGCTTCACGGAGGTCTGAACCAGGGGCCCCAGCTACCGCTGCGCGGCCCGGGCGAGCCGCCCGCACAGGCGGCTCAGGTGCTCGATGAGCTCCTGCGGTTCCTGCACCTCGAACTCGAACCCCAGCCACGCGAGGTAGAACGCGAGCGCCTCGAGGCTGTCGGTGCCCCGTCTCCCTCACCCCGCGGCGCGAAGCGCCCTGCGGGCCGGGACGAAGGTGGCCACGGGCTCCTTCTTGCCCGTCACCGGCAGCGGCGCCGCCGCCTCGAAGTGGAACTCGCCACCGCAGCGCGACAGCGTCGCCTCGGACACGAGCATGGGCACGCCGACCTTCTTCGTCAGCCCCTCGATGCGGCTGGCCAGGTTCACCGCGTCGCCGATCACCGTGTACTCGCGCCGCTGCTCGGGGCCCACGTCCCCCACGACGACCCGGCCCGTGTGGATGCCAATGCCAATGAGCAAGGCCTCCTCGCCCCGGGCACGGCGCTCGGCGTTGAGCGCGTCCAGTGCCTCCAGCATGGCCAGCCCGCACGACACGGCCGCCTGCGGGTGCCCGGCCATCTCCAGCGGCGCGCCGAAATAGGCCAGAATCCCATCGCCGATGAACTTGTCGAGCGTGCCCCCGTGGCGGAACACCACCTCCACCATGCACGCCAGGTACTCATTGAGCAGCCGCACCACCTGGGGGCTCTCCATCCGCTCGGACATGGAGGTGAAGCCCCGGATGTCGGCGAACAGCAGCGTCACCTCGCGGTGCTCCCCCGAGGACTCATTGGTGCCGCGCTCGGCGATGCGCCGGGCCACCTCGGGCGAGAAGTAGCGGCCCAGGCGGCTGCGCCGGATTTCCTCCCGGCTCACCTCGCGGACGAGCCCGCGCACCTGCCGGCTGGCCATGGAGGAGATGGCCGCGACGATGAGCAGCACCATCACCACCCCCGAGGCCCTGTTCACCGTGAGGAACTCCAAGCGGGCCATCAACACCAGCTGCAGGACGCACGCGAGCAGGGTGGCGGCGCCCACGCTCTCGGACGAGTCGCTCAGGGTCGCGACGCCCATCACCATGCAGCCGGCGACGCAGACCGTCAGTCCGACCGCGAACGCACTGTCAGGCGAGGAGTCCAGCCCCAGGTACTGGATGAAGAAGAAGAGGGGCATGTCCACCAGCATCAGGCCGAGCTCGGGCCGCCGGAGCAGCACCGGGAAGAACCGGCTCCCCAGCCAGAGGCCCACCGCCAGCAACAGGTGGAAGGACACCGCCGCCAGGGGCACGCTCCAGTCGAACAGGAAGGCTACGAGCCACCAGGCCAGCACCGCCTGGACGCGCAGGCGGTGCGTCCAGCGCCCCACCCTGGCGTGCTGCGCATCGAACCGTTGCTGGATGAGCTCGTCGAGACTGGATGAATCCGAGGACACGCTGGGGCCAGGGTAGACCACCCGCCGTGCGCCCGCCACCCACTGCGGGCCTCCCCCTCCCCCGCCCCGCGTCACCCCGCGGCGCGAAGCGGCTTGCGAGACGGGACGAAGGTGGCCACGGGCTCCTTCTTGCCCGCCACCGGCAGCGGCGCCGCCGCCTCGAAGTGGAACTCGTCGCCACACCGCACGCGCGTGGCATCGGACACGAGCAGGGACACGCCGACCTTCTTCGTCAGCCCCTCGATGCGGCTGGCCAGGTTCACCGCGTCGCCGATCACCGTGTACTCGCGCCGCTGCTCGGGACCCACGTCTCCGACGACGACGCTGCCCGTGTGGAGGCCGATACCAATGAGCAAGGCCTCCTCGCCCCGGGCGCGGCGCTCGGCGTTGAGCGCGTCCAGGGCCTCCAGCATGGCCAGCCCGCACGACACGGCCGCCTGCGGGTGCCCGGTCAGCTCCAGCGGTGCGCCGAAGTAGGCCAGAATCCCGTCGCCGATGAACTTGTCGAGCGTGCCTCCATGGCGGAACACCACCTCCACCATGCGCGCCAGGTACTCGTTGAGCAGCCGCACCACCTGGGGGCTCTCCATCCGCTCGGACATGGAGGTGAAACCCCGGATGTCGGCGAACAGCAGCGTCACCTCGCGGTGCTCCCCCGAGGACTCATTGGTGCCGCGCTCGGCGATGCGCCGGGCCACCTCGGGCGAGAAGTAGCGGCCCAGGCGCGTGCGGTGCGTCTGCTCCTGGGACACCTCGAGCACCAGCTTGTACATCTGCCTGCGGGTGTACGCCGCCGCCACGGACGCCATGACGAGCACCAGGGCCACGCCCGGGAGGTTGTCCGCCACGCTCCGGCCCGTCCGCTGCACCAGCGCCGTCTCCAGGCCAATGCCCAGCAGGGTAGCCAGGGCCAGGACCCCGCGCGAGCCGCCCAGCAGCGCCGTCATCATCACCAGGATGATGTAGATGCCCACCGTGACGCCGGCGAGGACCTCGCCGTTGGAGGAAAGGGCCACCGCCGGAGCCTGGATGGCGAAGACGGCGGGCATGTCGAGCAGCGGCACGGCGAGGTGCGGCCTGTGGCGGAGCAGCGGGACGAAGCGGGCGCCCGCCCACAACGCCGCCGCGAGCAGCACGTAGGCGGCCACGCTCGTGAGGGGCACGGCCCAGTCGAAGACGTACGCACAGGCGAGCCAGCCCAGGGCACCCAGCGCGCGGAAGCGGTACACCCAGCGGCCCATCCGCACACGCTGTGCGTCGAGCCGCTGGCGAAGGATGTCGTCGAGAACGGACTCGGTGAGCACGGACCTGGGAGGCTAGTCCAGCCTCCGCGCGTTCTCCAGATGGCGGCCGGGTGGACTATTCTTGGAGGTCCAATGGCGAGCTTCGGTCACGTAGCGGTGGGCATGGCACTCGGCCGGCTGGGGGCCGGGGAGGCGTCCTCGAAGCGCCTGGGCGCCGTCATGGTGGGGATGTCCGCGCTGGCCACGCTGCCGGACGCGGACGTCATCGCCTTCGTGCTGCGGATTCCCTACGCGGCGACGTGGGGACACCGGGGGGCCTCGCACTCGCTCTTCCTCGCGGCGGTGGTGGCGCTGGGGGTGGCGGCCGGGACGCGGCTGGCGCGGGGGCCGGCCCTGAAGGCGGGGCTGCTCACCCTCGTCGCCGTGGGCAGCCACGGCCTGCTGGACGCGATGACCACGGGGGGCCTGGGCGCGGCGCTCCTCTGGCCACTGGACGACACCCGCTACTTCCTCCCGCTGCGGCCCATTCCCGTGGCCCCCATTGGCGCGGGCATGCTCTCCCAGCGCGGCCTGTACGTCGTCACCGTGGAGCTGCTCCTCTTCCTGCCCTTCTGGGCCTACGCACTCTGGCCGCGCCGCCGGGCCGCCCGGCCGGCCCAAGGATGAAGCCATGCGCCTCTTCGTCGCCGTCACACTGGGGGAAGGCATCGAGTCCCAGGCCGCGGCCGCCCTCCCGGGCCTCAAGGCCCTGGCGCCGCATGCGCGCTGGGTGCCCACGGCCAACCTTCACCTCACCCTGAGCTTCCTCGGGCAGGTGGAGGCCGAGCGGCTGCAACCCGTGAAGGACGTCCTCACCCGCGTGGGCCCCGCGCACGCCCCGCTGGTGCTGACCATCGAGGGCGGAGGCGGCTTCGGCTCGCCAGCCCACCCCCGAGTCCTCTGGGCCGGCGTGGGCGGGGACACGAAAGCCCTGGGGGCCCTGCAAGTGGACGTGG
>DASQMW010000158.1:0-37584 GCA_035645295.1 Archangium sp.
CCGCTCGTTCTCGGTGTGCTCGATCTGGGGGATGTCACCCGCGGCGGCGCGGCGGGCGAGCTGCTCGTGGCGGGTGACGGCCAGCGTGAGCTGGTCCTGGGCGATGCCGAGCTGCCGGCCGGCGGCGACCCAGTCCCAGTAGTGGTAGGCCGCCTCGCGCTGCAACTCGAGCCGCTCGCCCGCGAGCGAGACGCCGGCCATCTCCTGCCGCAGGCGCGCCTTGGAGATGTCGGCCCGGCGCTTGTCGATGGTGCCATTGCGCCACAGGGGGATTTCGAGGCCGGCCCGCACCTCGCCGTCACTGAGCGTCTCGTACTGGCCGTAGTACGTGGGGAACGAGCCCTGTCCCAGGCGGTAGCCGGCGAAGAGGCGCGTGCCCCACAGAGGGGTGGGCTGCTCGATGACCGCATCCAGACGCTCGTGAGGGTAGTAGCTGAAGGGAACGTAGAGGCCCTTGGCCTTCACGACGGTGTCGAAGCCGCCCTGCGCGGACAGCAGCTCGGCCTCGGCGGTGGCCACGCCCTGCCGGGCCACCTCCATTTGAGGGTGCTGCTCGCGCACGGAGCCGAGCACCTCCTCGAGCGTGAGCGGAGGCGGGACGGCGGCTCGCGCGAGCGGGGGCGCGCCCGTCAGCCCCAGCAGCACGGCCAGCAACCCCCACGTGGCGGAGCGCGGACGCGGTGGGCTCAAGACTTCCCTCCCGAGCCGTCGTCCTTGCCGTCTTCCTTGTCCTCGGACTTACCGCCGGACTTCTCCGTGCCACCCTCCTCGGAGGAGAGGGCAGGGGGGAAGCCGTTGAACTGGCGCCACATCTCGTAGCCGAGGCGGACCTCGTCGAGGAGGATCCACCCGTTGGCGCGCACGCCCTGGCGGAGGAAGCGGCCGGAGGGCCACGCCTCGGTGTTGTCGGGCACCACGACGATGCGGAACTTGCCACGCCCGTCATCGGCCGCGTCGACGAAGGCCACGGTGCCCCCGAAGGTGCCCACGGCCACCGAGGGCCAGCCGGCGAATTGGACGGCGGGCCAGCCCTCGAACTGGAGACGCACGTGGCGGCCCGGGGAGATGAGCGGGGCGTCGTTGCCGTGGACGTAGAGCTCGACGGCGCTGGCGTTGGTGTCGGGCACCAGGAGGGCGAGGGTGTCGCCGGCCTTGACCACCTCGGCGCCCTGGCGGGCCACCAGCCGCAGGATGGTTCCGTCGCGAGGCGCCCGCACCTGCTGGGTGGCCTGGCGGGCCATGGTGCTCTCCAGCTTCGCCAGCTCGATGCGCTCCTTGGCGAGATCGCCCCGGGCGTACTCGTACTTGGCGAGGCCGTCGTTGATGTGGGCATCGGCATCGGTCTGGATGCGCTGCCGGTCGGAGCCGAGCGCCCCGAGCTCATTCTGGGCGGCGCTCAGGCTGGCGCGGGCGCTCTCGGCGTCGGTGGTGGCCTTGGTGAGCTCGAGCTGGGCGAGCTCCAGGCTGCGGGTGGCGGTCAGGCCGTCCTTGTGAAGGGTGCGCTGCCGCTCCAGGTTGAGGCGTGAAGTCTCACGAGCGGCCTCGGCCGCGGCGAGGGACTGCTCGGCGGAGCGGATGCGCTCCTGCACCATGCGCACGCGCGAGCCGGCCGCCTCGATGCTCGCCGAGCGCGAGGAGCGCAGGGCGTCCACGCGGGACTCGTAGGCCAGCATCTGGCTCTGGGCGGCGCTGATGCGGGCCTCGATGGCGGTGCGCTGCTCCTGCAGGCGCGACATCAGGTCCGCGTCGTTGTCGGAGAGCTCGACGAGGATGTCTCCCTCCTTCACGCGCGAGCCCTCCTGGACGGCCCAGTGGGTGATGCGCCCGGCGATGGGGGCCTGGACGGACTGCTGCCGCTCCAGGGGCGCGTAGGCGATGACACGGCCCTGGCCGGTGACGTTCTGCTGCCAGGGGGCCAGCAGCAGCCCGAGCGCGGCGAGCAGCAGGGCGAGCAGGAGCAGCCGCGCCACGGTGCGCGCCACCCGGGTCGAGTGCCGCACGAGGCGCATGGCGGGGAGTTCCGCGGAAGGTCCACTGTTGGGCGAGGAGGGCATCGTCATGGTCTGGGTTCCGGACTCAGGAGAGGTTGGCGACGCGGGGAGGCTGGGCGGGGCCGAGGGGGCAGAGTTGGCCGCCGGTGAGCTCGTAGGCACGCGTGCAGCGGCCGAGCAGCTCGGGGTTGCGGGTGATGAGGATCAGGGTCCAGGGTGCGTCCCCGGCCATCAACGTCTGGAGCACGTGGTCGCGTGCCCGCGCGTCGAGGGTGTCCAGCACCTCGTCGAGGACGAGCAGGCGCGGGCGGAGCGCGAGCGCACGCGCCAGGTGCAGCAGCGCCACCTCACCCGAGGAGAGGGGGCGGCCGCCGGTGGCGAGCTCCGTCTGGAGGCCGTCGGGGAGCCGGGCGAGCGTCTCTCCCAGGCCCGCGGCCTCGAGCACCCGGCGGACGTCGTGCAACGGCAGCTCCGGCTGGCCCAGGCGGACGTTGTCCACGAGCGTGCCAGCGAAGATCTCCGGGGCCTTGACGATGACGACGTCGCGGCGCAGCGAGGCGAGCGAGAGATCCCTCAGGTCGGTGCCGTCCAGGAGGATGCGGCCGCGGGAGGGGGCGCGCAGGCCGTAGAGGAGATCCACCAGGGTGCTCTTGCCGCCGGCGGTGGCGCCGGTGATGGCCACCGCCTCTCCGGCCCGCACCTCGAGGCTGGCACCGCTCAGCAGGGGCGCGTCCTCGCGGTAGTGGAACTCCAGCCCGTTCAGCGACAGGGCGGCGGGGCCGGAGCGGGGCGGGACGCTCTCGCCGGTGTCCTGCTCCAGGGGCAGGTCCACGAGCTGGCCCAGCTTGTCCATGGACGCGAGCAGGTCGTACCAGGCCTCCAGGTGCTTGCCGAACTTGGCGATGGAGGCCACCACCGCGGTGACGATCAGCTCGGCGGCGACGAGCTGGCCGAGGGTGAGCTGGCGGTTGATGACGAGCCAGCCACCCAGTCCGAGCAGCAGCGCGCTGGCCACCGCCTGGAGGCTGAGCGCCCCGAGGATCTGCCGGAAGAGGTACTTGAAGTGCTTGCGGCGGGCGCCGAGGTAGTTGCGGGCGAGCTCGTCGGAGCGGCGCAGGGCATGGGCGCTCCCGCCACGCTGGCGGAAGGTGATGGAGTGGCGCGCCAGCTCCTGGAGCCAGGCCGCCACGGCGTACTTGGCCTTGGACTCCTTGAGGCCGGCCGCGGCGGCCGGGTGCCCGTAGCCGAAGATGATGCCGGCCAGGGCGAGCAGGAGGAGGACATCGAAGGCCAGTAGCAGCGGGTGGTAGAAGGCGAGCATCAGCAGGCCGATGCAGGTCTGGAGCACCACGGAGAGGCCCTCGAGCAGCAGCGTGGAGCTGGCTTTCTGGACGGTGACCACGTCGAAGAAGCGGTTGACGAGCTCGGGCCCGTGGGCGCGGTCCAGGGCCCGCGCCTGGACGCGCGGCAGCCGGTGGCTGAGATCGCTGACGACGCGGATGAACAGGCGCTGCTGGAGGATCTCCACCACCCAGTGCTGCATGGCCCGCAGGCCGCCGGCGAACACGAGGCCGCCGAGTAGCAGGATGCTGAGCACCACCAGGGGTTGGAGCAGGGCGCCGAACGCCACGGTGTTGACCAGCGACTGGACGGCGATGGGCGTGGTCAGGGCGAAGAGCCCGACGCCCACCGCGTACATGATCACCGCGCGCACGTCCGCGGCCTCCAGGTGCATCAGCGCGCGCAGCCGGGCGAACGGGGAGAGGGGCTTGGGCGAGGCGCCCTCACCGCCGCGCAGGACGTGGATGGGCTCGGCCTCCTCGGCGAGCACCCAGGTGAGGGGCTGCTCCGAGAAGGGCGCGAGCAGCCGGGCGAGCTCCTGGCGCTCCATCCACGCCGCTCCTTCGGCGAGCAGGTTGGAGCGCACCTGAACGCGGGGGCCTGCCCACTCGGCGAGCAGCACCCACCGGGCGCCGTGCTCCGGGAAGCACACGGTGGCGAGCGGCCCCTGGCGGCTGCCCTCACGCAGGACGTCCTCGGTTGAACGCCGCAGGGTGGTGAGGGTGAGGCCGAGTGCCTGCCCCGCGTGCTGGAGGCGCTGGCTCCACGTCTCCTCGAGAGTGCCGGAGCACTGGCGCGAGGCATCGAGGAGCGCCGAATGTGCGGTGTTGCTCCCCGGCTCGACGCCCGCGGTGTGGGCAAGCTCGGAGAGGAGTTGCTCGAGCACCTCGGGGGAAGGTGTGCCGGGCGGGCCGGGGGTGCTGCTTGGAGCAGGGGCGTCGAGGTCACGGTCGTGCATGAGCGGGGCGGTGAGGGGCCGGTCTCGGCGTCGTCAGCGAGCGGAATTGCCCGATACCCGCCTATGGGTAAGCCCAAACTCAATTATTGGAAACCAGATAAAAAGGCACGATTCCTTCGGGAAAATCGATGGGTCCCCGAGGGAGGGGCTGTTGCTCAACCGTGACAAACATGGATGGACCCGTTTGGGTGTCAACGAATGCCCATGGGCCAGGCAACGAGTCCCCAAGCCCCCGGGTTCGTGGAGAACCTCCGGCTGCGGATTCAAGCTGCTCCAGCGCTGGTCGAGGAAGCTGATGGCCATTCTCAGGGCTCTTGCTTCAACGCCAGGGCCGGGCTCCGAGGTGGAGTCCTGGTCCTTCGTGTTGATAGACAAGGGCCATGCACCATCTTTCCCTTCGTGTTGTTTCTCTCGTCGCGGTGTCTTTCCTCGCCGCGGGCCTGACGGGCTGCAGCGACGAGGTCAGCTCCGATGAGCAGGCCCGCCGCGCGTACCTCGGGCTCGACAAGTCCGTCGAGAAGTCCCTGCAGCTCGGCTTCGCGGGCTTCAACGCCGCCTCGAGCGCGAACATCCCTCCCCAGACAGCCAATGGAGACGCCGAGGGAACGCTGACCATCACCGGGCAGGTGGATCAGGGCTCGTCCTCGAACAAGGGCATGCGGCTGCGCGTCGGGATGACGACCTACTCCGACGGAGAGGTCACCCCGGCCGAGGGTGAGGAGCCGGTGGAGATCACCTACCAGACGTCCACCGACACGACGATGCAGCCGGAGCTATCGCTTTCGCTGCGCAACATCCCCAACGGCACCTTCACGGGAACGCTCGTGGGCACCTTCCAGATGGACGGGGAGCTCGAGGGCGAGGTCACCCTGAACCTGTCCATGTCCGGGCAGCTCGAGGACGATGGGACGGGCAAGGTGCGGCGCAAGGCGGGCAGCACCACCATCACCGGGACCGCGAAGTCCGGCGGCGACGGCGAGTACCAGGTAAACGTCACGCTGTGAGTGACGGACACGGAGCCGCCCACGTCAGTGCGCGGCTTCGCTTCCCGCGGTGCCTCCAGACCCGGCCCTCCGCTGCCTCGCCACGGCCTTCAGGGGTGGACGAGTCCCCAGACCACTCCTTGCAGGTAGTCGCGGCTGTCCACCACGAGGGACGGGCCCTGGAGGGATTCGGGCGGAGGGGAGGGGGCCAGGAGGCTGGCGAACCGGCCCGCGTCGGCCCGCGCCATGGGAGGGGCGGCCCGTGATGCCCTTTGCAGCAGCGGCAGGGCCGTGTCGGCGAGCGACCGCCACGCGTGCAGCACCCGCTTCTCGCCTCGCCGCAGCAGGAGGCAGGTGCGGACGGTGTTCGTCAGCCCGGGCTCGCGCAGGAGCGCCTCGTCCTGCTCCAGCGTCGTCTCGAAGCGGCGGAGTGCTTCCTCGCAGGCGGCGGCCAGCGCCCGCAGCACGGCCGCCTCGTTCCTCGCGCTCACGGGTGCCACCTCTCCCGGGGTGAGCGGCTCGGAGACCAGGCCCGGCTGCTCTCCCTCCTGGACGCAGGCGACACGCAGGAAGGAGAAGAGCCGCCGGGTCTCCTCCGCGTCATAGCGCGCGGGGATGCGGAATCCCTTGTCCAGGCCCCGGAGCGCTTGCGCCTCCCGGGCAAGCCGGTGCTCCGCTGGGACGGCCGGCACGATGACCTCCGCCGTGTCGTCCTCGTTCTCCTCGAGGCAGAACCCGTAGGTGACGAAGAGATCGGTGTTGCCCTTCCGCCCGTAGCTGACGCGGATGGGGTCCCCCGGCCGCAGCTCCTGGAGCGCGGTGAGGGTGAACGCCTTCCTCGCCTCGTCATAGGTCCAGCGTGCCTCGCTCGGCCGCTTGTGGTCGAACAGGTCCGCCACCGGCACGATGGCCCGCGTCCGCTTGCCCTGGACGGTGAGCCGGAACACGCGCGTGAGGATCGTGAGCCGGGCCCAGCTGAACGCGGGCAGGCCGTACCGCTCGAACCCGGGGATGTGCCGGCAGAGGTGCTCGTAGTCCAGGACGATGGACCGGCGCTGCACCTCGAGCCGCCGTTGGGCGAGCGAACCGGCGAGGAGCACGAGCTGCTCCGGCTTGAAGAAGAACGGCAGGTGGTGAAGGGAGGCCGGCAGCGTGGCGAGGTAGGGCGCCCAGAAGGAGCCCGCCGCGTGCTTCTCCTGGAGCAGGAAGGCGGCGAGCCAGGACTGCTCGTCGAGGAGCGCGACGCCCGCGTCGGCAATCCGCTGGCCGAGCTCGGAGTCCTTCGCCAACTCCTCGGAGAAGAAGAGCCGGCGCGGTACCTCCAGGATGCACGCTCCGGCCGGAATGTGCGCCTGCGCGTAGGCACTGCGCTGGCCGTCCTCGTGGTGGCGGATGGCGAGCGCGGGCAGGCGCGCGCCCTTCTTCGCGAGCCAGTGCAGGAGGTCAGAGACCGTGTTTTCGTCAGTCCGTGTCACGGCTCAGGGGTCCAACCCGAGGGCTTGATACCCTCACCCCGGCCCTCTCCCGAGGAGTGCGCGGGTTCCGTCCAGACGTTATCAGCCATTCGCAAGCCCTCGGAAGCATCGAGGCGGCGGGGCCTCCGTCCAACCGTCCCAACCCGTAACGGGGCTTACCAAGTAGTCTGGATGCGTTCATGGCCGCCACGAGCTGAGTACCACACGCTCGTAAATCTGCTGGCTCGGTTGCCAGACGAGCCACAGTCGACGCGGGTGGGACTCGATTCAAAGCCTCGGCCCCTTTTTCAGAGCCGGGAAGGTCACGTTGCCGAGAGTGACGATCCGAGGCCCATCTGCCTCCCAGAGCTTCAGGATGAAGGGACCCACGGTCTGAACGTCCTCGGCCTGAACTTCGATGAAGAGGGTGCGCCATTCGCCCGAACGGACGGGCTTTGGTTGCCACACGGACCCCTTCAGTTCTTCACCCTTGGTGCCCGTGAGCATGGCACCTTGAGCCGTCCAGGGTGCCGCGCCATCCGGAGCCTTCAACAGCACCCGCACGAGCATCCGCCCTGGAGCCCGGCAAGTGATGACCCGCTCCACGGACAGCGCCGCTTTGGGGCGGAGGATGACATCGACGTCCGAGCAGGGGATGCCATTCTCGTCCATCATGCCGGAGGAGAACAGGCCAGTGAGTCCATCCGGCCTGTCCCGCTCCGCACGCAGCCGCTCGTTCTCCGCGCGCAATCTCGCATTCTCCTCATAGGACTTCTTCAACTCGGCTTGTACGGACTCCACTGGACGCGGATGGCGGAAGATCCTCACCTGCCGCTCCCCTATCGCGGGATGAACGCTCAGCCGGAAGGTTGCGCAAGCAGGAGCTGCCTCATCCGCGAAACACACCGTCACTTTGCTGGGCTTCTCACCGCGTATCTCTTCGGAGGGAACGAGCGTCAGGGTGCGTTTCCCAGGGTCCGCTACCTCGAAGCGCTCGCGGCCTTCCAGCGTCAAACCGTCCGCTCGTAAGTCCAAGTCGAAAACGAAGGTGGTGGTCTGTCCCGGGCTGATCTGCACTTCGGAGACGTCTGAGGTCCCGTCCGCAGTCAACTCGATGCAGCGGCCTTCGCTCTCTCCTGGCGGAGGGCACGTCTTCGCGGTGGCGGAACTCCCCGCGACAAGCAGCAGCAGCAACGCAGCAGGCGACGAAGCAAACACGGGACACCCACTCCAGGGCAGGAACGGTGCCCGCCTGTATCACGTCTCCGGACCCGGCTGTGTCCGGGCCCGGTCATTCCACTTCCTGTCCGCTTCCCCGTCGTTCACTCGAAGCTGCGGACGGCCTCCACATCCACCGTGGAGTGGATCCGAGCAGAGCCCGGGACTCCACCTCTCTCTCGGATGACGCCTCCTCTACCGCCCTTGAAAATGTCCTGCATCTCGAAGCACACCGGGAACGTCTCTCCGTCCTGCTTGTTGTGCGCCTGGGTAAATCTGCCGAAGACGCGGTCCTCGCCCATGGTGAGCGTCCCGGACAGGAAGATGTGGCCCCCGGCTTCGAGACCGATGGGCCCTAGTATGGCGGAGGTGGATCCTTCGTGAACGGTGATGACCTGGGCGCTGCCTTCGTGTGGAAGGAAGGCGCTGACGCTCTGCCCCACGCGGACGCCCAGCTTGTTGGCCATGGCTTCGACCGAACCCGCCGGGCATGGAGCAGGCTCGGGGGTCGGGCGAACCTGTGGTGCTGGACAGCCAGTCAGGGCCGTACAGAGGGCCGCTGAGCCAATGGCCTTGCCCGCGCGTCCGAGAACCGTCGTCTTCTTCTCCTGAGCCTTCTCGCTGGTGTCCTTGCGAAGCATCGTGATCATCACGGGCGCGGAAATGGAGCCCATCGCGGGCTCGGCGCCTTCTCCGTTTGGAGGATCCAGCGGCTTCGCGGATTGCGCCACTTCACGGCCGGACTCGGCTTGTCGGGTGGGCGCGGCCTCGGATGACGTGTGGAGTGGCGCCGCTCCAGGGCGAGAGCGCAAGGACGTGGCGAACAGGAACGCACTGAGCACCACAGCCGAGACTCCCGCTGCTGCTGCGAAGCAAGAGCGACGGCGCGAGACCGGAGGGGTCGGAGCTGCTGCCGCTCGCGGTGCTTCGAACGGGGCCGGGGCTTGGGATGCAGGAGATGGAACCGGCTCCAGTGGAACCGGCTCGGGGGCAGGCACCACACCAACAACGGGCGCCTTCTGTTCCGGCACGGTGGCGAGGACTTCGGCCACGGGAGCGGGAGCCTTCTCCGGTGGCATCCGGCCCCTCCGGCGCTCTTTCTTCAGCCAACGCCGGAGCCAGCGCTTCGAGTCGGCCACATCCACCAGCGCGGGATCATCCTCGGTCGTCCTGTTGTGGGGCGCGTCTGGCTCGAACAGCGGGAGGTCCCAGCTTGCGTCAGCCTCGGCCTCGGCCATGGCTGCATCGAGCGCCGCGCAGAACTCGACCACACTCCCGTAACGTGCCGCCGGGTCCTTCTCCAGCATCCGCATGCAGATGGCGGAGAGCACCTCGGGTACGCGAGGGTTGAGAACGTGCGGCGCCATGGGCGTTTGGTGGAGGATGCGTTCCGCGAGTCCGCCCTCTTCTTCGTCCTCCCGGTCCCCAAACGGAAGGATGTCCGTCAGCAGCCAATAGAACGACACTCCGAGGGCCCAAAGCTCGTCCGTTGGGCCGTAGTCATAGCTCGAGGAGTCGTTCTCTCTGCTGAAGCGCCACGCCTCCGGCGCACGGAACTCGATGGTTCCAGGTGGAAGACGCGAAGTGGTGAGGGCTGGAGCCCCCATGAGCGTGCCCACTCCGAAGTCGATCAGGAGCGGCCTCGCGTTCCCATCCCGGATGATGACGTTGTCCGGCTTGAGGTCCCTGTGCATGACGCCTTGCCGGAGAACCTCCCCGAGCGTCAGCCCTATATCCAGCACGATGCGCGCGGACTTCCTGGTCGAGGGGTTCTCCTCCGAAACATATGTCTCCAGGGTCCGGCCCCCGGCGAACCCCATGACGATGTAGGGGTGACCGACGAATGGATCCGGCCAGAATCCGCATCCGAAGAAGCGGACGACATCGGGATGATCCAGGTGGTTCAGGATGCCGATCTCCCGCCTGGCCCTGTCATTCAACAAGCGGCCACGGAGG
Source organism: Archangium sp. (assembly GCA_035645295.1). GTDB lineage: Bacteria > Myxococcota > Myxococcia > Myxococcales > Myxococcaceae > Archangium. The sequence continues at coordinate 9,902 of DASQMW010000158.1, forward strand.
ATCTTGACGGCATAGAAGTGCCCGGCCTGCTCGGCCTTATAGACGTGGCCGTAGCTGCCGCTGCCGAGCTTCTCGACGATGCGGTAGTCCCCGACCATCTCTTTGAGTTCCGGCAGCCTGTAGGCCAATCCCACGACGCACCTCCGAAAACGCGGAGCCTACCAATCCCGAGAACGACGGGTTGCGCGCCGAAAGCCCCGGCCCCAAGTCCACCGTGGTAGAGGGGGCCCATGGACGAAGAACTTCAGCGCTCCCTCGGAGAAGTGGCTCGCGCAGCACGGGAACGCCTCGGTCTCACGCAGGCCCAAGTCGCCCAGAAGGTCGGTCTCGTCCCGGGTGTCTACGGGAGAATCGAACGTGGCGACATGATGCCGTCCGTTCCGAGCCTTCGACGAATCAGCACCGTCTTGGGCATCTCGTCCGACGCGCTGCTGGGAGTGAGCTCTTCTCAGGTTGCGGCCACGGTGGATGAAGCTCCCCCTGATGGGAACCTCTCCCCGGAGCTGCGGCGCATCGTCCATCAGCTCCGGACGTGGTCGCCGAAGCGCTTGAAGGTGCTCAGCAAAGTTCTGACCGTACTCGCATCCTCGTTCGAGGATTGAACCAGGCCGGACCATCCGCTCACTCGGCCTGTTCATCTGGCCGTTGCGTCGTGTGTCTCATCAGGGCGTTGGCCGTGCTGATCATCACCGCAAGCTGTGCAGGATCCATGCGGCGAAGCGTTCTCCCCAGTCGTCGCAGCTCGGGCGGATCACCTGCCTCGGGTTCAGAAGCCCTCAGCCACGAAGGATCCTTCTCGACATCGAGCCCCAAGACGACGTTGGCGTCCAGGCGAAGCACGCGGCACAGCTTGCGAAGAGTCGGAACGCTCGGGAGTAGGAATCCTCGCTCCAGCCGACCAAAAACCTCGGTGACGACCCCAACGCGCTCCGCGACATCAGCCTGAGTCAGCTCAGCCCTCTTGCGTGCGTCGCGCACGACCGCTGCCAGGTGGGCCATCAGTTTCTTTTTCTCGTTCTGCCTGTCCGTAATTTGCGCGCTCAGTCCAGGGGTTACCGGACGCTCGAAGCCTTCGGCCACGGGAGGACTCCAATCTCGACAGGGTGCGCATCCTTCCGCTTGAGGGCGGAAGCTCTCTTGAGGATGTCCGCCAATTCGGCTGCTGCCTCGGGGACGCCGAAGGGCTGGCGGAGACTGCGCAGGTACGCGCGCAGTTCGTCACGCATCTCAGCGGCCGATTGGTAACGCTCGGCAGGGTCACTCCGAATAGCCCGGTGGACTACCTGTTTCAGAGGGGCCGGGGCTTTGTCGGCGATGCGCTCCACATCTTCGCGCCCGAAGCGCAAGAGACGATCAGCGAGTACCTCGATGGAAGCCCACGCTGAGTGCTCGGCCCTCACCCCGGAGACGAGCTGGCGCACGCACGTGGACATTTCGGGAGGCAGCACGTCAGGAGGATCGAGCGGATGGTGGCCTGCGATCATCTCCAGGAGGACGAGCCCGAGCGAGAAGATGTCCGCCCTGCTGTCGATCCCCTTGGGAGAGAGAAGACCGGCTCGGCCCTTCTCGGAGACGGAGCGAATGAGCTCGGGGGCCGCGTAGGCGAAATTTCCTCGGAGCACGCGCGGCGGTGTGGGCACGCGCCCGAGAAGTTCTGAGAAGGCCGCGCCGAAGTTGCAGAGCTTCACGCGACCATTCCTCCCGAGGCGGATGGACATGGGACTGACGGCCCGATGGATGATGTGAAGCTCGCGGCCTCTATCGTCCTCGCAGTGGTGGGCGTAGTCGAGAGCGTTGGCCACTTCGGCAGCGATGAAGGCGGCGAGGGCAGGCGAGAGCTTCCGATCCAGCAGCAGCGCAGAGCCGATGACCGTGGCCAGGAACGCGCCTGTCGTGTGCTCCATCACCACGAAAGGGGCGCCCTGGTACTCGGCGAGCCGGAGAACATGGCCGATCCTCGGGTGATGAAGGTGCTCGGCGAGCCGCACCTCTTCCACTGCGCGGGTTCGGCCCTCACGCCCTTCGGGAACCTCTACTTGCTTCAGGACAACGAGCTGACGGCGCGCCTTCTCCGTCAAGGGCCTGCACCTCGCCAGCCACAGAGTGTCGTAGTCCACGTGTTCGAGCAGGGAGCGGAACACCTCGTAGCGGAAGCCTCCCGACTCGAAGGTGAAGCACCCTGTGTCTGTGGGCGAGGGGTCAAATCCGGCCATGGGGTCTCCTGTACGCCGTGGAACGCGTGAGAGGAACGAAGGTCTCCATTGGTTACTTCCAACGTACTCAGACACGTACCATGGAAGGGCGGAGAAATGGAAGCCGCCTTACTGGGTAGGTCGTCACCCTCGGGCAACCGGCCTAAGTAGGGTGGCGAGGAACGGCGAGCGGTGGCACCTCCCACGAGGCGTTTCCGTCAACGACATTCCCGCCTCGGACCCCCGGGGTGACCAGCTCCAGGTAGCGGCCAAGGAGGTAGCGGCTGGTTGGAGTCAGGAGACTTACGGGCCCAAGGTGACAGCGGCGATCCAGCGGATGCTCAAAAGAGGCCTCGTGCATCGCGCGGAGCTTCTTGAGCGCCAGGCGCGAGGACGCTGGGTAGAAGAGCAACTGCGGCTGCGCTTTCCTGGTTTGACGTGGAACAGGAAGGGCGTTGACGTCAACGGCCCCTCGGGCCAGATGTACCACTACGAGATTCTCTCAGGCACCGAGTCGAACTTCGAGATTCATGGGCGGCGGATGGCGAGCACGTTCTTTCGTATTCTTCTTCTGAGGTGCCCGTGACTCCGAACATCCATTACGAGAACCGAGAGATAGAGGGGGAGAGGCTGGAGCTGACGGATAACACCGCCATCTACTGGCTCGGGCCGAACATCACGCTGCGGCGGTGCACAGTCGTCCTCGGTGTTCCGGGACGGTGGCTGAGCCTCGTGTCGGGACGACTGATCGACTGCACCATCCAAGCGATTCGACTTCATCGTGCGGTGAGGCAACGGTGCGAAAGGCCCCCGTCCGAGCGAAATCGCCTCACCAGGCTCCATGCGCCCCAGCTTCGCGGGGAGGGGAGGGTGCGGCTCAAAAGCTCACGCCGTCAGTGGCTGGCGCGGGCACGGTGAGGGACAGCCGCAGCGTCGCGGCCTCCTTCCCGTAGAAGGACTGGTAGAGGTACAGGTCCGCCAGTACCTGCTTCACGTACCCGCGCGTCTCGCGGAACGGAATCTCCTCGACGAACAAGTCCAACGGGAGCGCGCCCCTCTCCTTCACCCACTTCACCGCCGCGTCCGGCCCCGCGTTGTAGGCGGCCGCCGCGAGCGCCGGGTGCGAGAAGCGCTTCATGAGCTGCGACAGGTACCACGCGCCGTACCGGATGCTCAGCGAGGGCGAGAACAGCTCCGCGGGCGCCGGCTCCGGCTCCGAGAGCTTCTTCGCGATGGCCCGGGCCGTGGGCGGAATCACCTGCATCAGCCCGCGCGCGTCGGCGGCGCTGGCCACCTCGGGGCGGAAGGCGCTCTCGCGGCGCATGATGGCCCACACCAGGAACGGGCTCACCTGGTAGCGCGTCGCCTCGCTCTCCACCGCGTTGGCGAAGGCGCGCGGGTAGAAGGCCGCGAGCGCCTCGGGCACCCTCGCGCCGAAGGCCCGGCCCCACAGGTGCCGCGCCGCCACCGCGTGTGCGTGCCCGTACTCGCCCAGCCGCAGCAGCGCGTGCGCGAACGTCAGCGCCTGCTCCTGGTTGCGGATGCGCGAGGCGCGCGCCTGCACCTCCTCGGCCGCGTCACTGAAGAGGCCCGCCCCGGTGAGCGCCACCGCCAGCTTCAGCTCCGGCGGCACCTCGCCCGACTCCAGCTGCTTGGGCGCCTCGGGGAAGCGCGGGGGCGGCTGGCGGCCCAGCTCGCGCAGCCGCTCCGAGGCCAGCAGCGCGTAGTACGAATTGGGCGCGGTGGTGATGACGGCCTCGTACGCGGGGCCGGTGACGTCCCCCTTGGCGCCCTCCAACTCCTGGCTGCGCGCCGCCCAGTAGCGCGCCTGCGGCACCAGGCTGCTGCGCGAGAAGGTGTCCGCCAGCGTGCCGAGCACCTCGCGCGCCTTGCCGTACTGCTCCAGCCGGATGTGCGCCAGCGCCCGGTACCACATCGCCTCGTCCCGCTTCCGCGAGCCCGCGTGCCGCTGATCGAAGGCCGTGAAGGACTTCACCGCCTCCTCGAAGCGCCCGGCCTGCAAATCCAACCAGCCCACGTAGAAGCCGGCCTCGTCGGCCACGTTCTCCTTGGGCCAGGTCTTCTCCACCGAGGCCATCAGCTCGCGGGCCTTGGCGTTGTCGTCGCTCTTGAGCGCCCGGCGCGCGGTGACGTAGGCGGCCTCGGCGGCCACCGGGGGAGGCCCCTGGCGCGCCACGGCCAGCGCCTGCTCCGCCTCCTCGCGCTTCCCGGTGGCGTAGAGGGCCTGGGCGCGCACCAGCGCCACCTGCGCCTTGTCCGGCTTCGTGCGCGCCAGCTTCGCCGCCTCGGCCTTCTCCAACTCCTCCAGCGTGCGCTTCGCCGTACCGGCCTCCAGCAGCCCGCGCGCCCGCTGCAGGTGCTCGCCCAGCGTCAGCTTCAGCGCCGGCTTCTGCGCCTCCAGCGCCGCCAGCGCCTCGTCCGCGTACGGGTGCGCGGGGTAGCGCAGCGCCACCGCCTTCAAGTCCGCCCGCTCGCCCGTGGCGTTACCCGTGGCCCGCCGCGCCTGGGCGCGCTGGTAGAGCAGCTCCGCCGAGGGCTCCTCCGTGGCGGCCGTCTCCAGCGCCGGGGCGGCCTCCTTCGCCTTGCCCGCAGCCAGCAGCGACTCGCCCAGCCGGGCCCGAGCCCGGGACGTCAGCGCGGCGGGGCCCTTGTCCACCGCCCGCCCGAAGGCCTCCGCCGCCGCCGCCGGGTCTCCCGCGTAGAAGTGCGCCTGTCCCTGGTAGTAGGCCAGGTAGGGCTGGAGCGGCTCGGCCACCGACGCGCCCGTCAGCAGGGTGCGCGCCTCCGCCACATCCCCCTCCGCGAGGGCCAGCGTTCCGGCCAGCAGGGCGATGCGGCCCGCGTCCGGGCACTTGCTGGTCATACAACTTTGGAGATCGTGCCGGGCCAGGCTCCGGGCCTCGGCGCGGTGCAGGCGGACCGCCTCCAGTGTCTCGGGAGACTGTGCCCACGCCCCCGTGCCCAGCACCACCGTGAGGAGTCCAGCTCCGGTCCACCGCCGCATGTGCATCTCCTTTTGCCTCTGTCGCGCGAGCGAAGGGGCGGAGAACCTCGGGCCTTGCGCACCCATTCCCACCCTACATCCACTCACCGGGTCAGAAAGCGCTTGCTCAGGGTGCGGTTTGACAGCCGGGCCGACAAGCCCTAGATCGGCCACCACAACGACAGGACCGGGTGTTCGGCAGCTGTCAATTCATTGGCTGCCGGAATCCTTGAAATGAGTGGTAGTGGGCGTAAACGGTCCTGACCCGTTGCGTCAAAAGGGGGCGCTTCCTAGGGTCTGCGGCCATTTCAGGCGCAGGACCTGGAAGGTTGCCGAGGAGGTGACCGCGCGTTCCGGGCCGAGGTTGGTCCCATGCGTTCGGGGGGGAAACAGCCGTAGAGGGAGGGCTCCGTTCCATGCTGAAGCCGTGTCCGACTGATCTGCCGCAGACCATCAACCCCGAGGCTGGCCCGAAGCGGGCCGGTGTCGAGACGCACCGCAACCTCAACTGCAACTACTACGACAACTGCCTCGACGAGGCGGTGCGCCGTGGTTGGCAGTCCTTCACCTGCGTGAAGTGCCAGATGAACCAGCAGGTGGCGCCGCCGCAGATGGGGATCGAGGCGTACGCCACGCAGCGCCGCGCCATCTGAGGCGGCATGCCGTCACGTGCGGATGGGCTCCCGGCGGCTGGCCGGGAGCCCCACTCAGCGGGTGGCGGCGTAGATGATGACCATCCAGTACTGCCCCTTGCCGTAGGTTCGCGAGTCCCCGCGGACGGCGCCCACGCCGACCTGGGTGTTCTTGCGGTCTCCCAGACTCTTGGAATCCGGGAGCAGGGCGGGGCTCTCCGCCACGTAGAAATCCACCGAGGCGCTCTTCGCCGTGTCGAGGGCGGAGAAGACGCGGTCGTGCACCTTGGAGCCGGGCAGTTGCACCTTGGGCTGGTCCAGCTCGAGGGCGCGCCGGGCATGGTCCAGGGCGATCTGCTCCAGCACGGGGTTGCGCTGCAGCGGCGGCAAGCCGCGTGAGGCGCGGTGGGTGGCGAGGGCCTGATAGGCCTCCTCGCGGGGATTCTTCGCGGCGGCGGCGGCCACCGGGGTGACGGTGGAGGAGAAGACCTCGGTGAGGAGGGCCTGGTCGCGCCCGTCCACCTTCTGGAAGGTGACGCCGATGCCGGCATGGGTGAACTGGGTGCCGAGCAGGTTGTTGCGGTGGCCGGGGCTGTGCTCGATGCCGAAATGGGCGGAGAGGGGCCCGGAGGCCATGCCGAGGTTCTCGCCGGCGGTGCGGTACTGGGAGCCGGCGGAGGCCAGGCGGCTGCGCAGGTCCGAGCCGTCCGGGGCCACGTGGGCGAAGAAGCCCTCGCGGGCCATGCGATCGCTGTAGGCCTGGGCCACGGCGTTGAGGGTGTCGTCGAGCACGAGCTGCTGCACGCCATGGGCGCGGCGCAGGGCGTTGATGCGCGAGAGCACCGCCACGCGGGCGTCCTCCACGGTGGTGGGCTCGATGAGCCGCTCGCGCTCGCCGCGCTTCCTGGGGGCGCCCACGTCCACGAGGAAGATGGCGGCCACCTCGGGCCCGCGCGTGCCGCGGCCGATGATCTCCACGGTGTAGCGGCCCTCGGAGGGGAAGAGCAGGCGGGTGCAGAAGGAGGGGCCGGACTCGCGGGTGAGCGGGGGGCGCTCCACGCGGCCATCGGGGAGGGTGACGTAGACCTCGGACCAGCGCAGGGGCTGCTCGAGCTGGCCGCACAGGCTCTGGCCGGTGCCGGACTTGTCGACGGTGCGGGGGAAGCGCTGGAGGGTGGCCTTGCGCTCGGCGAGCAGCACGACGAGGGCGGCGCGCTCCCCGTCCACGGCGACGCCCACGCCCACGTGGGAGGCGGGCTCCTGGTTGAGATCCTTGCGGTCGAGCAGGGTGCCCACGGCGTGGTCCCGCACGGAGGCGCGGATGACATAGGAGCGGGGGCTGGGGTCGGCGCCGCCGGCGTCGCTGATGGCCTCGGTGAGGGCGAGCAGCTCCACGGCACCGGAGGGGCTGTCGTCGAGCGCCTCACGGGCGAGCCTGCGCGCGGCCTGGGTGAGGGCGGGGTCGACCTGGGGGGTGCGCCGGCCCACGCGCTCGAACTCCTGGAAGACGTAGTGCGAGGCCTGCTGCTCCATGGCCGTGGGCGTGGGGGTGGAGGCCAGGAGGAAGCTGAGGGCGAGGGCGAGCATCGCTATTGGAGCCGGAAGACGAGGGCGGTGACGGCCCCGGCGCCGAGCCGGGTGTTGAGCTGCTCGAGCAGGGAGGCTTCCTGGCGCGACAGGGTGTGCGCCCACTCGGCGCTGGCCACGGTGACCACGAGGGTGCCTCCTTCGAGGGTGTGGGGCCGGGTGTGCTTGGCGATATGGGCCCCCACCGAGGCGTTCCAAACCGGGACGAGGGAGCGGCCCTTCCCGGACTGTTCGGCCAGTCGGGCCAGGACACGAGGGAGAAGCTGGTCGAGGGTCTGAGGATCGCGCCGGGCCATGTGGGGCAATCATCGGCCGGGGCGTGGGGAATGCCAACGGAGGAATGTAGGGCGGTGGTGTCGCGGGTTGGAAGGGAGGCGGGCGTGCAACCTCGCGGAATCCGGTCCCGGCATGAAGCTGGCTAGACGGGAGGGGGCGACCCCTGCTTGACAAGGCCCAAGGGGAGCCGCTTCCCTGCCCCCCTGACTGGAGCCGCCGATGAACCCCCCCCTTCGTCTGGCCCTATGTGCCGTCCTCTTGTCGTTCTCGAGCCTCTGGAGTGCATGCGATGCCTCCGCGCCGCTGCTGCCCGGTGAGCCGGTGGACACGCCGTCCACGGGCGCGTGCCAGGTGGATCAGGACTGCCCGGATCCCGGGCTGTTCTTCTGTGACACGGTGACGTCGCGCTGCCTGGCGGCCTGCCGGACGCAGGAGGACTGCACGGCGGCGAAGCGGGGCGAGCACCGGATCGCCGAGTGCGATGGCAACGCGCTGGGCTGCCGGTGTGACAGCAGCCGGTGCGTGGTGGCGCAGTGCTCGGCGGACGCGGAGTGCGCGGCGTCGGGGCAGGTGTGCCGCAACGGCCGGTGTGGAGCGGCGCCGGAGGCGAGCACGGTGACGGCATGCCGGGTGACGCCGGACTTCGTGGTGGGGCGGGAGGGGACGCTGGCGCGCTTCTCGGTGCTGGCGATGGATGTGGCGGGCCGGGCGGTGGTGGTGCCCTCGGGCGCGGCGTGGACGGCGCTGGACGGGAGCGTGGAGGTGGAGGGAGCGGGCACGGGGGTGGAGTCCGTCTTCGTGCTGTCGGCGGCGACGGAGGGGGCGCGGGAGTCGGTGCGGGCGCGGGTGGGCGGAGCCACGTGCACGGCGCGCGTGTCGGTGCTGGAGGCGGCGGTGGCGCCGGGGAAGCTGCGCGCGGTGGTGAAGGACGAGCTGACGGGCCGTCCCATCACGGGGGCAGCGGTGGTGGTGGCGGATGCGCGGGGGGCGGTGACGGCCACGGCCACGACGGATGCGAGCGGCGTGGTGGCGCTGGTGGCGCCGGCGGAGGCGGGGAGCGTCTCCGTGTTCCACGAGGACTTCAGCTACCTCACGGTGGCGCACGAGGGCGCGGGAGGCCCGATGGATCTGGCGCTGCCGCTGCGGCGCAACCCGGCGGACAGGTACGGCGGGTACAAGGGCACCTTCCGGAACATGTCGACGAGCCAGGACATGCACGCGGGACTGGCGGGGCTGTCGGCGCCGGACGCGGTGACGGAGGTGTCGGCGTCGCTGCTGGCGGGGCCGGTGCGCCGGGTGGCCTTCACGATGGGAGGCCAGGCGCGCGAGGCGACGCTGCCGGCGGGGGCGTACGTGGTGCTGCCGGGCAGCACGCTGAACGCGACGGACGTGTCGGCGCAGGGGCTGGCGGGCGTGTGCGGCGCGGCGCCGGGGGACTTCGAGAGCGCGGAGGCGGCGATGGCCGCGGGGGCGTGTGGCACGCGGACGGCGTGGGCGCTGGGCGGGGACATTCCGCTGAGTGCACTGCCGTTGGTGTCGGGCGGGGCGATGGACGTGGGGCAGCTGCTGGCGCAGACGATTCCGCTGCTGCGCACCTTCAGCTCCTCGGTGGTGCGTGACGTGGAGTTCCGGTTGCAGGACACGCCGGAGACGGAGACGGGCGCGCCGGACTTCCGGGACCAGGCGCACTTCACGGCGGTGGACCACGACTTCCAGGCGGAGCAGCGCATGGGGCTGGGCTTCCAGTTCGCGGTGCGAGTGCCGGCGTTGCCGAGCTACCGGGGGTACATGGACAGCGCGGCGGTGCTGGGGGCGGTGCGGGTGCCGGGGCGCGGTGTGGTGCCGCTGGGCCTGGGCATGGGGGTGAACACGACTCCGGCGGACCACACCACGGACACGCAGGCGGGCCTGCCGGGGCCGGGACTGGTGAGCGTGCGGATGGCGCCCGCGCACCATGGGCTCGAGGGCAGCCCGTACGAGCTGATGATCACGGCCTCGTCCTCGGCGGCCAGCAGTGATGCGACGGCGGGAGCGGCCTCCAGCGTGCTCATCCACCGGATGCTGCAGAAGCTGCCGTTCGATCCGAAGGGAGGCACGCCGGTGGTGGTGGGCGGGCCCTTCCTGCCGGTGCCGGAGGGAGCGCGCTACAACTACAACCGGGAGGCGGGGGGAGGGCTGGAGGGCCGGCAGTTGCGTTTCATCGGGGCGCCGGAGCTGCCCGCGGCGACGGTGCTGCGCGCGGTGTTCACGAACCGGGCGGAGCGCCGCTGGGTGGTGCTGATGGACGTGACGAGGGCCTCGGCGGGCGTGCGGCTGCCGCTGCCGCCGGAGGGCTTCGAGGATCGGACGTACTACGGGGACACGGTGGGCTCGCGCTCGCCGATGGGGATGCAGGCGCTGGTGGCGCGCCGGACGGGGACGTCGGCGGGGGGGGCGATGAACCTGCACGGCCTGGTGGAGGCGGACGGGGTGGACCTGGAGCACCTGGGAGAGCTCGCGGTGGCCTGGTCGTCGCTGGACTACGGGCGTCCGCTGGTGACGTGGATGGAGCCAGCGGAGGACGGCCAGAGCGTGGTGCGAGGCTCGAAGGTGAAGGTGCGCGTCCTGGGCTTCCGGGTGGGCAGCGGTCCCTTGGACGAAGGCTATGTGCGGCTGACGTTCGCGGGAGGCACGGGCTGCGAGGCGTCTCCGGTGAACGGGTACGTGGTGGAGGGCCGTGGAGAGGTGGAGTTGCAACTGCCTGGGACGTGTACGGGGGCAGGTGTACAACTCAACGCGACGCTGGTGGACACGGGGGGAGTGGCGCTGAGCCCGCCGGTGTCGAGCCAGCGCACCCTGACGATCAACTGAGCCCCTGTCTCAACTGTTGGGACCCTGCCGAGCGACTTCCTCCGCGCGACTTCCCCTCTCCCCTCGGGAGAGGGACGGGGTGAGGGTGCCAGGACCCAGGGTTGGACCCTGAAGCTGGTTCCAAGGTTTTCCGGGTGCTACCGTCCTATCCGGTATGGGGCAGAACGAGACGGTCGTCACAGTCATCTCGAAGATCTCCGAGCGGCCGGTCGATCAAGACGCGGCGCTGGTGGTCATCTATGGCCTGGAGCTGGGCCGGAAGTACGACCTCTGCAAGGAGGAGACGCTGATTGGACGCTCCTCGAAGGCGGAGATCCAGGTGGACCAGGAGTCCATCAGCCGCAACCACGCGTGCATCGCGAACACGAAGCGTGGGGTGTTCATCAAGGATCTGGAGTCGACGAACGGGACGTTCGTGAACGACGAGCCGGTGAAGGGTGAGCAGGCGCTGCACAACGGGGACCTGGTGAAGATCGGGCGGACTATCTTCAAGTTCATCGCGGGAGGGAACATCGAGGCGGCGTACCACGATGAGATCTACCGGCTGACGACGATGGACGGGCTGACGCAGATCTACAACCGGCGCTACTTCGAGGAGGCGTTGGAGCGGGAGGTCTCGAGGTCTCGGAGGTACGAGCGGAGCCTGGCGCTGGTGATGTTCGACGTGGACCACTTCAAGCAGGTGAACGATCGGTACGGGCACCTGGCGGGGGACTACGTGCTGAAGCAGCTGGCGTCGGCGCTGAAGACGAGGATCCGGCGGGAGGACGTGTTCGCGAGGTACGGTGGGGAGGAGTTCGGGATGCTGCTGCCGGAGGTCGACGAGCCGGGAGCGGTGCTGCTGGCGGACAAGGCACGCAAGCTGGTGGAGAAGCAGCGCTTCGAGTTCGACAAGAACGTGATTCCGGTGACGATCTCGCTGGGGGTGGCGGTGCTGGCGGCGGACCACCGGGATCTGGAGGACCTGAAGCGGGCGGCGGACGGGAAGCTGTACGAGGCGAAGGCCGCGGGCCGCAACCGCGTCTGTTCGTGAAGCTCGTGTCTCCACGACACCTGTACTGGGGGCTCGTGGTTCTCCTCCTGGGTGCGTGCGCTCATCCGGCAGCAGGTCCCGCTCGGGGCTGGCCGGACGCGGGGGCGATCGAGCGATACGACCTCCCCGAGGGAGTCCACGTTCTCGGGCCAGGGATTGTTCCCGAGCGCTGGGTGCGTCCTCCGAGGATGGAGAGAGTCTTTGGGAGGGAATGCTGGTCCAACGGCGTGTCTACGTCGTGGGACGGAGTGCTGTCCTGCTCGGGGCCGCGTCGAAGAAGGACGACCCATTCCCCGAGGCGGGCCTTTTCTTCTGTTCACTCGCCTTCGGGCCACCCCTCGCTCCCGCTGTCCATGTGTCCAACGAATCCGTTCGCATCATTGTGCCTGCGAGCTTTCAAGGGACGTTGGTCACCTGCCGGAATCACCCATGGCTGTGTGCTGGCTATGATTCCGAAGAGGCTTGGAGGCGAGCCCTGGAAGCTGCTCGGCTTGCGGAGACATTATCGGACGCAGTGGAGTGTGTGAGGGCCGAGGCCGATGACCAGCCTTATGAGCCAAGCTTTCTGTGTGGAAGGTTTGGCGTCTATTGCGAAACCAATTGGGCGCTCGAAGAGGCGAAGCGCAAGGCTCAGGAACTCCGGCTCGCGGGCAATCCAAAAGATGTGTGTCAGGTTCTGGCGGAGATGCTTGCGGAGGCCAGCCGGGCCGAAGACAAGCAGAAGGTCAAGGATATCGTACGAGCAGAGAAGTACGCTAGGTGTAGGAACAAGCAAAAAAGAGACAGCCATTACTAAGGGTGGAGATATGCCGTGGTTTGCAGCCCATGTTCTTCTCTATTTCGAGGTCGCTCCTTCGGCGGATGGACCGGTCTCCGTCATGGAGAACGTTTATTTGATTGAAGCTGATGACGAGGATACGGCTCGACTCAAGGCTGAGGAGCGGGGACGTGCTGACTGTGGTGACGACAGTGGTACGTTGAGGATTGAAGGGCAGGCCGCTGAACTGCGTTATGGAGGAATCAGGAAGTTGATCTCTCCCAGGCGCAGTGCGGATCGCCTGATTCAGTCGCCCGACGAGCCGGTGGACTTGTTGGAGGATGGTACCGAGGCGACGTATTCGCGATTCGTTGTTTCGAATCGCGAGGACTTGAAGATGCTTGTGTCTGGCCAGCCTGTTTCAGTCCTCTACAAGGAATGAATTCCGGCTTGCCCTCACCCCGCGAAGACGGAGCGGCGCTCCTTGAGGAGGGCCTGGAGCATGCCCTGGATGGACTCGCGGGTGCGCTCGGTGAGCCGCTGCACCTGGGACATGTCCTCGGCGGCCTCGGGCGGCAGATCCCCCATGCCGATCGGATCTCCGAAACGGATGGTCCACCGGGCCGGCAGCGGCGGCGGCGTCAGCGGCAGGTAGGGGAGCCCCAGGAATCCAGCCGGAAGCTTGCCGAACAGCGGCGCCGTCTCCTCGGCGCCCACGATGGCCACCGGGACGATGGGCGCGCCCGTGCGCAACGCCAGCTTCACGAAGCCGCCCCGGCCGAAGCGCTTGAGTTGGTAGCGCTGCGCGAACGGCTTGCTCAATCCCTGGATGCCCTCGGGGAAGACGATGACGGGACGCAATTCGTCCAGCAACCGCAGCGCGTTCTCCGGGCAGGCCCGCACCGCGCCCAACCGGTTCATCAGCGTACCGAGCATCGGCGCGTGGAAGACCTGGTCCTCCGCCAGCCAGCGCGCCTCCTGCAAATCCGGCCGCTCGCGCGACAGCGCCTGCTGGAGCACGGGCCCGTCGAAGGGCAGCGCCCCCGAGTGGTTGGCCACCAGCAGCACCGGCCCCGCGGGCACGTGACTGGCGCCCTGCACCGACACGCGCCAGTAGCGCTCGTAGAAGAAGTCCAGCACCGGCTGCATCACGCCGCCGAGCGCCGCGTCCTTGCCGTACTCGTCGATGGCCGTGCCGCCGCCCACGCCAATGCCCGTGAGCGCCGCGCTCAGCAGCCCCTGCGCCGAGCCCATCGTCTTGCCGAGCCGCTCGCTGGCCAGCGCCTGGAAGGCAGCCTCCTTCACGATATCAGCCCTGCGAATGGCTCCCGCTTCTGCGGCGGGGTGCTGGGCGCGGTGGATTTCTTCCCAGGGCCGTGGATTTCGTCAGACGCGCTTCACGCTCCGTTCCGAACTCCTTGCCGTAATCCGTCAACGCACTGACGAGATTTGTCACCTGCTGGTTGGAGCGGCGTAGGCCACTCAAGGAAACCGGAGGTTTGAGACTTCCCGGGGACTGGCATGGCTTGTGCTGGGTGCGGCGCACCCGTGCGCAGTAGCAGTTTTCCCATCCGTCAAACTGCAAAGCCGTGGGTGTGAATCAACTCACAGCATCTTCTTGGAAGATGCGGCAGAGATACTCCCCCGGAAATTCCGGGGAAGTCTGCTCGTGTAATAAACCGCTGTTGATCGAATCGAAGAGCCTCATGAGACGAATTGTACTGATGCTGGGACTCGCCACGGGAGTGTGGGCGGGTTGCTCGAAAAGCCAGACGGAGTCTGAAGAGCCGGTGGCGAGGGCGGTACTCACGGAGCATCGCCCACAGAAGGCGGAGAAGGCGACGAAGCAGGTGGGGGAGGACTGCACGGAGAAAGGCGCCAGTGCATGCCTCTCCGGCGTGTGCCTGCATGTGAAGCCCGGCCGCGAGGAAGGCTACGTGTGCAGCCGTGCGTGCCAGAGCGGGCAGGAGTGCCCGCCCAACTGGCAGTGCGCCCAGGTGTACCCGACGCCCCAGGGCAGACTGTGCACTCCTTCGCCCACCGGGCGGGAGATTGCTCCCTCGGGGCAGTGAGCGCTTTCTTCGCAACCACCTAGTTTCCTTTCTTCAATGAGTGAGAACATGCGTCTATCGCATATATTCATGCGTCTCTGGGGTTCGTTGGGACTCCAGCATCTGTTTTTGTTTGGAACAAGGGCCGCCGTGTTCCTGGGGCTCGTATGTTTTCTGATGCCCCCGAGCGCCAGTGGTTATGTGGTGTGGAAGGATCCGGCTCCCAACTCAACCTGGTACAGCGCCTTCAGCTGTTCTTGCCCTGGCACGGCCCCTCTGACATGCAATTCAGGGGATTGTGGCTCCAGTAATTTCTATTGTCCCGGCAATGTCAGAAGTGGTGCGTGCACGGAGACGGCGACGCAGTGTCTATACATCGGAGGGGGTAATTCGAAGGGGGCGGGTCCCCAGCCCAGCGATTGTCCGAAGAATGGAAGCTGGCTGTGTCAGACGAACAGTGATTGCACTGCCTATCCTGGAGGCACGTGCGTCATCAACGCTGAAATCAATGTGAAGGTAATTGAACCGACCTCCCACGCCACCGGCGAAGGGACGCATTGCGTGTACCCGCCGGATTCGCAAGGCGGCGGCGACGAGTGCGGAGACGGCTTCGACAACGACGGGGATGGGAAGGTGGACGAGGATGATTGTCCGGACCGGGAGCCGCGGGGAGGGCCTCCGCCCAACTTTTGCAGTGAGACGAACCAGTTCGACCCCGTCAACATGGTCACGGGGACGTCGTTCGAGCGGGTGCAGGATGTCGCGGTGACCGACAGCGTGACGGCGCTGAGCTTCGCGCGCACCTTCAGCTCGCGAGGAGACGAGTGGGGGCATGACGGTCCGCTGATGGGAGCGCCGAAGCCGTTTGGAGCCAGCACCAGCAACAAGGATTCCGTGGAGTGGTGGCACAACTGGATGGGCGTGGTGGTGGAGCAGACGTACTACTGGAGCGTGCGGGACAGGGAGGGGCGGCTGCTGCGCTTCACGCCGTGCGCGGGAGTGCCGTGCCAGGCGGCCTTGTCGGAGGGTAACGCCAGCCAGCGCGAGCGGCTGTGGAGGACGGCCAACGGATATGAGCTGGTGCAGCAAGACGGGAGCCGGCTGGCTTTCGAGGCGCGCTTCGTGCCGGCCTCGGGTGGGCGCAACCGCTACTTCCTCTCGCGAGTCGTGTCACCGGTGGGGGTGACGCTGGCGACACTCAGCTACGCGGTGCCAGCGGTTGCGGGTTGCCCCCAGGGTGGGGCCGCGAGCGGTGCGGGAGTCCCCTACCTGTCGTCCGTGCAGACGGCGGCGGGGAGCACGCTGAGCTTCGCATACCGTGCGCTGACGGGCGCGGATGGAGCGGTCGAGTGCGTCATGTCCTCGGTGAGCCTGGGCAGCTCCGTGGTTCCCGAGGTGATGTACGCCTACGCGACGGTGGGCGGCGTGGAGCGGCCCGGGCGGGTGGCCAAGGCGCAGTACGGCACGCGCCAGGAGGAGTACCTGTATACGGCCGGAGACTTCCGGCGCTCCCAGCAAGGGGTGGAGCTCGTGCGCCACACTTATGGCGTCACGTATGGCGCGGAGGGGCGCGTGGTGTCGGTGGAGGGAGAGGGCTCGGGGGTGTCCATCGAGTGGGCGTGGTTGACGGCGACGTGCCAGCCCGGCTCCAACTGCTGCGGCAAGGTGCCGCAGCGGCGCAAGGCGACGGACACGCAGGTGGGGCGCGGAGATGGGACGGAGACGGCGGCCTCGTTGACGTACACGTACGAGACGCTCTCCAACTATGGCCAGGAGATGGCGCCTCGCCTGTACCGCAAGGAGGAGGCGTGTACCCCGAGCCAGGCGTGCAGCGCGGGCACGGAGCGTACGGAGTGGGCGTGCTCGAGTGCGGCGGTGCCCGGCCATGAGGCGGCGCGCCAGGACAAGCGGGGCAACTGGGAGGTGTATGGTTATGCCCTGTCCACGGGGACGCAGCCGCGCCTGGAGCGCACCAGCGTGAAGACGGGCGCCTCGGACATGTTTGGCGCCGGGGCGCTGGAGGAGCAGACCTTCAGCTACACCTACGGCTCCAACGGGGAGCAACTGCCGCAGACCACCGAGGAGCCGAGCGTGCTGGGCGGGGCAAGCGACCGCAAGCGCACGCTGAATGTATACGAGGCGGGAAGGCGAAAGGCCGTGATCGAGTCCGGCTGGACGCTGGTGCGCAACGGCGTGGGAGTGTGGACGGCGGAGCGCCGCTTCGTGGGTACCTTCTCCTTTACCTCCCACGTGTCCCTGGGCCTGACGGTTCCCGATGCGTTGGGACGGACGATGGAGGTGCACGGCCCGTGCA
Organism: Archangium sp.; assembly: GCA_035645295.1. Lineage (GTDB taxonomy): Bacteria > Myxococcota > Myxococcia > Myxococcales > Myxococcaceae > Archangium. The sequence goes on from DASQMW010000158.1 coordinate 26,598, forward strand.
TCGTGTCCGGCGAGTCCGCCACGGATTGCAGTGCGGCCGACGACTACCCGCTGACCCGTTACGAGTACTATCCGAGCAGTGCGGCGGAAAACGTGCGCAACCGCCTGTGGAAGGTGTCGTCCTACCCCACGCGCACGTCCACGTTGCCCCTGACGACGGAGTACCTCGGTTACGACGCGCGTGGCCAGGTCACGAGCGTCAGTGACCCGAACGGCGTAGTGACGGGCTCCATCTATGAGGAAGACAGGCTGCTCCAGAAGACGACGAATGGCCAGACGACATCCTACGGCCATGCCGATGGGCGGCATCTGTCTTCGGTGCAGTCCCCGGGTGGAACTACCGAGGTGTACTGCTACCGGACGGGAACCTCTGGAGAGGCGTGCACGGGAGGGACGCTGACGGACAAGTTGCAGTGGAAGGTGAAGGCGGCGAGCACGGATGGGGCGGGGTGGACGGAGAAGGTGGTGTACACGTACTGGCCGGATGGGACGCTGAAGGAGGAGCGTTACCAGACGAAGAATGGCACGGTGGCCGAGACGCGGCGGGTGCTGAAGTACGCGGCGGACGCGCACCGCAGGCCGACGTGGCAGAAGACGGGCGAGGGGACGGGGGGCTTCACCTCGACGAAGTCCTTCGATGGGGCCGACAACCTGACGGGCGTGGGACTGCCCTTCAACAGCCCACCGGCTTGGTGCGGTGGAGTGAATGCGGACGGGACGCCGCAGTCGGCGCTGTGCTCTTCCCTGTCGTATGACAGGGCCAACCGCCTGGTGCGGATGGACGAGTACCCGGCGAACGGAGTGGCCCAGCGCACATTGTTCGACTACGACAAGCAGGGCAACGTGTCCGGAGTGAAGGTGGGGTGCGCGAGCACGGACACCTTCAGCGGCTGCACCCAGCCGGCGGCGACGTACAAGCACGACGACTTCGGCAGGTTGGTGGAGGCGGCGCCGCCGCACGCCGACGGCCCGGTGCGCTATGCCTATGATGTGCAGGGCAACCTGGCGGTGAAGGAGACGCAGGCCATGCGCCAGGCGTCCGAGTACGTCTCCTACATCTATGACATGCTCTCGCGGCTGGTGTCCGCGCAGCGCGTCTATACGACGGGAACCGAAACCCTCTACCAGTACGGTTACGACGCAGCAGGGACGTACCCCGCGGGCTGCCCGGCCCTGAGCAACACCATGGGGCGGGTGCGCTACAAGGAGGATTCGTTCGGAAAGACTTGGTACCAGTATGACCCGGAGGGGCGTGTGTTGGGGGAGATTCGCATGCGGGCAGGGGAGACGACCTGCGGCAGCGTGGCCAACGCCAACCCCCACACCTTCTACACATATACGGCCAATGGAGGCCTCGCCTCGGTGACGTACCCGAACGGGCGCACGGTGACGTATGTGCATGGGACGGGCGCCAACGCCGACAGGGTAGTGGCCGTGGACGTGACGCTGCACAACGGGACGGCGTGGAGCACCAGCCGGCTGTTGAGCAACGTCACCTGGGAGCCGTACGGAGGGCTGCGTGGCTACACGCTGACGCACCCCACCACGGGCACGACGAGCACGGTGGAGTACGGCCTGGGAGACAACGGCACGGTGGCGCCCACGGGTTGCTCGACGAGCTTCCCGTCGGCGGCGGGCTCGGACCTGACGGGCCGGTTGCGTGGACTGAGGGTGTCCTCGGGAAGCGTGGCGATGGGAACGGGGACGGGAAACCTCTACCAGCGCACGTACACGTGGAAGGCGGACCAGGTGGTGCGTACGGACACGTGTCTGCTGGGTTCCACGGCGGCTCGGACGGAGACGTACGGCTACGACAGGACCCTGAGACTGACGCAGGCACTGAGGCAGGCGGACAATGGCAGCGCGACGCTGGGCGCGGACACCTTCGGGTATGACGGCCGGGGCAACCGCTTGAGCATGAGTGGCTTGACCCTCAGCTACGCGAGCGCTCCGCACAAGGACAGGTTGACGGAGTGGAAGACCTTCGTTGAGCCACCGGAAGGGGGGTTCCCGATTGGATACAGGCCGCCCCTGTTCGGGTACACGCTGGGGTATGACGTGGACGGGCGTGTTTCCCAGAAGCAGGGCGCTCGGGGGAGGGATGCCGTCGCGCGGTACGTGATGGGCTTCGCCTATGGCCCGTCGGCGGCGGTGGCGACGGAGAGCGTCTTCAGGGCCGTGGAGCTCAACGGAGCCTTCTATAATTATTATTACGACGCGCACGGCCAGCGTCGGCTGAAGAGCTACCCGGGAGGAACCTCGGACGAGTACTTCCACGATTTGTCGAAGCAGTTGCTGGTGGACCGTGGAAGCAGCGGCGTCGTGACGCCGGTGGCGCACCACACGCAGGACGACTACGTGTGGCTGGCCGGCAGGCCGGTGGCGCTGGTGCGCGGCAAGCTGAGCACCACGTGGGCGCGGCTGTCGGACAGCTCGACGGACTGCACGCGCAACGGAGAGGCGGCCGCGTGTGGAGTGTACTTCCCGGTGACGGACCACATCGGCAAGCCGGTGCTGATGCTGGATGGCAGCCGGCGGGTGGCGGGTGCCGCGGACCACGAGCCGTTCGGCCATGTCAACCGGGTGGCGCTGAATATGGAGACGCAGTACGAGGACGACCCCACGCTCGCCTCCTCCCCGCTGGCGGCAGTCCCGCAGTCGACGGAGGCGTCCATGACGGTGAAGACGCGGGTGCTGTTCCACCTGGTGAGCGTGGGACAGGGCGGAGTCGAGCTGAGGGATGGGCAGGACGAATTCGCCCCGCTGCTCGCCTCGGTGCCGGGGACGACGCGCAGCCGCTTCTGGTCGGATTGGGTGGAGCCGACGACGGGGAGCACGGGGGTGTGGGTGTCGAATTTCAATTCGAGGGAGGATGTCGTGGTGCTGGAAGCGTACGAGTACCAGCGCTACCAGACGGGGGCTCAGCCTTTTTGGACCCCGCTGCGCTTCCCCGGCCAGTACCATGACGCGGAGACGGACCTCTTCGAGAACTGGAACCGCTACTACGACCCAAGCATTGGTCGGTACCTGCAGCCGGAGCCGATGCTGCAGCGGCCGGAAATGCTGAAATGGTACGCCCAGAGAGGACAAAGCCTCCCCCCATACGGGTACGCTGGAAGCAACCCGGTCAACCTAGTGGATCCGACTGGAAAGAACCCCGTCGCGCTATTGCTCTGCGCCTTTGGCGGGTGTGAGGCAATAGGCGCCGCGGCGGGTTCCGCACTGCTGTGGACTGGCGCAACAATAGGCGCAGTCTGGGCCGGCGCTGAGTTGGGTGCCTGGTTCAACGAGAACAGTAACGACGACTCTTGCCCCGCTGATGGCTCCAAGTCTCTTGATGACATTCTGGCAGACGCCACTCCCGGGCGCGAGACCAAGGGGCGGACAATCCAATGGGAAATTCCTGGCGGTGCGGAGAACGCAAATGCTGACTTTGATGCACTGCGGCCAACTGGGGTGAAGGACATCCCAAATGGAGGTCGGATTGGATATCTTAACGATGGAAGAACGGTGATCGTCAGGCCGGACAGCTCAGACGGAAGACCCACCCTGGAAATCCAAGATGGAAAGAAGAGGATAAAAATCCGATATGGCTCATGACATCATGGCGGAGACGTACGAACCCATAGACGTGGGCACCTCATGGTTCAAGGGGATTGAATGCAAAAGCCTGAGCGACACACATCTGGGCTTGAAAATCGTCCTCGCCGACGTCGCCAGCGAGTCCGCTGTCGAGTTGACATTCGAGGGGTTCGTAGGATACCGAAATATCAACGAGAGCTACCGCCGCCGGACTTGGCAGATGCGCATGCCCCATTCCACTGCTGGCGTCTTCCTGGTTGGTAATTCTCTTTGGCTGGAGTGGCTTCGAGCAGAAGCGTTAGGAGTCCTGGACCACGTTGTCAACCTCCGTCATTACGCCATTTACACAGGTGACGACTGTATTGATGTGGCGTCGGAGTTTCCTCCCTCCTTTAGGTCCTAACAAAACCTAGCCACATGGCGGGAGCATGCCCACATCCGGGGCATGCCCCGTCGAGAACTGGTCCCGGCCGCTTTCTGGCGCCGCATCCAGCCACTCTTCCCACTGCATCCGCCCCGACCAAAGGGCGGGCGACCTCCGGTGGATGACAGGGCCTGCTTGCGCGGCATCATCTTCGTGCTGCGCAAGAAAGGTTGCCTCGACTTCAGCCGAGATTCTGCCGATTCATCCAGCGTACGTGCGCTGAAAAAGGGGCTGCAACGGGTCCCAACCCGACGGACAGAGCGAAGGCGGGTGGCAAGCACCATCTTCTCGTCGCTCGAAAAGTCGCGTGCTCCCGACGGGGCAGCAGATTGGGGTGCACGTCCGGGATGGTGCTATCAGAAACGTCGGGATCAACGATGCCCCAAGCTCGCTAGCCGATCTGCTGAGGTGATATGCAGGCAGATGAAAAGACCGCCTTCAATGCAATGGCTATTCTTCCTCAAGGATTATTGGAACCGGGAGGGCAGGCCAGATGCCTTGGGAGATTTGCTTTCGGGGCTTCAAGTCGGTGAGGACACGGTCAGTCCATGGATCCGGCTCATTGGGCTGATTGGGTGCGAGCCTTGAAGCGTGAAAGAGTGGTCCACGAGCGGGAGCCTGCTGTGACTGGCGGTTCCCGCTCAGTGGATCGGAGCGAGGCGGTGGCGAACTGCAGCAACCCCTCGCGACGACGATGAGACAGGGCTCAGGAAGCGCTCACCCCGCGAAGACGGAGCGGCGCTCCTTGAGGAGAGCCTGGAGCATGCCCTGGATGGACTCGCGAGTGCGCTCGGTGAGCCGCTGCACCTGGGACATGTCCTCGGCGGCCTCGGGCGGCAGGTCTCCCATGCCGATCGGATCTCCGAAGCGGATGGTCCACCGGGCCGGCAGTGGCGGCGGCGTCAGCGGCAGGTAGGGGAGCCCCAGGAATCCGGCCGGCAACTTGCCGAACAGCGGCGCCGTCTCCTCGGCGCCCACGATGGCCACCGGGACGATGGGCGCACCCGTGCGCAGCGCCAGCTTCACGAAGCCGCCCCGGCCGAAGCGCTTGAGCTGGTAGCGCTGCGCGAACGGCTTGCTCAATCCCTGGATGCCCTCGGGGAAGACGATGACCGGGCGCAATTCATCCAGCAGCCGCAACGCATTCTCCGGGCAGGCCCGCACCGCGCCCAGCCGGTTCATCAGCGTGCCGAGCATCGGCGCGTGGAAGACCTGGTCCTCCGCCAGCCAGCGCGCCTCCTGCAAATCCGGCCGCTCGCGCGACAGCGCCTGCTGGAGCACCGGCCCATCGAAGGGCAATGCCCCCGAGTGGTTGGCCACCAGCAGCACTGGCCCCGCCGGCACGTGACTGGCGCCCTGCACCGACACGCGCCAGTAGCGCTCGTAGAAGAAGTCCAGCACCGGCTGCATCACGCCGCCGAGCACCGCGTCCTTGCCGTACTCGTCGATGGCCGTACCGCCGCCCACGCCAATGCCCGTGAGCGCCGCGCTCAGCAGCCCCTGCGCCGAGCCCATCGTCTTGCTGAGCCGCTCGCTGGCCAGCGCCTGGAAGGCGGCCTCCTTCGCCAGCGACAGCAGCCCCGCGAAGCGATCTCCCATCCGGTGCGGCTCGGCTCCCGGAGAATCGGAGGTGAAGAAGGCGTCGGTGGTGCTCACGGCGGGCAGGGCGGGAGCCAGCGCGGCCTCCACCTGCACCTCGATGCGGGCCTCCGCCGCGGCCTCGGCCTCGCTGTCCGGGGCGTGCTCGTCCCGGCTCGGGTCGATCACCTCGACGGCCACCGTCTCGATGACCTCCACCGTGTCCTCGAAGCCGGGCACGGAGACCGGTCCGGAGGGCAGTGGCTCCCCGATGGCCTCTTCCAGCTCTCGCAGGGCCTCCACCGCCGAGACGGCTTCCGCCGCACGCTCCAGCAGTTCCGCGTCCACCGCGGACCTGGCGGAAGCCGCGGACTCACGCGGCTCCTCGACGGGAGTGCGCGCCTCGGCTTGGGGCGGTGGCGTGGCCGGAGTGCCCACCGTGGCACTGGCGGCGCTGACCGCCTCGGGCGGAGTGGGCCTGGCCGCGGCGGGGGTCTTGACGGCCTTCCCCTTGGGAGGCGCGGCCTTCTTCCCACGCGCACCCGCGGCGGGTTTCGGCGCGGCGGCCTTCTCCGCCGCGGGCTTGGGGGCCGGCGTGGGCGGAGCCGCGGGCTTCGGCGCGGCGGCCCTGGTGGCGGGCTTCTCCTTCGGAGCCGGAGCAGGTGCCTTCTTCGCGGCCTTCGCCGGAGCGGACTTCCTGGCGGGCGGAGGCGCGGCCTGGGCCTTCTCCTGGGCCTTCTTCGGCTCCGGGGCGGCGGGCGCCGTCACCGTCTTGGCTTCAGAAGGACGCTGCGCGGCGCCCCGCTGGAAGGGATCGTTCCCGAGCACACCCTTGGCCATGATCAACTCCTCCGCATCGCCGCCACGGCGTCCCGGGCGTGGAACATGGGGATGAAACCGAGCTCCTCTTCCGCGCGCTCACCGTCGGCGACCCATCCGTAATGCATGTAGTCGAGCAGGGCGGTGGGGAATCCCGGTCCCCCCAGCGAGGTCATCGTCTTCAGGGCCGCACGGTAGAGCGGTCCGGGGAGGGGGAGCGGCTGAGCACCCGCCTGGCGGATGAGCCCGGAGAGGGGCAGCACTCCGCGCCCGACGATGTTGAACTCGCCCTCGGCATTGGCGCTGAGGGCCTGGTACAGCGCCCGGGCGGCGTCCTCCTCGTGGAGGGCCTGCCAGAGCGGATCGAATCCGAGCAGCGTGGGCACCACGCGGTGCGCCAGCATCCGGGTGGCCGGGTTGTTCATGCCCGGGCCGAACAGCGGCGCGAAGCGCAGGACGATGACGCGCGTCTCCGGGTGGCGCTCGCGGAAGCTGCGCACCTGCTTCTCCACCTCGACCTTGTCGGTGACGTAGCGGCTGCCGGGGCAGCCCGCGAGCGGCGTGTCCTCGCCCAGCAGGGCGGGGTGCTGGCCGCGCGCCCCATACAGGGCCGTCAACGAGGGGACGATCAGCCGCGGCACCCGGGCGCGCCCCACCGCACTCAGCACGTTCATCGTGCCGATGACCTCGAGCTCGTGTGCCAGGGAGCCATCGCGCACCGGCCCGTGAAGGAAGGCCAGGTGGTAGAAGACGTCCACGGGCTGCTCGGCGAGGGCCTCGGACAGCTCGCCCTCGGCGTCGTGCCGCGTGAGGTCCACGCGATGGAAGTCCACCTTGTCTCCGGCGGGCTTGGCCACGTCCAGGACCAGGATGCTCTCCACGTCGGGGTCTCGCTCCAGCAGCGGCAGCAGCAGCCGGCCCTGGTCGCCGGCTGCACCTGTCACCGCGACGCGGAGACCCCCCTTGCTCGCCTGAGTTGCTTCCATACGGGAGTGGGCGTGATAGCTCAGAAGACCACCGTTGTCAGCCGCGACGCGTCAGGATTGCTGGCCAACTTCCCGGGTCCTGCGCATCATATGACCTCCCATGGCACGTATCGCCCGCCTCAGTGACGTCCTCATCAACAAGATCGCCGCCGGCGAGGTGGTGGAGCGCCCCGCTTCCGTCGTGAAGGAGCTGGTGGAGAATTCCATCGACGCTGGCTCCCGCACCGTGCGCGTGGCGCTGGAGAAGGGGGGCCTGGGGCGCATCACCATCTCGGATGACGGGCACGGCATGGGGATGGAGGACGCGCGGCTGTGCCTGGAGCGCCACGCCACCAGCAAGCTGCGCGAGCTGGACGATCTGTTCACCATCAACACCAAGGGCTTCCGGGGCGAGGCGCTGCCGACCATCGCCTCGGTGTCGCGCTTCACCCTGCACACGGCCGAGCCCGGGGTGCAGGTGGGCACGAAGGTGGTGGTGGAGGGCGGGAGCGAGCCGCTGGTGGAGGAGGCGCCGCCGCGGGTGGGCACGGTCATCTCGGTGGAGGACCTGTTCTACAACACGCCGGCGCGGCGCAAGTTCATGCGGCGCGAGTCCACGGAGCTGCAACACGCGGAGGAGGCGGTCATCCGGCTGGCGTTGGCGCACCCGGACGTGGCCTTCTTCGTGGAGCATGGGGGCCAGCAGCTCTTCACCAGCCCGGCGAGCCCGGGAGACCCGCGCGAGCGCATCGCGGCGGCGCTGGGGCCGGGGGTGCACCCGCACCTGGTGCCGGTGGAGGAGCGGCGGTTGGGGGTGAGCGTGACGGGGCACATCGCCTCGCCCGAGTACACGCTGCCCAACGCGCGGGGCATCTACACCTTCGTCAACCGCCGCTACATCCGGGACCGGGGCCTCAACAGCGCCATCCAGCGCGCCTTCCAGGAGTTCCTCGCGGCGGGGCGCCAGCCGGTGGTGGTGCTCTTCATCGACGTGGATCCGCGGGCGGTGGACGTGAACGTGCACCCGCAGAAGCAGGAGGTGCGCTTCGCGGACGGCAAGGGCGTGGGTGACACGGTGCACGCGGCCATCTCCCGGGCGCTCCGGGCCGCGCCCTGGTTGGGCAACAAGGGGGAGGGTGGGGGGCCCGAGCAGCCGCGGCAGGCCGCCCATTACGCCATGGCGGTGGAGCGTTTCCTCACCCGCGCGCAGGAGGCCACGTGGGGGGCGCCGCTGCCGCTGCCGGGCACCCAGGACGCGTCCGCGCCCGCCCCCTCTCCGTCCATGCCGGGGCCCTCGGGCTCCGCCTTCGCGCCCGTCTCGGCGCTGCTGCCGGGGCGCGCGCCCGCTTTCGGGCAGGCCCAGCCCCAGCTCAACGAGGCGCCACCGCCGGGCTACTTCGGCGCGCTGCGGCCCATGGGGGTGCTGGGCGAGCGCTTCCACGTCTGCGAGGGGCCGGGCGGCACGCTGGTGGTGCTGGACGCGCACGCGGCCCTGGAGCGGGCGCGGCTGATGGGCTTCCAGCGGATGGTGGCTCGGGAGGAGGCGCCGGTGCCCACGCTCTTCGGCGCCACGGTGGAGCTGCCGGTGTCCGTGGCCAAGGCCCTGGTGGAGGGGCGCGAGGCGCTCGCCCGGCTCGGGCTGGAGGTGGAGCCCTTTGGCGGGACGACGCTGGCGCTCAAGGCGGTGCCGCCCTCGCTGGTGGGCGCGGACGCCCGGGCTCTGCTGGAGGCCCTGGCGCGCGCCCTGCCGCCCCCTGGCTCGGCGCTGGATGCCACGACGCTGGCCGAGGGCCTCCGGGTGCTGGCCTGCCATGCCGCGCGCCATGCCGAGGGCCAGCTCAGCGACGGCAAGCTCCGGGCGCTGCTCGGCGAACTGGACGCGGCGGACTTCCACCCCTCCTGCATCCACGGCACGGTGGTGGTGCTCGAGGTGCCGCTGCTGGAGCTGGAGCGGCGCGCGCTGCGGCCTCCCAACCCGAAAATTTGACCCTCCAACCGTCACTGCTACGGTGCGCGCCCTGCCTGTAGCACCGGGGCGGACTGACGCGAGGAGGAGCGCATGCGCGGCGTGATCACCCTGCGGGACGTGGTGGCCAACGTGGGCCTGGTCCGGCGGGAGTTCGGCTCGTTGTGTGTCGTGCGGTGCCTGCTCGCCGCCCTGTCCCGGCGCCGCACCACGTTTCTCGAAGTCGCGCTGCGCCTGAAGGACTCCTGACCGATGCGCCGTCTCCTCCTGCTCGCCATCCTGCTCGCCACTGGGAGCGCCTCCGCCCAGGACGAGGAGCCCCTCCCGCTCAACGGGGTGGGCCGCATCTCCGTCCAGGCGGGCTGGCGGCACTCCTCCAACGGCACCTTCTACGACAGCTTCTACTCGTTCCCCGATTACCGGGGCGTGCAGCGGGCCCCCGAGTCGCCGGGCGGCCCCTTCCTGGCGGGCTCCTTCGCGTACGCGGTCACCGAGTTCTTCGAGCTGGGGATCGATCTCTACGCCACGGGCGAGCAGCTGCGGCTGACGGGGGCCCCCACCATCACCAACGTCACCTACGGCGCGCTGGTGGGCCTGCGCCTCCAGACGCTGCTGGACATCCTCACGCCCGAGGGCGTGGTGCCCTTCGTGGGCCTCCAAACGGGTCCCTCGCTGGCCTACTCGACGGCCGAGGGAGTGGGCTCGCGGGAGCTTTTCACGCAAGCCTGGGCGGGCACCGTGGGGGCGACCTTCCGCTTCTCGGCGCAGTGGGGGCTGACCGCCGAGTACCGTCTGGCCTTCGCCCGAGGCCAGAGCGTCTTCAACAACAAGCCCGAGTTCAAGGGGTTGGCCTCCTACAACGCGGGGGGCAACTGGTTCGCGCTGGGGGTGACGTACTTCTTCGCGTCGGATCCCATCCGTCCGTTCTCCTCCTCGCCCTAGCGGGGTGCCGCTAGCCTGGCCCCCTGCCTTCGAAGAATGCACCGGAAATTCTTCGGGGCTCGGGGTCTGTTTCCGGGGCCGACCACCACGAAGCGGGTGTGAAAAGTCACCAATCCCGCCCGACGGAGCCCCTACGATGCGCGAAGAGGCCGAGATCATTTCCGGGCCCAACAGGAAGATGTCCATGGCTGCTGAGACGAAGCCGGAGCAGAACAAGGAACTGAGCGAGATCCGTAAGGAGGTCATCGAGGCCCGCAACCTCGTGATCAAGACGGACAGCCTGCTGAAGAACCTTCACGCGGAAGTGAAGGCGATTGGCAAGCGCCACGAGGATCTCCAGAAGCGGCAGTGGATCTCCTCCGGCGTGGCGTACGCGATCTTCGCGGCGCTGTGCGTGGCGGGCGCGGTGGTGGTGAGCTCGGCGAAGAGCTCCGGCGCGACGGCCGAGCGCGAGCGGCTGGAGAAGACGGTGGCCGAGCTGACGACGCAGCTGGACAAGCAGCGCACGGAGCTGACGGCGGTGCAGGGCGCGCAGCGCCAGGCGGCCGAGGTCTTCCGCCTCATGACGACGCTGTCGGGCGACGAGCGGCTCAAGGGCGTGGACGAGCTGGTGAAGCTGGACACCTCGAAGCTGACGCAGCTGGAGCGCCAGGCCCTCACCGACAAGGCGGCGCAGCTGCGCCGGGAGATCGGCGACGCGGCCTTCGAGCGC
>DASQMW010000159.1:0-22386 GCA_035645295.1 Archangium sp.
TGCCTCCCCTTCGAGGGCTTCAGGAAACAGCCTCATGAACGCGCATATCTTCCGCGAGTACGACATCCGTGGCCTGGTGGACAAGGACCTCACCGTCGAGGTGGTGGAACTGCTGGGCAAGGGACTCGGCACCGTGGTGCGGCGCAAGGGTGGACGCTCCATCGTGGTGGGCCGCGACTGCCGCGAGTCCTCCACGCGCTTCCGCGACGCCCTCTGCCGTGGCCTCACCTCCACCGGGTTGAACGTGCTCGACGTGGGCGTGGTCCCCACGCCGCTCACCTACTTCGCCGCCAACACCCTGCCGGTGGACGGCCTGGCGATGATCACCGGCAGCCACAACCCGCCCGAGTACAACGGCTTCAAGATTGGCGCCGGCAAGACGACCTTCCACGGCCATGAAATCCAGGCCCTGCGCAAGCTCATCGAGGCGCGCGACTTCGAGACGTCCGCCACCCCGGGCGTCGTCAGCCCGTTCGACATCCACACGCCCTACTACCACTTCGTCCGTCAGACGGTGAAGGTGGGCCGCAAGGGGATGAAGATCGTCATCGACGCGGGCAATGGCACCGGCGGCGCCGTGGCCGTGCCGCTCTTCGAGAGCATGGGCTTCGAGGTGGTTCCGCTCTTCTGCGACATGGACGCCACCTTCCCCAACCACCACCCGGACCCCACGGTGGTGGAGAACATGCAGGACCTGATCGCCGCGGTGAAGCGCGAGAAGGCCGAGGTGGGCATCGCCTATGACGGCGACAGCGACCGCATCGGCGTGGTGGACGACCAGGGCAACATCCTCTGGGGCGATCAGATCATGATCCTCTTCAGCCGCTACGTGCTGAAGGAGAGCCCGGGCGCCGCCATCGTCGGCGAGGTGAAGTGCTCGTACACCATGTACGACGACATCGCGAAGCACGGGGGCAAGCCGGTGATGTGGAAGGCGGGCCACTCGCTCATCAAGGCGAAGATGAAGGAGGAGCACGCGGAGCTGGCCGGCGAGATGAGCGGCCACATCTTCTTCAAGAACCGCTACTTCGGCTTCGACGACGCCATCTACTCCTCGGCGCGCCTGCTGGAGATTCTCACCCACGAGAAGGCGAAGCTGTCCGGGCTGCTCGGCGACGTGCCCAAGACGTTCGCCTCGCCCGAGCTGCGCGTGGACACGGTGGAGGAGAAGAAGTTCGAGATCGTCAAGCGCGCCACCGAGTCGCTGCGCAAGGCGGGCCACTCGCTGGTGGACGTGGACGGAGTGCGGGTGACCTTCCCGGACGGGTGGGGCCTCATCCGCGCCTCCAACACCCAGCCCATCCTGGTGCTGCGCTTCGAGGCGAAGACGCCCGAGCGGCTGGAGGAGATCCGCCAGCTCATCGAGGGCACGGTGGAGAAGATGCAGCGCGAGGTCGGCGCCTGAGCTAGACAAGGGCCCATCATGTCGACTCCTCATATCCTGGCCCTGTGCGGCAGCCTGCGCACGGGGGGTTTCAACAAGAAGCTGCTGGACCTCGCCGTGGCGGAGGCCCGCGCGCAGGGCGCCGAGGCCGATGTCGTGGACCCCAAGGTGCTCGCGCAGCTGCCCATCTATGACCAGGATGTGGAGGCCACGGGCTGGCCGCCGCTGGTGAAGGACCTGCGGGACCGGCTGGCCCGCGCCAACGGGCTGCTCATCGCCAGCCCCGAGTACAACTCCTCCATCCCGGGCGGCCTGAAGAACGCCCTCGACTGGGTGTCGCGTCCGCCCGAGCGCCTCTTCCAGGAGAAGTGGGCGGGGTTGATGGGCGCCTCGCCGGGCGTCTTCGGCACCTCGCGCATGCAGCCGCACCTGCGCCAGGTCATGGCCTCGGTGGGCGTGCACGTGCTGCCCGCCCAGGTGCACCTGCCGCGCTCCATGGAGGCCTTCAACGCGGATGGGAGCCTCAAGGACGAGGCACGGCGCACGGAAGTGGCGGCGCTCGTCTCGTCTCTCGTCTCCAAGCTCAAGGGCTGATTGCCCGACCGGAGGACCAAGAATGCCCACGTTGGGAATCGACCTGGGAGGCACCTTCGCCCGTGCGGCGGTGGTGGATGCGAAGGGCTACATCATCGCCTCCGCCAAGATGGCGCTCGCGGAGCGCAGCCCGTCGGCGGTGGTGGAGTCCATTGCCCATGCGGCCAAGGCCGCGGTGGACACCGCGGGCACGCCCGTGCAGGGGTGTGGCGTAGGCGCGGCCGGGCAGATCCACGGAGATTCGGGGGTGCTGGCGGTGGCGCCCAACCTCGGCTGGCGCAACGTGCCGCTGGGGGAGATGCTCCGCACGCGGCTGGGCTACTCCGTCCGGGTGGTGAATGACCTGTCGGCCGCCGCCTGGGGTGAGCTCAACGCCGGAGCGGGGCGCGGGTCCCAGGACATGTACACGGTGTTCGTGGGCTCGGGCGTGGGCAGCGCCATCATCGCCGGTGGCCGGCTGGTGAACGGCGGCGGTGGGGTGGCCGGCGAGCTGGGCCACATCAAGGTGGTGCCCAACGGGCGCCGGTGCGGCTGTGGCGAGCTGGGCTGCCTGGAGGCCTACGCGGGTGGCCACAACCTCATCGCGCAGACGCGGGAGTTGTTGGCTACGGGACGTTCGCACGTGCTGCTGGAGCTGACGGGCGGGGACCCGGCCCGGGTGACGCCGGTGACGCTGGAGCAGGCGGCGGAGGCGGGCGATACCGAGGCGCGTGAAATCTACGAGCGGGCCAGCCTCATGCTGGCCGTTGCCGTGGCCAACCAGGTGACGGTGCTCAACCCGGCGCGGCTCATCCTGGGCGGCGGCGTGCTGACGCACTGCCCGGGCATGCGCCGGCGCGTGGTGGAGGGGGTGCAGGCGTTCGCCTCCACCACCTCGCGCGAGGGGCTGTTCATCGCCGATGCCGAGCTGGGTGACGACAGCGGGCTGATCGGCGCGGCCCTCCTGGCCTGACGTCCCCGGGGCCCAGGCTTGAGGGGAGGGCGCGGCTCTGCTAGAGGCCGCGCCATGGCCCCTTCCCGTCCCTTCCTGCGACTGTCCCTGCTGTCCACCCTGGTGCTCGTGTCCGCTTGCAAGAAGCAGGAGGAGACGAAGCCGGAGGCCGCCCCCGCCACCAACGCCCCCGCCGCCGCCGCTCCGGCCGCCGAGCCGAAGCAGAAGACGCTGAAGGTCGGCCTGGTGACGGACGTGGGAGGCCGCGGTGACCACTCCTTCAACGACTCGGCGCTGCGCGGCCTGGAGCTGTGGGGCGCGGGCAAGAAGTTCGAGGGCGGCAGCTACAAGGACGCCTCCCCGGAGGAGCTGAAGGAGACGCTCCAGCAGGAACTGGCCTCGCGCGGCATCGCCCCGGTGGGCATCACCCCGGTGGTGCTGCAGAGCAAGGTGCCCGAGGACTATGAGCCCAACCTGCAGACGCTGGTGGACGAGGGCGTGTCCCTGACCGTCGGCGTGGGCTTCATGCTCGAGAACGCCGTGGAGACGGTGGCCAAGCGCAACCCGGACGCGAAGTTCCTGCTCATCGACAGCCCGCTGGTGTCCGCCGACGGCAAGCTCTACACGCTGCCCAACGTGCGCACGGTGATGTACCGCGAGGAGCAGGGCAGCTTCCTGGTGGGCGCGCTGGCGGGCCTGGCCTCGAAGAACAACAAGGTGGGCTTCGTGGGCGGCATGGAGGTGCCCCTCATCAAGAAGTTCGAGGCGGGCTTCCGCGCGGGCGTGGCCGCCGTCAACCCCAAGGCCACCGTGCTGGTGAACTACACGGGCAGCTTCGACAACGTCGCCGCCGGCAAGCAGGTGGGCCAGGACCTGGTGAACAAGGGCGCGGACGTCGTCTACCACGCGGCCGGCTCGGACGGCCTGGGCGTCATCCAGGCGGTGAAGGAGGCGCGCGCCGCCGGCAAGCAGGTGTTCGTCATCGGCGTGGACTCGGACCAGTCGCACCTGGCCCCGGAGGCGGTGCTGACCTCCATGCTCAAGCGCGTGGACCTGGGCGTCTACGATGCCGTGCGTGACCTGTCCCAGGGCAAGCTGGAGGGCGGTGACGTGTCGCTGGGCCTCAAGGAGGGCGGCGTCACCTACGCCCCCGTGCGCGTGGACTTCCCGGGCAAGGCCGAGGCCCTCCAGAAGGTCGAGGAGCTGCGCGCGAAGATCGTCTCCGGCGAGCTCCAGGTCCCCACCCACCCGTCGGAGCTGTCCGCCGCTCCGGCCAAGAAGTAACGCGGTTCCGGCCGGAAGTGTCAGGCCCCGTTGCCACCCAGGCGGCGGGGCCTTTTCATTGCAAGGAGGCGCGCATGATCCAGAAGCCCTTCACCGCCCAGTCGCTGCGCGAAGTCCTCCAGTGGGGACTCCACCCCGGTTCCGCTCCCCACACGCATCAAGAGATCGCCGAGTGGTGCTCCCGGTACTGCCAGGTCCACGAGGAGGAGCTCGAGCGGACCGGGGACAAGTCCTCGGCACTGCGGATCGCGGATGACGTGGATGCGCAGTGGGAGCTGTTCTTGATCAACACCTACTCGAGCGCCGAGCTCCAGCGGCTGGATTTCAGCAAGGTGCGGCTACCCGTGGAGTGGTTCGCGGGATGGCTCGCCAGGCTCAAGCCGTAGCCCGGCGAACGAAACGGCGGAAGCAGGGCCGCGAGGTGTCGCGAGCCCGTCTTCCGCCGGTGTGGCTACTGCTGGGGCTGTGGCTGCTGCTGCTCACCAGCGCCGCCGATACCGCGCTCGATGACGATCTCCACCCGGCGGTTGTTCGCGCGGCCCTCGGCGTTCTTGTTGGACGCGACGGGTTGCTCCTCGCCCCGTCCCTCGGTACGGACGCGCGTGCTGTCCACGCCGCGTTCCACCAGGTAGTCCCGCACCGCCCCGGCGCGCTCGTAGGAGAGCTCCTCGTTGAGCTCCGTGGGCCCCTGGCTGTCGGTGTGGCCCTCGATGACGAGCGGGCTCTGCGTCTTCTTCAAGGCCTCGGCCACCTCGTCGAGCCGGCGTTTGGCCGCTGGCAGCAGATCCGCGCTCCCCGAGCGGAAGAGCACGCTGCCGGAGAGCGTGAGCACCAGCCCTCGCGCCTCCTCCTTCACCTGCACCTGCCGGATGTTGCGCAGATCGTTGGCCACCTGGGCCTGGGCGCGTGCCTCGGCCTCGGCCTGGGCGGCGCGTTGCTCGGCCTGGAGCCGTGCCTGGCGCTCCTGCTCGAGCTGGGCGTTGAGCTGATCCATCTTCGCCTGGGCCTCGGCGAGCCGGGACTGGCGCTCCTCCTCCTCGCGCCGTGCCTGGTCCAGCTTCTGCCGCTCGGCAATCTGCTGGGCCTCCTGCTGCTGCTGTTGCTGGAGCTGCGCCTGCCGCTGCTCCGCCTCCGCGCGCAGGCGCTGAGCCTCGGCGAGCTCGGAGCGGGCCCGGTCCAGCTCCTGCCGCGTCCGCATGGCATCGGAGGTCTGGGCCATGGCGAGCTGCTGCTGCGCCGCTGCCCGTTCCTGCTCGGCCACGATGGCCCGGGCGCGCGACTCGGCGATCTGCGCCTTGCGCAGCGCCACGTAGGCCAGCGTGCGCGTGTTCTCCGAGTCCCGCTCCCGTTCAAAGGCGCGGTTGGCCTCGTTGAGGGCGTCGCGCGCCTCGACGAGGGCGTCCGGACTGTACTGCGCCGCCGGCCCCGTGGAGGCCCGTTGATAGGCATACCGCGCATCCAGCAGCTCTCGCGGCGTGGTGGCCGCGCACCCCGCGAACACGGCGGCCCCGAGCACGCCCCACGTCAGAAGCTTCCATCCCCGCATGACCTTCTCCTCACGGCTATCGAGTCTCGACGTGCCGTCGCGTGTGGCTGTCACTGCACCGTGCCCTGTTGGAGCTGCTGCACCTGCTGGAGGATCCGATCGGCCTCCGCCCGGGCCGGCGCCTCACGCGCCAGGGCGAGGGCCAGCTCCGCGTCCGCCGCGGCGCGCCTCAGGAAGAGCGCCGCCTTGTCCCGCTCGTTGTGCTCGAGCAGCCTGCGGGCCTCGCTCGTCTGCTCCCGGGCCCACTGCAGGTGCTGCGCCGCATCCGGCACCGTCTCGGCCCCGGCTTCCTCCGCCTGGCGGATGGAGACCTGTGAGTCCACCAGCTCCTCGGTGGGCGGCACCTGCTGCACCCCCGCGCAGCCAGCCAGCCCCCACAGCAGTCCCGCGCCCACGATCGCTCGTCGCATCGCTCGTCGCTCCCCTGTCCGGCCGCGGGCGGATTCATGACCCGCCGCCCACACACAGCCGTCAACGACTCCGAGATGTGCACTCGGGGACAGGGGAACAAGCACGGGCCTTCGTCCGCCTGTCTGGGTTGCAGGCGTGCGGAGAGGGGAGGGTGGCGCAACGCGGCATGGGGGAGGGATGGCCCGGGAACCGTGTGGCCCCCTTCACATGACACCGGGCTGTTGCTTGCCTGGCGGGCAGCTTAGGGTTCGCATCGCGCCGCGCTCCCGCGGACAGGATGGAACCCATGCTCCAGAGCTTTCCCCCCTCCAAGAAGGCCCGCTTCGGGTCCAGGTTGCTGCTGTCGCTGTTCACCCTCTCGCTCTCCGCGTGCGGCGCCGGCACGGAGGGAACGCAGGCCGAGCCCCAGCAGGAGGCCCCGCAGGCCGAGCCCCAGCCGGAGACCGGGACCGACCCCGGCACCTCCCTGCTCCTCTCCGCGCGGGTGCGGTTGATGGCCGCCAACATCTCCAGCGGCAACTACCAGAGCTATGACCCGGGCCACGGCACCCGCATCTTCCAGGGCACGAAGCCGGACGTGGTGATGATCCAGGAGTTCAACTACGGCGACAACTCCGCCACCGCCATCCGGAACTTCGTCAACACCGCCTTTGGCTCCAGCTTCTATTACTACCGCGAGGCCGGAGCGCAGATCCCCAACGGCGTCATCAGCCGCTGGCCCATCGTCGCCTCGGGCGAGTGGGATGATCCGTACGTCACCAATCGCGACTTCGCCTACGCACGCATCGACATCCCCGGCCCGAAGGATCTCTGGGTGGTGAGCGTGCACCTGCTCACCTCGGATGCCACCACGCGCAACAACGAGGCCACCAACCTGGTGTCGCGCATCAAGTCGCTCGTCCCCGCGGGCGACTACCTGGCCATCGGCGGTGACTTCAACACCGACACCCGCTCCGAGAGCGCCTTCAGCACCTTCTCCCAGGTGGTGACCACCGGCAGCCCGTACCCGGCGGACAAGAATGGCAACACCAACACCAACGCCACCCGCGCCAAGCCGTACGACCACGTGCTCGTGGACTCGGACCTGCGCGCCTACCAGACGTCCACCGTCATCGGCTCCAGCTCGTTCAGCGCGGGCCTCGTGGTGGATACGCGCGTGTACTCGCCGCTCTCGGACATCTCCCCCGCGCTGTCGGCGGACAGCGGCGCCACCAACATGCAGCACATGGCCGTCATCAAGGACTTCCTCGTCCCCGCGGAGTAGCGCCGGGCCCGGTGTGCAGCACGGGAGTCCATGCGGGCCGTCCACCTGGGGGGGGGGCGGCCCGCCGTGTTTTCCGGTGCTGTCCAACCGTAAGCGTGGCCGCTCCCTCGTCGGCCAGTCCACGGTCTGTTCGTCCGCGTCATGCGAAAGCCCAGCGGGGAGGGGGGGCTCGCGCTGTTACGATGCGGGGAGCCGGGGCATCCGCTCCGCCTCACACGTCGGCATCGGACAGGGAGAACATGGTCGATTTCCGCAACTTCATCGGACGCGGCACCGCGGCGGGCAGCAAGCTGAACGTCTTCGCGAAGGTGATGTTCTTCGTGAACGTGGGCAGCGGCGAGTTCATCGACCTCACGGCCACCCAGGCGGCCTTCAAGGGGAAGATCGACACCGTCTTCTACAAGGGCGACCTCTCGCTCACGCTGAAGCTGCACGAGGACGGCAAGGCCGAGGTCACCCTCAACGGCTCCCGCGCCTCGCAGGCCACGTACACCGCCAGCGGCAGCAAGCTGACCATCGAGGCGAAGCTCGGCTCGAATACGCAGACCATCACCTTCGAGCCGGGCGGCAAGGGCAACGTGGAGACGTTCCTGGGCGTGAAGGGCACGCAGAGCATCGACGTGCACCTGGCCCCCGCCGAGAAGCCCGCGGTGGCCTGAGCCGCGCGTCCGCGACGCGCTTCTCCAGGTGGCGGAGCCAGTCGCTTGCTCCGGGTGGGGCCTACGGCGTCACGCCCAGACGGGCGGTGATGCGCTCGAGCATGGACTTCTCCCCCTCGGCGAGCTTGCCGTCGGAGACGCACAGGGCCCGTGCGGCCTCCAGCACTTCATCCGGACGGGTGCGCAGCACCTCCAGGTCGGGCTCGGGCATGGTGCCGCCAATGTCCAGCCGGTCCATCAGGGCGTGCAGCTCGGCCTCGGGCACGCTCCAGCTGCGGCCCAATCCCAGGACGACCATGCGCTCGGCCTTGGTGATCTCCCGGTCGACCCAGGCGACCTGGAGCAGCAGCTTGATGACCTCGATGTTGAAGCGGTCCTCGGCGGAGAGTGTCATCCGGCATCCTCGGGTGGAGTTGGGGCGACTCTACACCGGAGGTCGGAGCATCCAGGGAGGGGGGGGCCTCGGAGGCGTCCAGGGGTGGACGCCTCGTCCCGGGGACGCCCGTCAGTCCAGCACGAACGTGTACGAGTACTTCATCTCCGTGGAGACGGCCTCACCGTTCTTCATGGCCGGCTTGAAGCGGAAGCGCATGAGCGCGGTGCGCGCCGCCTCGTCCAGCCCATAGCCGAGTCCCTTGACGATGGTGGCCTTCACCACGCGGCCCTCATGGTCGATGGTGATGGACAGCGTCACCGTGCCCTCGACGCCCGCGCGCCGGGCCTCGTCGGGGTAGGGAATCTTCACCTCGGAGGCCACGCTGGGCTCCGAGTCCACCTGGTACACCGGCACGTACTTGGGCGCCGAGTAGGCCTTCACGTCCTTGGGGTCCGCGGCCTTGTCCCCCGTCTTGCCATAGACGGTGTTGCCCACCGGAGCGGCGAAGCCACCCGCGCTGGTGGTGGAGGACATGGAGATGCCGACCACCAGGGGCACCGGCTTGGAGGGCTGCTCGGGCGGAGGCGCGTCGTTGGGAGGCGGAGGCGCCGCGTCGGGCGGCGGGGGAGGGGGCGGCTTCTCGGCCTGGGCCACCTTCACCGGCGGCGGCTTGGGCGCCACCTTCGGCTTGGGCGGGGGCGGCTTGGGCTCCTCTTTGGGGTCTTCCTTGGGCGGGGGCGGCGGAGGCGGCCTGGCCACCTCCACCATCACCAGTTCCACCGGGCGCTGCACCGGAGGCAGCGTGCGCTCCTGCATCCGCGACAGCAGGAAGAAGCCTCCGCCGTGCACCCCGAGGGACACCAGCAGGAAGAGCAGCACCGCCCGCGACGAGTCGCGGCGGGCGGGCACGGGGGGGTCGAGCGTGGCCTGGCTCATGGCCTTGGGACACCCTTCAGGGCGCCGCGGGTGCAGCCGCGGGCGCCACGTCCTTCTCGATGTTGAGCGCGAACTTCGCGATGCCCTCGCCCTTCACCACGTCGATGAGCCGCATCACCCGGCCGTACGGCAGGCTCTGGTCGGCGCTGATGATGGCGCGCGTCTCCTTGTCCTTCGCCAGCGACTCGACCACCTTGCGCCGCAGCTCCTCCTCGCTCACCTCCGCGCCGTCGAAGAAGAGCTTGCCCTGCTTGTCCAGCACCACGTTGACGAGCCCCTGCACCGTCTCACCGCCGTTGGCGGCCCGGGGCAGGTCCACCTCCACCGTCTCGCGGACGATGAAGTTGGCCGTCACCATGAAGATGATGAGCAGCACCAGCACCACGTCCACCAGCGGCGTGACGTTGATGCCCGTAATCTCCTCGTCGTTGTCCTGAGCGCCGCCAGCCATGGCTAACGAGCCTCCGAAGCCACGGCGCGAGGGGCGCTTCCGCCACGCTGGGCGCGCAGGCTGCCCACCAGCGCATGGCCCAGCGCGTTGGTGCGCGAGGTGAGCGTCTTGAGCTGACGGTTGAAGACGTTGAAGGCCACCACCGCGGGGATGGCCACCGCCAGACCCACCGCCGTGGCCACCAGCGCCTCGGAGATGCCCGACATCACCGTCTGCTGCATGGAGGCCCCCTTGGCGCCCATGTTGCCCAGGTCGTTGAAGGCCTTGATGATGCCGAGCACCGTGCCGAACAGGCCGATGAAGGGCGCGTTGTTGCCCAGCGTGCCCAGGAAGGACAGGTAGCGCTCGTACTGGGGGCGCTCACGGGCCACCGTGGAGGCGATGACCTGCTCCACCGTGTCCGCGCCCTGATCCACCGAGGCCAGCGCCTCGCGCAGCACGGCCGCCTCCATGCCCTTGTGGTTGCCCACCGCGGTGCGCACGGCGTCCAGCTCACCCCGCGCCAGCCGCACGGCCAGCTCCTCGGAGTTCGGCAGCCGGTGCGTCGCGAAGTACACGGCCCGCTCCAGCATCAGCGCGATGGAGAGCACCGAGAGGATGACCAGTACCCAGAGCACCCACTCGGCGCTGGTGAGCGTCACGCCGAGCAGCTTGCGGCTGAGCCAACCCAGCTGCTCGTTGTGGGCCATCTGGGCCAGGAGGACGAAGGACGTCATGGAGACCTGTGAAGGCTGAGGGGGGTGAAGCGACGCTTCCAATTCTTCCGCATCGCCTTGAAAGTCAAATGAATCAGCCACCTTGGCGCGTGGGCCTCCCTCTGTCACGAGGCCGTGTCACGCCTGCTCGTGGAGCGGCCCGGAAATCAATGGGAGGGACGGATGTCGAGGCGAGCACGCGGGCTTCGTCCCCTCGGGAGGCAGGGGTGCAACAGGACCCTCCTGGCGCGCAAGTGACCGGAATCAGGACAGGCCGTGGACTGACTGGAACGGCAATCATTCCGCGCCCTTGGGCCATTCCCTGTCAAAGGGGGTTACACGGCGGCGCGCAGGAGCTGGGACATGCGTGCTCCAGTGCGTTCTCTCGGGAAATGAGCGTGAGACGGGGAGATCGTGATTTCAGGGAGCGGCACGACTTGTGCTGAGAATACGGGCCTTGGCTGCGGTGGCATCTTCGCCATCGGCTAGCAGGAGGTCCCCCCTTGGTTCGAAATCGCATTCTGGCTGCACTTCTCGCGCTGCCCCTCGCGGCGTGCGCGGTGGAAGGTTCCGACGAGTCGCTGAAGGAGAACACCGGCGACGTCGACACCCTCTCCTCCTCGGACGTGAAGGCCGCGCTGAGCGTCATCCCCGGCGCGCAGGTGCTCGGCACCCATGAGGACGGTGTGGTGCCCTTCATGGTGCGCGGTGACTTCGGTGCCGCGGCCCAGTCGCCGCGGGGCCTCTCGGCTCGCGACGCGAGCGCCAGCGTGAGCGACGCGCTCCTTCGCATCGCCCCCATCTTCCGCCTGCAGGCCGAGGACCTGGTGGTGAAGAGCGCCCGCGTGGACGAGCAGGGCCACACCCACATCCGCTATGCCCAGACGAAGAACGGGCTGCCGGTGGTGGGCGGCGAGCTCGTCGTGCACGTGAATCAGGACGGCCGCATCTACGCCGCCAACGGCTCGGCCCGCGACGGCCTGGTCGTTCCGGCCCAGGCGCGCATCTCCGGTGACGCCGCCCGCATCTCCGCCCTGGAGAACACCGTGGGCCGCCGCCTGGCCTCCGAGGGCCCGGCTCGCCTGGTGTACGTCCGCTCCGAGAAGGACAGCCGCCTGAAGCTGGCCTGGGAGGTGGTGGTGACGGGTGAGGGCGCGGACCTGCCCATCCGCAACCACGTCTTCGTCAACGCGCTGAGCGGCGCCGTCGAGACCGTCAGCACGGACATCCACGCGGCGCAGAACCGCGCGGTGTACTCGGCCAACAACGGCACCAGCCTGCCGGGTACCCTCAAGCGCTCCGAGGGCGGCGCCGTCACCGGCGACTCCCACGTGGACGACAACTACGGCCACCTGGGCACCACCTACCAGTGCTACTCCGTGAACTTCGGCCGCGACTCGTACAACAACGCGGGCGCGCAGCTGAAGAGCACGGTGCACTACAGCACCAACTACACCAACGCCTACTGGAACGGCACCCAGATGGTGTACGGCGACAGCAACGGCACGGACGCCGCGCCGCTGGGCAAGTCGCTGGACGTGACGGTGCACGAGCTCACGCACGCGGTGACGGACTCCGAGTCGGACCTCGTCTACTCGGGTGAGTCCGGCGCGCTCAACGAGGGCATGAGCGACATCTTCGGCGCCTACTGCGAGTCGTGGACCAAGAGCTGGTCGATGGACGCGCCCATCTGGATGGTGGGCGACGACGTGTGGACGCCGAACACCCCGGGCGACGCCCTGCGCTACATGGCCAACCCGACGCAGGATGGCTCGTCCAAGGACTACTACCCCGAGCGCTACACGGGCAGCTCCGACAACGGCGGCGTGCACTGGAACTCGGGCATCGCCAACCTGGCCTTCAAGCTGCTGTCCACGGGCGGCACGCACCCGCGCGGCAAGACGACCGTGAACGTGACGGGCATCGGCATCCAGAAGGCCGGCGCCATCTTCTACAAGGCCAACGTGGACCTGATGACGGCCTCCACCAACTTCGCCCAGGCGAAGACGCTCATGGAGCAGGCCGCCGAGCAGCTCTACGGCGCCACCTCGGCGGAGAAGGCCTCCGTCACCCAGGCCTGGGAGGCCGTGGGCGTGGGCGGTGGCACCACCCCTCCGCCGCCGACCTGCAGCTCGTCCATCGCGCTCTCCAACGGCGGGACCGTCACCAACATCTCCGCGAACGCCAACGCCTGGAGCTGCACCTACACGCTGGCGGTGCCCGCGGGCTCCTCCAACCTGGTGTTCAACCTGAGCGGTGGCACGGGTGACGGCGACATGTACGTGAAGTTCGGCGCCGAGCCGACGACCGCCTCGTACGACTGCCGTCCGTACGTGGGTGGCAACGCGGAGACCTGCACCATCGCCGCTCCGCAGACGGGCACCTACTACGTGAAGATCTACGGCTACTCGGCCGCCTCGGGCATGAGCCTCAAGGGCTCGTACACCGCGGGCCCCGGTGGTGGCGGCAACGTGCTGACCAGCGGCGTGGAGACGGCCCAGTACTCGGGCGCCGCGGGCTCCTGGACGTGCTTCACGCTGGACGTGCCGGCCGGGAAGACCTCGGTGGTCTTCAACCAGACGGGCAAGACGGGCACCACGGGTGACTCGGACCTGTACGTGCGGCTCGGCTCGCAGCCGACCACCAGCACCTACAACTGCCGTCCGTACATGAATGGCACCACGGAGACCTGCACCATCAGCGCTCCGGCCGCCGGCACCTGGTACGCCTGCTCCTACGGCTACAGCGCGTACACGGCCGTGACGATGAAGGGCACCTTCTGAGCCTCGCGCTCAGGCCCTGAAGTGAAGTCCTGACGCCCGGGAGCCCCACGGCCCCCGGGCGTCTTCTTTTTCGCCCTGGAGCTGGCCGAGCGGATGGGGAGCACTCCGTCTAAGGCGGCCGCTCCAAGCCATCGGAACAAAGTCCTTTCAGGGGGGGGCCGCACTCCGTACACACAAGTCACGCCTCCGGGTTCTGCCCGCCTCCCGGCCGCGCTCTTCACGAACTTGTCCAACTGTTGGACAGGTTTTGCGACACCGGGCCCGGAGCGCTCTCTCCTGCTTTCAAGCTGAGGACAGATCCCTGCACGGACTTTCTTTGGATGGCTGCGCGCCCCCGGACGCCGGAGCAGCGGAAGTCCTCGAGCGGCTGAAGGCCCGGCGCTCGGCGCTGGGGGTTCACCGTGAAGGGCGCCCGGACGGAGCGGGTCCGCCAGCCCCTTCAGCGGCTGGAGGAAGCCCCGCGGCGCGGCGTGCCCGAGAAGCCGTGCGAGCGGCCCGGCCGTTGCGTTGAAATGGAACCGCCGGCCACGTCCTGGCGCGCTCTCGTGACGAGCGCCAGGCCGGGCCGACGGTACTCACCTCGACGGCGAGACTACGGCGCGACGCAGGTGTTGCTGGCTCCGCACACCAGGCTCAGCTCGCAGTCCTGGCTGCTCGCGCACCGGGTGCTCTCCGGGCAGTCGAAGCCGCCGCCTCCGGACATCCCGCTCACCAGCAGGTTGTTGTTCGTGGCGGAGTTGTTCGAGGACGTCTTGATGATGGGCTGGTTGCCGAACGAGCCGGCCTGCTTGTGCGTCAGGGCCACGACGTTCGAGGAGACCGTCGTGGTGATCTCGAGGGAGCTTCCCGACACGCCGGTGATGGCCGTCGAGATGGCCGTGGCCACCTGGGACGCGGAGGACGTGTTCGTGATGGAGACGGGGATGCGCGAGGCCCCGACGCTCCCGTTCTTGTCGAACTCGAAGATCGCCGGGATGTTCAGGCCATCGTTGATGGAGAAGGTATCGCCATCCTTCATCTCGAAACCCGTCGGGGTGGAGAGGATCCTGATGGTGATGGTGCCGGTGGCCTTCGCGAGCTGGAGCTTCGTGCACGCGTTGTCGCAGGTGCCGCAGCTGTTGGTGTTCCTGTCGTCGCAGACCTCGGGGCCGTTCTTCGTGCCGTCACCGCAGTAGGGACCGGTGAGGGGGAGGGGGGCCGAGCAGGTGGCGTTGCACGTGGTGCAGCTCGCCTGGCCGTAGGGGCACGCCGTCTCGTCGGTCTTGTTGCCGTCGTCGCAGGTCTCGGGGCCGTTCTTCGTGCCGTCACCGCAGTGGGGGCCGGTGAGGGAGAGGGAGGCCGAGCAAGTGGCGTTGCACGTGGTGCAGCTCTCCTGGCCGTAGGGGCACGCCGTCTCGCTGACGGTGTTGCCGTCGTCACAGGACTCGCTCGCGTCGTTCCTCGCGCCGTCACCGCAGTAGCGGCCCGTGCGAGCAACGGAGGCCGAGCAGTTGTCGTTGCACACGGTGCAGTTCGGCTCGCCGTACTTGCACTCGGACTCGGTGACCTTGTTGCCGTCGTCGCACACCTCGCTCGGGTCGTTCATCGCGCCGTCGCCGCAGTAGCGGCCCGACAGGGAGAGGGACGCCGAGCACGCCGCGTCACAGGCCGTGCAGCTCGTGGTGCCGTAGGAGCACTCGGACTCGGTGACATTGTTGCCGTCGTCGCACTTCTCGCTGGCGTCGTTCTTCAAGCCGTCACCGCAGTAGCGGCCCGTGAGGGGGAGGGGGGCCGTGCAGGTGGCGTTGCAGTAGGTGCAGTCGCGGATGCCGTAGGTGCACTCGGTCTCGTTGCTGGTGTTGCCGTCGTCGCAGGCCTCGGTGCGCGCGGGGCCGTTGACGTTGACCCGGCCATCGCCACAGAGGTTGGGCTGGCACGTGCCGAGGCAGTCGTCGTCGTTGAGGGTATTGCCGTCGTCGCACTTCTCGCCCGCCGCGGTGTTGAGCGTCCTGTCACCGCACTGGGGCGGCGTGCAGTCGTTGTCGCAGTAGGGCGAGTTCGGGCCGTCGTCGCACTGCTCGCCCGCCACCGTGTTGAGGTACCTGTCGCCGCAGACGCGGGGCTGGCAGTTGGCGTTGCACGTCAGGGAGTCGCCGCCCGTGTCGCACACCTCGCCGCGGGGAGCGTTGACGTGGCTGTCACCGCAGTAGGGGATGGTGCAGTCGTTGTCACAGGCGGTGGTGTTGGAGGTGGTGCCGTTGTCGCACTGCTCCCCGGCGGTGGAGTTGACGATGCCATCGCCGCACCGCAGCAGGGTGCAGTTGGCGTTGCAGGTGGTGGACTCGCCCCGGGTGTCGCACTGCTCACCGGCCGTGCGGTTGTGGATGCCGTCGCCGCAGATGCGCAGGGTGCAGTTGGCGTTGCAGGTGGTGGACTCGCCCGCGTCGTCGCACTGCTCCTCCGGGTCTCGCACGCCGTTGCCACAGCCCTCGCCGGACAGACAGTCGGAGCTGCAGCCGTCGCCGCTCACGTTGTTGCCGTCGTCGCAGAACTCGCCGACGGAGACGTCCTTGATGCCGTTGCCGCACGTCTCGTTGGACTTGCAGTCGGAGCTGCAGCCGTCGGTGTTGACGTTGTTGCCGTCGTCGCACACCTCGCCCTTGACGGTGTCCTTGTAGCCGTTGCCGCAGCTCTCCTGGGACCTGCAGTCGGAGCTGCAGCCGTCGCCGCTCTCGTTGTTGCCGTCGTCACACTTCTCGTTCTTGGAGGTGTCCGTGTAGCCGTTGCCGCACAGCTCCAGGGACAGACAGTCCGCGCTGCAGCCGTCACCCGAGCGGGTGTTGAAGTCGTCGCAGACCTCGCCCACGGACCGGTCCACGGTGCCGTTGCCGCACAGCTCGCTGGACTTGCAGTTGCCGCTGCAGCCGTCCTTGTCGAAGATGTTGCCGTCGTCGCAGACCTCCTCGCGGGCCACGTCGACGATCTGGTTGCCGCAGATCTCGATGGACGCACAGGTCCGGCTGCAGCCATCGCCGTCGACGATGTTGCCGTCGTCACAGGCCTCGCCCTGCTGGACGATGCCGTCGCCACAGTCCGTCTTGAGGCACACGTCCTGCCGGGCGGCGCACTTCTGGCCGGTGGGGCAGAACAGGCCGGAGGGGCACTGGACGCTGGTGGGCTCGAAGCAGGAGGAGAGGAAGGGAAGGGTCAGGAGTGCCAGGGCGAGCGCGGCGACGCGGCCGGTCATCTGGAGAGGCTGCTCTCGTCTCATGGGGAGGCTCTCGGGGGACTTTCAGAAACGGAAGGTGGTGAGGATGCCGCCCGTGCCGCCGCCGACGAGGGGCGCGACACCCACGACCTCCACCTTCTTCTGGCTGGGGTCGATGCGGAACGGCTGGGGTTGGTTGAGATAGACGAGCACGACGCCGGTGAGGAGCGCGGCGCCACCGACGGCGTACCCGCCAATGGCCAGGGCCTGGTAGGTGTTGCCCCGGGTGAGGGTGGCGTCGAGGGCGGGGGTCAGGAAGCAGCCACCGCACTGCGTGACGCCGGCATCGAGGGTGCGCAGGTTGTCGCGGGCCTGGAGGTGGAGCCAGCCACTGCCCGCGCCCACGGCCACGCCCGCGCCCGCCACCATCCAGGGCATCCACGCGGCCCACTTGCGGCGGTACTCGATGAGGTCGTCGGAGGTGAACATCTTCAACTGGAGGGCCGCCGTCTCACCGGGCAGCAGCGTGCGGCTCTGGTCGGTGGGGAGGAAGCCCTCCTTGGTGGCGACGATGCTGTGCGCGCCGGGACGCACCAGCCCCGAGTACTTTCCGGGGGCGACGAACAGCGTCTGGCCATCCATCGTCACGGTGGCGCCGGGCGTGTCACAGGAGATGTCCACCCGGGCCAACTGCCGCTCCATGAGCGTCTTGTAGTTGCGGGCGTACTCGTACTTCTCGTTCTCCAGGGGCGCCGGGCCGTGGCGCAGCGCCGCCACGAGCTGCTCGTGGACCTCGACGGGCTGGTCCAGGTTCATCAGCGCCAGCGCCAGGTTGTAGTGGATGGCCGGGTGCGGCCAGGCCTCGAGCGCCGCGCGGTACTTCTCCACGGCCTGGACGAAGACGGACTCCTTGAGCAGCGCGTTGGCCGACTGGAAGAGCGCCATCGCGGCCTGCTGCTGCTCCGGCGACACACCCTTGGCCCAGGGCCGGTCCGCGGGGGGCTCGGAGGAGAGGCCCGCCTGCTGGGGAGCGGGGGACGGAGGCACCAGGCCGGGCGCGGCGAGCGCCGGGTCCAGGGGGGCGTCGGACGCGGTGGGGAGCTCGGAGAGGGCCGCGCCGGCGGCGGGCTGCTCCACGGCGCCGGGCCGCTGTTTGGAGCGGAGCCGTTGCTTGCCGCCGGGCTGTTTGGCGCCGGGCAGCTTCTTGACGGGCTTGCGGACCGCGGCGGTCTTCTGCTTGCCGCGGGACGCCTGGGCGTGCGCGGGCGCCGTCCACACCGTGAGGAGCGCCGCGGACAGGGTGAGCGCGAACCTGGACCTGTTCATCACCTTTCTCACTTCAGGACCTCGATGACCGGACTGCCGAGCTGGGACTGCAAGCGCTGCGCGCGCTCCTGCTCGCGGCGCAGCAGATTGGCGAGGCTCTGCGCCGCCTTGATGGCCTCTTCCTTGGCCTGACGCGCTTCCCGCGCACTGAACTCGGCGCGCTTCTTGGCGCCCTTGGCGCGCAACTGGGCTTCCTGCGCCCGCTCGAGCGCCAGCAGCAGCTCGTCGTTCTTGCTGAGCAGCTCCTGGTTGGCGAGCGCCGCCTGCGCGTTGGCCTCCTCCGCCGCCTGCTGCGCCTTCTGGCGCTCCAACTCCTTGGCCTGAACCTCGGCCAGGCGCTGCTTGGCCTCCGTCTCGGCACTGCGCGCCGTCTGCTCGGCGATGCGCGCCGCGGCCTCCGCCTTGATGGCCACCTCCGCCTGGCGCTCGGCCTCCCGCTGCGCGTTGCTGATGACCACCAGCGCCACCGCCGCGGCGATGACCAGCAGGCCCAGGAAGGTGGTGCCGGCAATGAGCAGCACCTTCCTCAGCCGCCGGCCCTTCTTCGCCTGCGCGAAGACGGACGTGAGGAAGTCCTGCTGCAGCTGCGGCAGCTCCCCGCGGAAGCGCCGCTGGAAGCGCAGCGCCTCCTCCACCATCTCTCCACGCCACAGCAGGTTGTTGTCGAAGTTCTTGGCCTGCCACTGCCGGGCCGCGTTGCGCAGCTGCTCCAGGAAGCCCGCGTCCTCCTGGCCCTCGTCCAGCCAGCGCTTGAGCGTGGGCCAGCTGTGCAGCAGCGACTCGTGGACGATTTCCACCGTCGCGCCCGTGGCCCCGCCTCCCGTCTGCACCACCAGCAGACGCGCCTGGACGAGGTGGTCGATGAGCCGCGACATCTCCCCCGAGTCCTTCGTCAGCTCGCGCAGCTCGTCCACCGAGACGATGGCGCGCGTGCGCTCCGGGGTGACGAGGCGCAGGAAGACGGCGCGCACCAGCGTGCGCTCCGCGTTGGTCATGCTCGCGAGCACGCTGTCGGCGTGGGTGGCGAGCGCGCCCGCGATGCCGCCGATGGACTGGTAGGCGCTCTCGGTGAGCAGCTTGTTCTTGGTGTCGCGCGACTCCCACAGCTGGGTGGCCGCGAACTGCAGCAGCGGCAGCGCGCCCTGGCTCGCGTCCAGGTGCTCCAGCATGTTGTCCACCATGGCCGGCGTCTCGAACTGGTAGCCGGCCATCTCCGCCGGCTGCACCAGCGCGTCCCGCAGACCGTCCCGGTTGGGCGCGGTGAGGAAGTAGAGCCCCTGGCTCAGCTCGCCCATGAAGCGCTCGTCCTCGGGCACCCGGTCCAGGAAGTCCGAGCGGATGGAGAGGATGACGCGGATGGGCGAGGTGGCATCGTCCGCGATACCCGACAGGCACGCGGTGAAGGCCAGGCGCTCCCGCGCGTCCGGCACCAGGGTGTAGAGCTCCTCGAACTGGTCGATGAAGAGCAGAATCTTCCGGCGCTCGCGGCGGGCGCGGCTGCGCAAGAGGCTGCCCACGTAACCGGGCTCCGCGTGCAGGCGCTCGACGAGCCGCTGCTGCTCGGCGATGTCCTCCTCGACGGTGGTGGAGGAGCTCACCAGCGGCGCCACGATGTTGGCCAGCGCCGCCAGCGGGTTGCGGCCAGGGCGGATGACGAGCGACTCCCAGGCCGTGCCGGAGCGCTTGAGCACGGGCACCAGACCCGCGCGCACGAAGGAGGACTTGCCCGTGCCCGAGGGGCCCACGATGGCCAGCAGCGGCCGATCGCTGATGCGGTTGACCAGCGCGGCGATTTCCCGCGTGCGGCCGAAGAAACGGTCCGCGTCCGCTTCCTGGAAGGAGCTGAGGCCCGCGTAGGGGCTCTCGTCGATGCGCAGCTCGCGGCTGTAGCGCCCCGGCAGGAAGGGCTCCAGGGCCTTGAGCAGCGCGTTGGCGTCCGGGAAGCGCTCGTCCTTGGGCTTGAGCAGACACCGGTCGACGACGGCCGCCAGGTCCGGCGGCACATCCGGCACCACGCTCTGCAGGCGCGGCATCAGCTCGTCCATCATCGCCGTGACCATCAGCTGCGGCCCGCGCAGCGGCTCCAACGGGTGCTTTCCGGCGATCATCCGGAACAGCATGATGCCCACGGCCCAGATGTCGGCGCGGTGGTCGATGGGGACGCCGATGCCCCACTGCTCCGGGGCCATGTACGCCATGGTGCCCATGATGGCGCCGCGGCGGGTGAGGTTGGAGACGTCCTCGCCCAGCTCCGCGGCGGAGGGCAGCTGGGGCTTGCCGTTGTGGCCCTGGGCCAGCAGCCCCTCGTTGGGCTCGTCCCCCTGGAGCACCTTGGCGATGCCGAAGTCGAGCACCTTGATGGCGCCCGCGTTCGTCACGACGATGTTCTCCGGCTTGAGGTCGCGGTGGACGATGCCCTGCTCGTGGGCGCACGCCAGCGCGCGCACCACCGGCACCATCAGCTCCACCGCGCGCGCGGGCGGCAGGCGCTGCTTGCCCATCACCTTCATCAACGGCTGGCCCTCGAGGAACTCCAGCACCATGAACGGGCCGGCGTGGGACTCGCCGACCTCGTAGATGATGACGATGTTCTCGTGGCTGCAGCGCGCCGTGGTGCGCGCCTCGAGGATGAAGCGCTTGGTGACGTCCGCGTCCTGGGTGTGCAGGAACTTGATGGCCACGCGCCGGCCCAGCCGCGTGTCTCGCGCCAGGAAGACGGTGCCCATGCCGCCGCTGCCCAGCTCGCGGATGAGCTCGTAGTGCTGGATGCGCGTGCCGGGCTTGAGCGCGTGGCCGTCCTGCTCCCCGGGGCTCGTGAAGCCGGAGCCCGAGGGGTGGGACCCGGAGTAACCCGAGCCCGAGAGCCCCGAGTTCGACAGCCCCGAGCTGGAGTGGCCCGAGTTCGACAGCCCCGAGCTGGAGGGGCCCGAGCTGGAGTGGCCCGAGCTGGAGGGCCCATCCCAGGTAGGGGGCTGCGGCGGGACGGGCGCGAAGAGCGACTCCATGTCCGCGGCCATTGTCCGCTCGTCCAGATCCGCATCCACCACCACGGAGGGGGAGGAGGACCAACTCACGGCAGCTGCTTCGTTCTTCTTCATCCGGCGACGTCCCCTACCGAAGCATTCACGCTCGGGGGAGCGCTGCGAGGAGACTTCGTCAGTAGCTCCGGCTCAGGGAGCTTCCAACGTCATCTCCTCATCTCCCCATGAATGTACGTAATCATACATGGGGGATGAAATTCGGATAGTCCGTGACCCTGGGGAAGCACCGGCTCCTCAGAAAATGGAAGTCCCCCGCCAGGGGAGCGGCCGGAGAGGCGGGGAACCAGGGATGCGAGGGTGGGGCTCAGCGGCTCTGGAACACGAGGAGCCGGTGGTTGCCGTAGTCCGACACCACCACATGGGGCCATGCCAGGAGCACTCCCCCAGGCTGGTTGAGGGTGCGGCCGCTCGGAGTGGTGCCCGCGGGCGGGTCATTGAGGTTGGCGTGGGTGAAGTCGGCCTGGCCGAGGACGGAGTCCGCCGGGGTCCCGTTGGAGGTGGGGAGGGCGTTCCACACCAGCACCCGGTGGTGTTGGCTGTCGGTCACGAAGAGTTGCAGCCCGGTGGAGGCGACGGTGTAGGGCGTGTTCATCCCGGAGGCGGTGAGGGCCGGGGTGCGCGAGGTGAAGTTGGCTTGGCCCAGGACGACGTCCGCGGGCTGCCCATGAGTGGTGGGGAACTGGTTCCAGATGAGCACGCGGTTGTTGTAGCTGTCGGCCACCACCAGGCGGGTGCCATCCGTCCACACCCCGGTGGGGTTCCAGAGCGTGGTGGCGCTGGAGGTGGAGTCCCTCACCTCGTCGCCGTTCGCGTCGTTCTCGACGCAGGTGGTGAACGAGCGCTGGCCGAGGACGAGGTCCGCCGGCGCCGCGTTCATGGTGGGCAGGGTGTTCCACACCAGGACGCGGTTGTTCGCGCTGTCCGCCACGAGCAACCGGCCGCGGCCGAGGAACACGTCCTCCGGGAAGGAGAGCGACGTCCGCCCGCACCCGGGAAGCCGGGCCTCGGGGTCGAGGCTCTGCTGTCCGACGACGAGCGAGGGCGTGGCCCCGGTGCTGGCGGGGAGTGAGGTGTGGATCAGGACGCGGCTGTTGCGCGTGTCCGCCACCGCCAGCCGGTCCGCGTCAATGGAGAGGCCCTCCGGGGCGCCGAGGCCCTGCTCTCCACTGCCGGTCTCGAAGTCCGGGAAGTCCGCCTGGCCGAGGACGAAGCCCGCGCTCGCGCCATTGGCCGTGGGAATCCCGTTGAAGCCGAGCACCCGGTTGGAGCCCGTGTCCGGGACGTAGAGCCGTCCCTGGGCGAACGCCGGATTGCCCAGGGGATTTCTCAGGGTGCCGGCGCCGGTGCTGCCGCCCCGGTCCGGCGCCTTGCTGGTGAAGTCGCCCTGGCCGAGGACGACACTGGCGGCCTGGAAGGTGTCCAGCGTGTACCAGTCGGCGCACCGGACCGAGAGGTCCGTCACGTTGCCGGCCACCGTCCCGCTCCCGTTGGAGACGGTGCAGCGCTGGTTCGCGGGCT
>DASQMW010000160.1:0-24137 GCA_035645295.1 Archangium sp.
CCCGGCCGCGCGCTGCACGAACTTGTCCAACAGTTGGACAAGTTTCTGAAGACCGAGCCCGGCAGGGGCACCCGTCCCGCCCGAACTCCACCGGAGGGTGGGGGCCCTTGTGTAAAGGAACTTCTGGTCACCTACTTAGCGAGCCGTGCTCCAGGTAGAGGCAGGCACGCATCAGCCGGGCTGGTGCATTGGGCTTGAGGATGGGGGGTTGGAGCCAGTTGTCCAACTCGAGGTACGCCCCCCGGTGGCCGGCGAAGCAGATCCAGGTGGTCCGCGGCGAGGGGCGCTCATCGTCCGCGCTCGCCTCGCGTTCGCCGAGCCCATCCAG
The DNA here is from genome assembly GCA_035645295.1 of Archangium sp. Lineage (GTDB taxonomy): Bacteria > Myxococcota > Myxococcia > Myxococcales > Myxococcaceae > Archangium. The sequence continues at coordinate 329 of DASQMW010000160.1, forward strand.
TGTGGCCCATCCACCGCCCGCCGCGACGGGCACCAGCCCCAGGGCCCACCGCAACAGCCGGCGGCGAGACCGGCGCTTGTCCGCCTCTCGCGCTACCATGGGGGGCTGCTCGCTTCCGGCTTCCGCCCCGCCGTCCTCGCTCTTCTTCATGGTGACCTCCATGGTAGCCTTCATGTTGCGTACCGCAAGAAGTGGGCCCGTGCGGTTGCTCGTGCTCCTGGCGGTGCTCCAGGCGGGGTGTCTGTCGGATGCGGATGAGGCCGCGCTCGGCGGGGAGTGTGGTCCTCGGGATTTGACCCCGGAGTGCTGTCTCAAGAAGAACCCCGGCCAGTGGGAGCGCTGCACCGGCTCGTCCGAGATGGCGCGGGCCGCCGGGGCCGTGGAGAAGACCTCCCTCCTGATGAAGACCGCCGCTGTTGGCATGGCCGGGACCATGGCAGCGCAGGCCGTGCGCATCGGCTCCGCCGAGTGCCGGGGCGTGGAACTGGCGACGGACCTGCGCAAGAAGGTCGAGGAGGAGATCGTTCGGTGCGTGCGCCGGGCGGAGCGCGAGGTCAACGACTACCACTTCGGCGGGAAGAGCCCGACGCTGAAGCAGTGCCAGGAGGTGAAGGTGGGGGAGCGCACGACGTGGGCCGCCTACCTGGGGCTCTTCAAGCACGAGATGGCGTGGCCGTGTCTGCGCGAGGTGCTGGCCAAGCTGGTGATGAAGGACGGGTACCTGCTTCACCCCCGCTTCTACGTCAACCCGAAGACGGGGGAGTGGGAGCACATGCCCGAGGAGTTGATGAGTCAGATCGTGACGCGGGATGGCTGGTCGGGTCTGCGGGGAACCATCGAGCCGGACATCGTCTTGCTGGACGCGAACCGTGTCGTCGTCCACGCCTACGATCTCAAGTTTCCGTGCCCGGAGACGAATGGGGCCGGTTGGGGTCATTACAAGGATGGAAGATGGAAGGATTGGTCACAAGACGATGTCTATAGAAATGCTCTCGAAGTGATGCCCAGGCTGGTTTCTCCACGGGATGGAGTCATCTCGGAGAATGAATAAAGCAGAGGCCCACCATGCGCTATCCGAGGTTGCGGTACTACGACAAAGACGGATGTCTCGGCGCGAGTGATGCCTTGCTCATGTGCTTCTACTTGCCGCATCCCAACGAGCGGATCGCCTCCGCCGTCATCCGTGCCGTGGAACTCTACCGGGAACGGATACAACCCTATCAGCTCGTCCGGAATGACACGGGTGATGGACAAATCGAGCCGCTCGATGAACCTTCCTGGGAAAGAACCCGCCGCAGTACCCTGGAGGCGGAGCCTGGCGGGAGCGGGTCCTTGAGGTTGTTGGGTAGAACCCGTCGAGTCGATGAGCTCCTCGTGGACTACCGCGGACTGTCCCCTGTTCCCCTTCCCTGGCCCGAGCGGAAGGATGACGTATGCGTCCTATATCTGCGCCTGCCCACGGAGTACCTGGAGGAGCGGGGGCCGGAGCATGTGCATGCGCTCGCCCTCGAGCTTGCGGCCGAGCTCCCCTTCTCCTCGGGGTATGTGGATTTCGTTCTCTGCGCGTCCCTTCTTCGTGAGGTCGCGGCCCTCGAGCTCATCCGCCCGCGCTACCCGGGCGTGCACCTCACTTCGAGTGGGGCCACCATGCACGTGGGCACCCGCGTCGAGGGCGTGCACTGGATGAACTTCCTCGGGCAGCCGGTGCTCGGCGAGCTCGGCGGGGTGGCCCATCTGCGTGAACGTCTGGCGCTCCCGGGCCTCTCTCTCCAGGAACTGAGCGGCGAGCGGGTGCTCATCACCCTGGGAGCGCGGCCGGAGGTGGGGGAGGCGGAGGCGGACCAGCGGCTCGCCCCCCACCGTGCGCTCGCCCGGGTTCTCGAGCCTTGCCTCTACCGGCGAAAATCCATGTTCGGCCGCCCGGTCCCCGAGGCGTTGCTGCACTGGGACCGCCGCTTCCTCGAGTGACAGGCCCGCCCGGGACAACCCACGCCACCGGGTGAGGTAGGCTGGCCCTCGTGGTGAGCCCGTCGAGCCCTGATCCGTCCTTCTCTCCCTCCTGGAGCCCTCGGGGCTCGCCGCTGACCGCGCTGGCGGTGGCGGGCGTGGGGCCGGTGGCGCTCGCGCTCGCGCGGCGGGTGCTGGAGGCCGACGACGCGGTGCTCGTCCGGTGGAGCGGCGTGGCCGGGCCCGGGGTGCTGGTGCTGCTCGGCGACACGGAGTCCCTGCCGTGGGTGGAAGGTGTCGTCTACCTCGGGCGTGACGCGGCGGCCCCCTCGCTGCTGCTGCCGTGCACGCTCGCTCCGGACGTGGCCCCCGCGCTGCTCGAGCGCGCGCTTGTCGCCCGGGCCCAGGGGGGCACGCCGCTCGCCGTGTTGCCCCGCCCGGCGCACCTCGTGCCCGTGGGCGCCGCGCGTCCCGTCTCCCGCGACACCGTGCGCGCGTGGCTGGCGAAACAGGAGGGCCCATGAGCGCCCTGCCCGAGGCGCTGCGTCCCTGGGCGGCGCAGCTGTCCCTCTTCCCGGAGGACCTGGCGCTCAGCCTGGGGGCCCACGTGGCGCGGCTGGCCGCGGCGCTCGGCCCGCTGCGCGCGCGCAATGAAGTGGAGGGCGGCGAGCCCCATGGCTACGACGGACTCACCCGCCGCGGCTCCCCCGAGCGGCTGCTCATGAGCGAGTGGCTGATGGCCCTGGAGGCTCCGGACGAGTTCGTGCGCCGCGCCGCCTTCGGCGAGCAGGCCTTCCTCCGGCCCGCCTTCCGTCAGCCCCAGGGCGGACGCCGCACCGTGGCCCTGCTGGACGCCGGGCCGGATCAGCTCGGCTCGCCCCGCATCGCGCATCTGGCGCTGCTGGTGGTGCTCGCCCGGCGCGCCGAAGCCGCGGGCGCCACCTTCTCGTGGGGCGTGCTCCAGTCTCCTCCCGAGAAGCGGCCCTTCTCCACCGTCGACGCCGCCGCCATCGGCCAGTGGCTGAAGGCGGGCAGTCTCGCGGCGCCCCAGCAGGCCCAGCTCACCGCGTGGCGCGAGGCGCTCGAGCTGGGGCGCGCCCCCGAGGACGTGTGGCTGGTGGGCAGTGCGCGGCTGGCGCGGTTGCCGGGGGCCGAGGGCCTGTCCCATGTGGCCGTGGACGAGGTGGTGGCTCCCGGCGTCCGGCGGCTCTCGGTGGAGGTGCGGCCCGCGTCCCGGCCGCCGCGCCAGGTGGTGCTGGAGTTACCGCCCTCGCCCCAGTGCGTGCGGCTGCTGCGCGACCCCTTCGCCACCGCCGTCGCCGCTCCCGTGCTGGACACGAGCAGCGGCCCCGTGCGCTCCATCCGCTTCTCCGCGGACGGTCTGCGGCTGATGATGGTGTACGAGGACGGCGGCGTCGCGGCGCAGGTGCTGCCCCACTCCCCCCGCGACACGGTGCCCAGGCCCAAGCGCCTTCCCCCGGACGGCGGCAGGGTGGTGGCCATGGGCTGGCGCCGCTCTGGCGGGTTGCTCGTGGTGTCGTTCCACAAGGCCATGGCCTCCCTGTGCGTGCATGGCACCCTGCGCGGGCACTCCACGGGCCGCACGTTGAGCATTCCCCAGGCGGCCTGGCCCAAATCGCTTCAGCTCCCGCTGGCCGGCGGGCCCCCGGTGCTGGCCCTGTCCCAGGTGTACGAGGGCCGGGAGGTTCCTCTCGTGCTGGACAGCGCGCGCGCGCTCCATCAGTTCGCCTCGGAAGAGCGCCCCAGCGCGCCGCTGCTCCACGGGGTGACCGCGCTGTTCGAGCGCCGTGGTGGCCTCTTCTTCGTGGACCGGGACCGGGAGGAGGACCGGGGCACGGCGATGCCGCGGACCGGGTGTCTCCCGCCCAATCCCTTCAAGGGATGGACGCAGACGCTGCCCGTCGAGGGCTCCGGAGAGGCGTATTTCGGCCAGGCGAGGGACTCGTCCCTGACGAACCCAGGGCCACCGCTCGCGATCCGCCACCGGCCGGGCCAGTGGTGGGTGACGCGGGACAACCACGATGAGCAGAAGGGGGAGTGGGTGTCCGTCGCCGAGGGCCTGCGCGTGGTGGGGTTGTGCTGCTGGCCGGTGGACACGCCGCTGCCGGGACTGGTGGTGCTCGGCGAGGACCAGCGCACCTTCTACCGGGTGACCGCGGATGGAGCCTCCGAGTTCCTGGTGACGGCTTCGTCCCGCGTCGTCTCCAGTGCGGTCAGCCCCGCCATGCCCCTGATGGCCTGGCTGACGGAGACGGGCGAGGTCGGCGGCTGGAGCTTCCAGCACCGGGCCCTCGTCTACCGCTCCGTGCCGGGAGGACGGTCATGAGCCTCGCGCACTCGCCGAGGCCTCGCGCCCATGTCCACCGGGGCTCCGTGGAGGTGGTGGCGCTCTGGTTCGACCCTACGCTGCCGGACGAGGCCGAGACGCGCCGGCGCGTGCTGGCCGCGTGGACACCGGGAGCGGGAGTGTACGCGCTCGCGGGAGGTTTCCTGCTGCGGCTGCCGGCCCCGTGCCGGATGGAGTGCGCCGCGGCGCCGGGCCTGCCCTTCACCCTGGAGGACGGCGTCCTGCTCTCCGCGCCCCTCTCGCCCTCCGAGCGCGAGCGGCTCGCCCCCACCCCGGGGAGCGCCGTGCTGGTGCGCGCGGGGACGGCGCAGGTGCATCCGCTCGAGCCCTCGCGGCGGGTGGACGTGTCGGCGTGGCTCGACGTGTCCGGCTGGGACGTGGTGCCCGTGGAGAGCCTGGGCGCGCCCCCACCGCCCGTGGCCACGCTCGCGCCCATCGAGGCCCCCTCACGCGTCCGCTTCGGCATGGGACCTCCGGCCCCCGAGGCCGAGGTGATGCGAGCACGCCTGGAGGGCCGGCCCGTGCCCCAGCTTCCCCGCGCCCCGGGGCTGCTCGCCAGGCTCCGGGCCTGGTGGCTCGGAGTGGCCCAGCGGCCTGGAGAGAGGACCGTGAACGCGAGGACCGCCGCGCGCACGCCGGGGCTGCTCTCCCAGTTCCTCGTGTGGCTCGCCACCTCCACGCCGCTGGGCTCGCTGCTGGGCCAGCGCAAGGCGGATTACGTGCGGCGGCTCTTCGACCTCTTCGACGAGGGCAACCTGCAGGAGGCGCTGCGCTACGCCATCCCGCTGGACAAGGGCGCGCCGTCGGAGCAGGCGCGGATATCGCTCGGGCTGCCCGGCCCCCGGGAGCGGCTCACCATCCAACCGCGCCACGGCGGAGCGGCGAGCATCTTCGGCGGCGGCGCGGAGGTGTACGCGGCGTTGCGCGAGCGCTACCGCGAGGCCTTCCGGAAGCTGGAGCGCGAGGGCCGCATCGAGGAGGCGGCTTTCGTCCTCGCCGAGCTGCTGCAGGAGAACGAGGAGGCCGTCTCCTTCCTGGAGCGGCACGGGCGGCTCCAGCTGGCGGCGGAGCTGGCCGAGGGGCGCAAGCTGGCGCCGGGGCTGGTGGTGCGGCAGTGGCTGCTGGCCAGGAACGTGGCCCGGGCGGTGGACCTCGCCCGGAGCACGGGGGCCTTCGGGGACGCGGTGCTCCGGCTGGAGCGCTCGCACCCGGCCGAGGCCCGTGTCCTGCGGATGCTCTGGGGCGAGGTGCTCGCGCAGTCGGGAGACTACGCGCGCGCGGTGGAGGTGGTGTGGCCGGTGGTGGACGCGCGGCGGCTCACCGAGGCCTGGCTCGAGCGGGGCGTGGCGGTGGGCGGCGTCAGTGGGGCGCGGCTGCTGGCGCGAATGCTGTCGGCCTTTCCCGAGCGCTTCGACACGGTCCGGACGCGGGCGCTCGCGCTGCTCGACGCGGACGACGCCGAGGGAGCTCCGGCGCGCCAGGCCTTCACCGAGGCGCTGGCGCGCGAGGTGGAGCGTGAGAAGAAGGGAATGGAGCCGGGCCTCGCGCTCCTCCGTCCCGCGGTGCGCGCGGTGCTGCGGGACCGTGCGGCCGGCCACCTGTCCGTGACGCCCCGCGAGCTGGAGCGCATGGTGCAGCTGACGGGAGACACGGTGTTGAGGGCGGACCTGCCCCCCGTGCCACCGCTGCCCGAGCACGCGGGCTCCCCGTCCGTCCATATCTTCCATGCAGGGGAGGGCGGGCCGTGGAGGATTCACGACGCGGTGCCTCTGTCCGGGGGGCGGATGTTGGTGGCGCTCGGTGAGGCGGGGGCCCGGCTCGTGACGGGTGACGGCCGGTGCGTGGCGCACTTCGACGTGCCCGCCTTCTCGCTGGTGCTCTCGATGCACGAGGACCGGGCGTTGGCGCTCGCGCCGCGTGGGAGGGTGAAGCGCCTCTCGCGGTTGGACCTCACCCAGCGCCGGGCCGAGCCCTGGTGCGACACGCGCGTGGACGCCTTCGCCCCGGTGTACGACGGCAACCTGTGGTTCCTCGCGGTGGAGGACACGGTGATGGCGGTGGATGCGCTCGCCGCGGAGCCGCGTGCCCTGTGGCGGGTGCCGCGGGTGGGCGGGCAGGTGCTGGCGGTGGCGGTGGGGCCCACCGAGCTGAGCTTCGCCACCCTCAACGCGGAGGCGGAGATCGAGCGCTGGACCTACGCGTTGCCGGACCCCACGTTGCGCTCGCGCCAGATGCTGCCCGGCGGGAAGGTGGAGGAGGTGAGGCAGCTCTCGTTGCGGATGGATGGGGAGCTGGCGGTGATGGCTCCGGACGGAATGCGCTGGTTCGGCCCGCAGGTGCGCTCGGAGCTGCTGCCCAGGATGCCCGAGGAGGAGCTGGGCGGGCTGGTGCTGGGCGGGGCCTGGTTCGCGGCGCTGAGGCACACGCCGTCGGGACGGGAGGTACGGCTGCTCGAACGCAAGCAGGGCAAGATGTGCGCGCAGCTCTTCTTCCAGGGGGCGCTTCCGATCTCCGTGCGCTTCCTGAGCGGGGACATGCTCCTCTTCGACGCGGCGGGCCGGCTGGTCCGGGTGGACCTGGCGCGGGGCGAGGTGCGGCGGGTGGTGCTGCGCTGAGGGTGGGGCAGGTGCCCGGGGTCTACTTCGTACGCAGGGCGGTGAACTCGGCGACGAAGTCGAGGTATTTGCGGATGGCCTGCTCGTGGTTGCCCTCGCAGTCACGGAGGTACTTGGCTGCCCATCCCTCGGGGGGGAACTCGTGCTTCACGTCGCGAAGCCATTCGCGGAATCGCCCGTATTCCGTGTCCTCGAGACCATGTGCCGCCTGGCAGGCGTGATAGCCGGTGACGAAACCGAGCAGGCGATTCACATCGGGCTCGCCGAGGTGCATGCCCAGCCTCCCCGCCTCCATGTCCCGCCGCAGGCGGAGCAGGTAGTCCAACAGCGGCACGCGGCCACCCGGCGGAGCATTCTCCTCTGGCGCGTTTCCTGGGCTCATGGCGTGGTCACCACGTGCCACCCTACACCCGCGGGTGCATGGAGTCGGCCAAGGTAGTCCGTCAGCGTCCTCGAGAGACCGTGCATGGGGGACTCCTGGGCCTGAGGGGAGGGCGGGCTGCGATGATATGCCAGGAGCGCGCCGTTCCTCCCACCCCTCGTGCCAACCAGGAGACAGATTCCGGGTCCACGGGGCACTTCTCCGGGGGCCGTTTCTTGCGGTCCGAGAGTCCCATGGCCACTTTGGAGCCATGGCCCTCCAGTTCACGCTGTCGCAGCAGGTGGCGCGCCTTCTGTCGGGCTGTCCCTCGGCGGTGAGGGGGCGCGTCATGCGCGAGCTGTCCCAGCGCCTCACGGCCTCCCGGCCGCCCCCTCGCAACGGGCTGGAGGTGGGCGTGCTGCGCCTGTCCTCCGGCTTCCAGGTCAGCTACCGGCTGGACCGTGAGCGGCAGCAGGTGGAGATGCTCGACCTGGCCGGCGCTCCCGGCTAGGAACGCCGCATCGCCGTCTGCAGGAAGGCCCGGAGCGCGTCCAGGTCCACCGGCTTGGGCACGGCGCCGAGGATGCCCTCGGGCAGCGGGTGCGCATCCCCCGCGCCAGACACCACCACCACCGGCAGCGAGCGCAGCGCTGGATCCTCGCGCACGTAGCGCATCAGCTCCCAGCCGCTCATCACCGGCATCATCAAATCCAGCACCATCACCGCGGGCAGTGGCGCACCCCGCAGCCGCTCGAGCGCTTCCAGCCCGTGGCCCGCCACGTCCACCTCGTAGCCGAGCGCTTCGAGGAATTCGGCGAGCAACTCCCGGCTGTCCGCATGGTCCTCCACCACGAGGACGCGGTTCCGCACTTCGCTCATTGTCCTCCTGGCCTTCCTTCTCGAGCGTCGGCCTTAACACGAGCGCATCACGGGGGCCGGAAAGACGCTCGGGCCGTGCCGCGCCAAGGGTTGGCTCCTGGACCGATGGCGGACCTCCGGAGCCCGAAAAACCGCCCGGCGTGGTGGGTTGGGCCCCAATCGTTCGACGTGGGACATCCCGGGTACTCGAATGTGGCGAGAACCAGGTCCCATGTCCGGAACAGGATGTGAATGGTCATCCCGTCACCTGTCGCCTCCAGCGCGAGGGACGACCTGTCGCGTTCGGTTCACCTCTGGAACCGCACGTCCGGGTACGCATGAAGCGCGCTGGCCCGCTCTCCCGCTCCAGCGAGCACTATTAGGGTCCCAGGTTTTCGCGACTACCCATCCTGTCCTGTCGCGGGCTGCCTCTCCGGCTCTAAGCAGGCGGCCTGATGGGTCGCCTCCGCGAGAGTCAGAGAACCACCATGGGACAACCGTCGACCGGCAAACTGGCAGCAAACGTGGGCGAGATCGCCCGCGAGGCGCGGGTGCGCTCGGGGCTGACGCAGGCCGATGTGGCGGAGCGGGTGGGGCTGGCGACGGAGGTGTACGGGCGGTTGGAGCGCGGGCGGATGTTGCCCAGCGTGCCCTCGTTGCGGCGGTTGTGCATCGCGCTGCGGACGCCCTCGGACACCTTCCTGGGCCTCAACACGGGGGAGGTGGCCACCTGGGTGGCCGAGTCCTCTCCGCCCGAGTACGAGGAGGTGCCCGAGCTGCGCCGCCTCATGCGCACGCTGCGCAAGCTGGACGCCTCCCAGCTCAAGCTGATCGGCCTCGTCGCCGCGGCCCTGCAGAAACGTTAACCCCTGGCGGGCAGGCGGGCCCCTTCGTGGCCGTCAGGGCTTGTCTTTCCCCAGGACAGGCTAGCGTCATGGCTGCTTTCCCTGCACGGACCGGTGCACATGGCGAACGAGCAGCGGCGTCTGAACGTGGAGTGGAGTCCCCGTGCGGCCCTGGCGCTGGTGCTGGCGGCCCTGCTTCCATTCGCGGCGGCCCGGGCGCAGCCGCCCACCACGACGCCCAGCCTGCAGAACCTCCCGGACTCGCCCCTGGCCAGCCACGACGCGGGCGTGGCGCTGGTACCCACCGAGGTGGACCTGCAGCGCGCCGACGGTGGCTTCGCCCTCCAGGGCGCGGACGGGGATGGGGGCACGCCGCCGGGCTTCGAGGCTCCTGCGCTGGTGGCGGACGCGCCCGCGCGCTACCCCGAGGCCCTCGCCGCCCAACCGGTGGCGGGCACCGTGCGGCTGGAGTTGCTGGTGGACGAGGAGGGCGCGGTAGCCGAGGTGCGGCTCCTCGAGGGCCTGCACCCGCTGCTGGACGAGGCCGCCCTCCACGCCGCGCCCGGCCTGCGCTTCTCCCCCGCGAAGGTGGACGGCATGCCGGTGCCGGTCCGCCTCCACTTCGAGTACCGCTTCGAGGCCCCCCAGGCGGTGGCCGAGGCCGGCAAGCCCCTGCCGCCCGTCACGCTGCGCGGGTTGATTCGCGCCAAGGGCAACCGCAAGCCCCTGCCAGGCGCGGTGCTCGTGTCGGACGCGGCGGGGGACGTGCCCGTGGAGACGGGGCCGGACGGCCGCTTCGAGGCGCGGCTGCCCCCGGGCACCCAGACGGTGCGCGTCAACGCCCCCGGCCACAAGCCCGGCGTCTTCCGCGAGGAGGTGCGCCAGGGCGAGGCGCTCGAGGTGGTGTACGGCCTGGAGCCGCTGGTGGTGAATCCCTACGAGACGGTGGTGCGCGGAGACCGCGAGCGCACCGAGGTGTCCCGCGTCACGCTGCACGACGCCGAGCTGCGCGAAATCCCCGGCACCATGGGCGATCCCTTCCGGGTGATGATGTTGATGCCCGGCGTGGGCAGCATGCTCTCGGGCATCTCCTACCCGGTGGTGCGCGGCAGCCAGCCGGCCGCCACCGGCTACTTCCTCGACGGCATCCGCGTCCCCATCCTCTTCCACCTCTTCCTCGGGCCGGCCGTCATCCACCCGGACTTCATCGACTCCATCGACTTCTTCCCGGGCAACCCGTCCCCCCAGTACGGACGGCTCACCGGAGGCGCGGTGGAGGGCAAGCTCACGCGCCCGCGCGATGACCGGCTCCACGGCAGCGCCTACGCGGACCTCATCAACGCGGGCCTCTTCCTCGAGTACCCCTTCCAGTCCACCGGCACCAACGTCTCGGTGGCGGGCCGCGTCTCGTACACGCCGTGGTTGATTGCCCTGGCGGCCAACGCCCTGAAGCCCCCCGGCGGCAACGACTCGAAGCTGGTGCTGGACTTCTACGACTACCAGGCGCGCGTCGAGCAGTCGCTGGGGCAGGGCCGCTTGCGCCTCTTCGCCTTCGGCTCCTCGGACACCTTCGGCACCCAGGCGACGAGCGTCGAGGGCACCACCGCGCTGCAGTCCATCCTCTTCCACCGGGTGGACCTGCGCTACCGCCACCCGGTGGCCGGCGGCGAGCTGGAGGCGGGCTTCACCTGGGGCCTGGACCGCTTCGCCATCGGCAGTGACAACCCGACGTACGGCGGCACCAGACTCGACATGGACCAGCATGGCCTCACCGCGCGCCTGGGCTACCAGCGCCAGTTCGGCGAGGCCTTCTCCCTGCGCAGCGGCCTGGACGTGGACCACAAGCGCGCACTCGTCGCCATCCACCAGCGCACCCGCCTTCCCACGGGCGGCCCCCTCGAGGAGAGGGACGAGGAGCTGCCGGTGGCGATCGCCACCTTCAGCGGCCTGTGGGCGGAGCTGCAGTGGGAGGAGAAGGGCTCTCCGTGGACGGTGGTGCCCGGCCTGCGCGTGGACAACTACCACCTGGCCGGCGGTATCAACCATGTCGCCGTGGAGCCGCGCCTCACCGCGCGCCGGAGGCTGGGCGAGCAGCTCACCCTCAAGGGCGGCGTGGGCCTCTACCACCAGCCGCCCACCACGCTCATCAGCCTGCCCATCATCGACATCGCCGCGCTGGACCAGGGGCTGCAGCAGGCGCTGCAGGTGTCGGCGGGCGTGGAGTACAAGGGCCTGTGGGGCTTCGACGTGAGCCTGGATGGGTACGTCAACCCGCTGCTGCGCACGGTGGAGCTGACGCCCTTCGGCAACGAGGCGGCCCCCATCCAGACGCCGGACCAGCCCGATGATGGGGTGGGGGACCCGAGGAACCCCAGGCCGCCCTCGCCCGGGCCCGGTGGCCGGCGCATGGTGCGTGGCATGGCGCAGGAGCAGGTGCCCCTGCCCGGCATCGAGCTGCCGGACGTGAGCAGCCGGGGCCTGTCGTACGGCTTGGAGCTGCTCATCCGCCGGCCGCTGGGGGGCAACTGGTTCGGCTGGCTGTCCTACTCGTTGCAGCGCAGCACGCGCCGCGTGCGCTTCAACCGCTTCAACGACCAGGACGTGGCGGTGGGCCAGGACGTGGCGGACCTGCCCTCCGTCTTCGATCAGACGCACGTGGCCAACCTGGTGCTCAGCTACAAGTTCGCCAACAACGTCACGCTGGGCGGGGTGCTGCACTTCAACACCGGCCGTCCCGAGTCGGGCAACCTCACCAGCCGCACGATGACGGAGGGCCGCGACGTGCTCGGCCAGCCGCGCTGGGTCCGGGTGGACCGGGACAAGGTGGACCGGCTGCCGCCCTTCTTCCGCTTCGACCTGCGCCTGTCCAAGGCCTGGGCCTACGACACCTTCACGCTCGAGGCCTACCTGGACATGCTCAACGTCACCATCAGCCAGGAGGTGGTGGGCTTCGCCTATGACGGTGGCCTCGGCCTGCCCCTGGAGAAACGCCCCACGGGGGTGCCCATCGTGCTGCCCATCCTCGGCCTCAAGGGCCGCTACTAGCGCCAGACGCGCAGCCCTCTGGCGTCCCATGCGCACCCCCCCGGTGGGGCGGCCGCGCAGGGCGTGACTCCCCGCGCAGTTCCAGGCGCAAGGGGCCTGGGCTCGTGGCGGGTGGAGGCATGGGAGGTGGCGTCAGGTGTGGCGGAGCGGCCCGGCTCAAGACTGCTCCCCGGCCTTACACCGCACCGGGAGGAGCAAGTCAGACATGAAAAGCAGTGGAAGCAGGACGAGGAGCACCTTGGGATTGGCGGCCCTATGAGGTCCACGACTCCACGCGCTGGGGGCTGGGCTGGGTCTGGCTGTCGGTGCTCGCCGTCATCCTCGTCGCGCTGGTGGCCTGGGGTCTGTCGCGGGACGGGACCCATCGCGGCCCGCCTTTGACACCGTGAGCCCGGTCCCCCGGGGGCAGGTGCAGCTTTCCAGAATGGCCGCAACTTCTGCGTAAACCATTGGTCAAAGACTTGTCATTTTTTCGCTTTAGGCGTGGCTTCCAGTTTATCACCCCTCCTCAATCCGGTGCGTACACGGCCTCACCTCCTTTTCCCCGAGGACCGTGTGCGCCCACCCGAGGAGGTAGCGAGTGACGTTTCACATTTCGAAGAGCTGGCGGCTGTTTCCCTGTCTGACGGCGCTGGCGATGCTGGGGCAGGCCTGCACGAGCGAGCAGGAGCCCGAGACGCCCGGGGCTGGCATCGAGGCGCCCGAGGCCAACAGCCAGGCGGGGCTGTCCGGGCCCGGCCGCTACATCATCAAGTACCGGAGCCATGTGGGGCTCCAGAGTGACAAGGGCGTGGCGGCGCTCCGGGCCCGGGGCGCCCGGGTGCACCTGGAGCTGGGGCCGCAGAACGCGGTCGCCGCCGAGCTGAGCGAGTCCCTGCTGGCGTCGCTGCGCGGCAACCCGGACATCGAGTACATCGAGCCGGATCCGGTGCGCGTGCCCCTGGCGCAGCAGGTTCCCTTTGGAATCGACATGGTGCAGGCGCCGCTGGTGTGGCCGCGCGCCTCCAACGCCAACCGCAAGGTGTGCATCATCGACTCGGGCCTCTACGTGGCGCACGAGGACATCCAGGACGGGAGCGTCTCGGGCTACCCGTCTGACTGGAACACGGACGGCTGCGGCCATGGCACCCACGTGGCCGGCACCATCGCCGGGCTCAACAACGACCTGGGCGTGGTGGGCGTCAACCCGAACGGCATCAACCTCTACATCGTCAAGCTCTTCGGCAACGACTGCGGCGCCAGCTTCGGCTCCTCCATCGTGGACAGCCTCAACCGCTGCAAGGCCAACGGCGCCAACGTGGTGAGCATGAGCCTGGGCGGCCAGTTCTCCAGCAGCACCGAGCGCGACGCCTTCCAGACGGCCTACAACGAGGGCGTGCTCACCATCGCCGCGGCGGGCAACGCCGGCAACACCTCCTTCAGCTACCCGGCCTCCTACCCGTCCGTCATGTCGGTGGGCGCCATCGACAGCAACAAGCAGGTGGCCTCCTTCTCGCAGAAGAACAGCGAGGTGGACATCGCGGCCCCCGGCGCGGGGGTGCTCTCCACCTGGCCGTCCAAGGAGAACTCCTGGGTCGCCGTGAGCGGCGTCAACTACGTGGCCAACGGCGTGGACGGCTCCAAGCGCACCACCAACACCGGCGTCACCGCGCCCCTGGTGGACGGCGGGCTGTGTGACACCGCGGGCAGCTGGAGTGGCAAGGCGGTGCTCTGCGAGCGCGGCACCGTCACCTTCGCGGACAAGGTGAAGAACGCGCAGAACGGCGGCGCCACGTCCGTCATCATCTACAACAACGTCGCCGGCCCCTTCCGCGGTGGACTCGGCTCGGGCGGCAGCAGCACCATTGCCGCCGTCACGCTCTCCCAGGCGGACGGCCAATTCCTCAAGGCCAACCGGCTCGGCACCAACGCCACCGTGGTCAGCCAGGTCATCAAGCCCGCCAGCGGCTACGAGTACCTGGATGGCACCTCGATGGCCACCCCGCACGTGTCCGGCGTGGCCGCGCTCATCTGGAGCGTCAACCCCTCGTGGACGAACGCGCAGATCCGCCAGGCCCTCCAGGCCACCGCGCAGGACCTCGGCACCGCCGGCCGTGACAACTCCTATGGCTACGGCCTGGTGCAGGCCAAGGCGGCGCTCGACTACCTGACGGGCAACACCAACAGCGCGCCCGTGGCCTCCTTCACGCACTCCTGCTCGGGCACCACCTGCGGCTTCACCGACACCAGCACCGACTCGGATGGCACCGTCACCGCGTGGAGCTGGAACTTCGGCGACGGCACCACCTCCACCGTGCGCAACCCGAGCCGCACCTACGCGGCCAACGGCGTCTACTCGGTGTCCCTCACGGTGACCGACAACGCCGGCGCCACCCACAAGGTGACCAAGAGCGTCAACGTCGGCAACGTGAACTCCGCGCCCACGGCCCAGTTCACCTTCAACTGCACCCAGCTCTCCTGCAACTTCACCGACACCAGCACGGACGCGGACGGCAGCATCGCCTCGCGCAGCTGGAACTTCGGTGATGGCACCTCCTCCACCGCGGCCAACCCGAGCCACACCTACGCGGCCGCCGGCAGCTACACCGTCACCCTCACCGTGACGGACAACAGCGGCGCCACCGCCACCCGCACGCAGACGGTGGGCGTCTCCTCCATCACCATCGAGGCCGATACCTACATCATCGACCCGTCCCTGCACGGCACGGACCTGTACTGGTCCGGCGCGGTCGGCACCAACGTCGACATCTTCCGCAATGGGGCGAAGGTCACCACGGCCGAGAACAATGGCTACTACGCGGATTGGATCTGGTTCCCCTCCGGCACGACCTACACGTACAAGGTCTGCCAGGCGGCCAGCGCCATCTGCTCGCCCACCATCACGGTGGAGGCCCAGAGCGGCCCGTAGCCCTCGAGGCAGGTGTGGCGCGAGGGTGAATACTCGCGCCACACGCCCCGGCGCTCAGGGCGCGTAGGACGGTGCGGCCGCGGGGCCCCGGAGCGTCCCGCTGGGGCGGACCTCCCGCGGGAAGTCGCGGCGGCTGGAGGCCCGACGTGTGGCTGCTCCAGCACCCGCGCGGTGTGCGAGGAGGCGGCTGCCCCGTCCGACCCGCAGCGAATGGCCCCGCCACTCCACACTGCGCCGCACGAAGCCCCGCGCCCAGGCCATGAAGAGCAGCGTGTCCTTGAGGGGCAGCGCGAGGAGCGTGCGCCACGGCAGGCGCGAGGGGCGCATCGCCCTGGCCACCGTGAAGTCGCACACCGCCTTGAGCCCCACCACCGCGCCCGCCAGGGCGAGCGCGCGCCGCCTGGGCCACAGCAGCGCGCCGATGAGCGCGAGCGGCCCCGGGTGCAGGAAGAGCTGGGCCGCGTAGGTGGGCAGCGGCACGAGGCTGCGCTGGATGACGCTCCATCGCTTGTAGCGCGCATAGAAGTCGCCCACGCGCTTGTGGGTGCTGACCGCGAGAACGCAGTGGGGCGCGACCTCCACGCGCTTGCCCAGACGCTCTCGCACCCACTTCCCGAGGACGAAGTCCTCCGCGAGCAGGTCCTTCACCGCCTCGAAGCCGCCCAGGCGGGCGAGGTCCGCGCGGCGCAGCGCCATGCTCTTGCCCACCACCACGTCGCGGCCGGCGCCGTGCTTGGCGGCAATCATCCCGGCCCCTACCCCGCACGCCATCTGCAGATTGTCGAGCAGCGCGCCGAGGTTCCTCTCGCCCTCGCCGACCACCGGGTGGGTGACGAGCCCCACCTCGGGCTCCTCGAGGGCGCGCACCACGCCCGCGAGGTAGTCCTCGGGGACGCGCACGTTGGAGTCGGAGATGACCAGCAGCGCGTGGCGCGCGGCGCGCTCGAGCGTGAGGAGCTGGTTCACCTTGGGGTTGAGGCCCGGGGCCCCCTGCTGCACCACCACCCGGAAGACGTGGGGCCAGCGGCGCGCCACGGCCCGGGCGAGCGGATACGCCGCGTCCTTCACGTCGCGCACCCCGAGGAGCACCTCGTAGGGGCACCCATCGGTGCGCTGGTCCACGAAGGAGCGCAGGTTCTCCTCCAGCCCGTCGTCCACGCCGCTCAACGGCTTGAGGACCGACACGCCGAGGCCTCCTCGCGGCGCGCGCACACGCTCACCCCGGCCGCGCAAGAGCACCAGGCGCACGATGGAAAGCTGCACCAGTGTCCCCGCGCCCGCCAGCGCGAGCAGAACCCGACCTGCTCCGGATGCCACCGTCCTGTCTCCTTCCGGGTGAAGCGCCCCTTCTCGCGTGAACCTCCGCCGTCAGTCGGGCGCTCCCGCCCGCGACGCCGGATCCACACGGCCGGGAGGGGCCGCGGGCGGAGCGGGTGGGGCTGAGCGCGGGAAGACGACGTAGCGCAGGAGGAGTAACTGGCCCACGGTGAAGATGGCCACGTCGGCCGCGAGTTTGGCGAGCACCACCGGCACGCCCACCCGGTCGGCGAGCCAGCCCACCAGCGCGGCGTGCACCAGCATCGCGCCGCCCGTCGCCAGGCCGTAGCGCAGCACCTGGGGCCCGAGTGCCCCCTGGCTGTCCTTGAACGCGAAGCGCCGGTTGGCCCAGAAGGCCCACACCGCGCCCACCATCACCCCGAGCCCCGCCCCCACCGGAGTGGGCAGCCGGGCGAGCTTCACGCAGGCGAGCAAGGTGAGGATGTCGAGAGCGGTGGCCACCCCACCCACCGCGAGCGAGCGTGTGGCCCATGAGCGCCACACGTGGCGCCTGAAGCGCGAGAAGACAGAGGTGAGCAGGGCTCTGGGCACGGCGTCCTCGTATAACTCAGGGCCCCCGTCCTGGCTTCCTGGTATTCTGGCTCACGCACGGGCGCTCCATCGGCCGCCCGCCCTCCAAGCGCCTACGGTTGCGCGGAAGAGCCCTCGGCCTCGAGGTCGAGGAGCTCGTGGGGCAGTCTGACGAGCACACGGCCAATCCCACACACCACCACGCGTTTCGCCTCTGAATCCAGCCAGAGCCGCACGCAGCAGCCATGCACGTAGAAGCGCAGTCCCTGGTCATCCTGGTAGACGAACTGCTTCCACCGCCCATCATCCGGAGCCCAGAGCGCCGCCAGTTCCGCGATCCGTGCGAGCACCAAGTGAATGGTCGCACACGTGCGCCGGGGCAGCTCATCCATCAACGCGAACAGGTGGTCTGGCAAGTCAATGGCATAAGACATGCCCTGACGGTGGGGACCCTCCAGTCGCACAAAAACTGTACCGAGGGGCCATGGACACACTCCGCGTGCGTATAGGAGGGATGGGGGCCCAGTGGAGGGTGGGGGATGGAGCGGAGGGGGCGAGAAAGGCCGCTGAGGGGTGCCGTCAGGGCAGAGCGCCGGGCCAGTGGAGAAGCGGTGCAGCTCTCTTGGGGCACACGTGTGCCTGGGCTGCTCTCCTATGAGGTGCGCGGCAGGGGCCCTGGTTTCTTGGGGGGGATTGAGCTTCAACACCACGAAGCCTGGGGTGGCCCTCGCGCAGGGGCCAGGCGCGCACTCGCCGTGGGCCGACGTGTACCCGTCCGAAGATCGGCGTCTTGAGAGAGTGAGCCAGGAAGGTCACCCCTGGACCCATGCACAAGGCACAGCCGCAGCGGCGGGAGAAGTGGGTTGAAGTCGTCGAGGAGTACGAGCGCAGTGGGCTGACGCAGGCGGAGTACGTGGCGCGGCGGGGCGTGGCGCTCTCGACGTTGCAGTCGTGGTTGAGGAGGAGAGCGCAGCGGACGGGGCCGGTGCGACTGCTGCCGGTGGAAGTGGCGCCGACGCTGCCACCCACGACGTCGGCCACGGAGGGCAGCGCAGCGCTGGAGGTGGTGATACCGGGAGGAGTGCGCCTGGCTGTCGCGCCCGGCACGGACGTGGGGTACGTGGCGCAGCTGGTGGAGGCGCTGCGCGGATGCTGACGCTGCCCTCCGCGGTGAGGATTGTGCTGGCGAGCCAGCCGGTGGACATGCGCAAGTCCATAGACGGGCTCATGGCGCTGGTGCGCAACGCGTGGGGCCAGGACGTCTACAGCGGGCACCTGTTCGTCTTCGTCAGCCGGCGCGGGGACAGGGTGAAGATTCTCACCTGGGACAGGGGCGGCTTCGTCCTGTACTACAAGCGCCTGGAGGCGAGCCGCTTCCGCCTGCCGCCGGTGGACGAAGCCGCACAGACGCTGCCACTGGATGCCACGCAGCTGGCCATGTTGCTGGATGGCATTGAGGTAGCCGCGGTGAAACGTCCGTGCGCCTGGGCTCCGGCCAGCCAGCCATCCGCAGAAGTCACCCAGCAGAAGCAACCGGCGAAGTAGGGTGGTGGCTGGGACGTGGCCCGCTACCTCCCACCTGACCATTTCTGTCCCTGGCGCGAGGAGGCCGAGGAGCTGCGCGAGCGCCTCACCCGCGTGGAAGCGCGGGTGGAGGAGTTGCAGCGGCGTGTCTTCGGCCGCACCTCCGAGCGCCTGCCGCCAGTGTCCAAGGAGCTGCGCGAGCAGCGGACCGACGAGACAGCCCGGCAAGCGGCCCAGGACAAGCGCCGCGAGCGCGCGGCGGCGCGTGCCGCGCTGCCCTCGCCCCAGGTGCACCACCCGGTGCCGCCCGAGGAGCGCACCTGCCCCCGCTGCGGCGGCACGGACTTGAAGCCCCTGGGAGGGGGCAAGCGCAGCGTCCTGTACGAGTACGTACCGGCCCGGCTCGAGCGTCAGGTGCATGTGCAGCAGACACTCGCGTGCGCGTGTGGCGAGGGGATTGTGACGGCGCCCGGGGGCGACAAGAGCCAGTACGGGCCGGGGCTGGTGGCGCACCTGGTGGCCGCCAAATGCGCCGACTCCCTGCCACTGCATCGGCTGGCGCGGGCCCTGGAGAGGCAGGGGGTGCCCATGGCGCGCAGCACCCTGACGGACCTCTTCCACCTGGCGGCCCGGGAGGTGGCGCCGCTGGCCGACAGACTCCTGGAAAGGATTGCCGCCCAGCAGGTGGTGCAGGCGGATGAAACACCCCTGGCGGTGCAAGCCAAGGGCAAGACGCGCAAGGGCTACCTGTGGACATTCCTCGCGGATGATGAAGAGCAAGCGCCGCTCATTGGCTACCGTTTCAGCCCGAGCCGCAGTGGGCAGACGCCCGTGGAGGTGCTGGGCGGCACCCAAGGGGCGCTCGTGGTGGATGGGCATAGCGGCTACAACCCGGTGACGACGCCCAAGGGCCGCACTCGGGTGGGCTGCTGGTCGCATGCGCGCAGGAAATTCTTCAAGGCGCTCCCCTGTGCGCCCGAGGCCCAGCAGGCCATGGACTTCATCCGCGGACTGTACCGGGTGGAGCATGAGGCCTTGGCCGCTGGCATTGTCCGTGCGCCCGCGCACAAAGCCTGGCGCCAGGAGAAGAGCAAGCCCGTCCTGGAGCGATTCAAGACGTGGCTGGACGAGCAGGCGCCACTGCACCCGCCCAAGGGGCCGATGGGCCTGGCGATTGGCTACGCACTGGGCCAGTGGGAGGAGCTCTGCCACTTCGTGGAAGACGAGCGCCTGCCGCTGGACAACAACCGCAGTGAGAGAGCGCTGCGCACCGCGGCGGTGGGCCGCAAGAACTTCCTCTTCGTCGGTCATGACGAGGCGGGAGGCAACCTCGCGGGCCTCTACTCGCTGGTGGCCACGTGTCTGGCCAATGAGATGAACCCCGAGACGTACCTCGCGGACGTCCTCACGCGAGTGCAGTCCCACCCCAACAGCCGCCTCGACGAGCTGCTGCCGGTCGCCTGGAAGCGCCTGCACACCGTCAATACCTCCTGAGCCCGCCCCGACGTAACGCTCGCTCCGCGCACGACACCTGCGTGGCTCGCGACCCTCGCCGAGCACGGCACCCGTCCGCCTTCAATCCGCTACCACCACGTCGAACTCCGGACGGGTACAGCGCAGCTCGGCTGCCCCTGTACCCTCAAGCTGTGGGAGGCCGGGGGGGCGCGTACCGTCACCCTCGGGAACATCACCTTCCCGGATGGATCGAAGCTGCGAGACTGATATCTCGCCTTCGTGTGCAGGTGCTGCCTGCTTGATGATGGCCAATCCCAAGCCGAAGCCGCTGTGGTCCTTGCTTATCTGAACCAGCTTGGTGGCCTTAGGCACTCACCCTGGGATCTGATGGACGTCTATTTGTTCACTTGGCGCTCCCACGCGGAGCGGCCCGCCCCTCCGGCCGCTCCCTGAGTTTGTGTTCGGCGATCGCCACGATGAGTTCAGTCAGGCGGAGTCTCAGGATCTGCCGGTTGCCCCTCATTCAAGAGTCGGAGGAAGCACGCGGCATGCAGCGCCAAGGCAGCTTCAGCAGGGCCGCCACGCGGCAGTAGTCCATGGCTCACGCGGTTGCGGAGGTTCAACCCCGTCGGCTCGTTGAGTAGGTTTCGAAGATAGCGGCGCCACGACTCAGGGAATTGTCCTTGGAGCACGCTCATCAACTCGCCCAATGCCACGACACCTCCGGGTTTAGCACCATCCGGCTCGCGGATGATGACCGCGCCAATCAAGCTGCACAGTTCCCGAACCACAGCCTCAAGCCGAGGGATGAGGATATGGAGCGATTCATCAAACTGGCCCTCATGGTAGAGTAATAGCGAACGAGCAATTCGCTCTGCCACGTCGGGTGTGATGAATTCGGTAGTGAAGAAGGCTGTCAAATCCTCCGGCGAAGGCATCGAGTACCTGTCGAAAATGGCCTTGAGACAAGATGGAGCGAAGTGTCCCCACATGTAAATCTGCTGGGCTTCGCGGTCAATGACGCCCGCATCCAGGTGCTCCTGCTCCGTGGCAATTCGCCGGATGGGGCGACCTTCTGCATCTAGCACTATCCGCTCGAACATAAATTGCAGCGGATACTTGCGCATCAATTCCTGCACCGAGGCAACATTCTTTTCGAACGTCCCGGATGGCGGACCGTAAGAGCCAAACCTGCTCAGGCATTCACGCCAGTCCGCTCCACCCGCCATGAACGCCAGGATCCTATCAACTGCCTGCTGCGAAATCTTAGCGGACACTTCGTGTGTACTCAGGCCCAAGTCCTCAAGCCTCATTTTCTGTAGTTCGCCACGAAGATCCGCTACCAAGTCGCGCAGCCCATGCAGGCGGGCCACCTCTACTGCTTTTTGGAGGAGGCTGTGCCGCTGAAGGCCAGAGGCCGCCAGTGCCACTTCCTTCCACCGCTCCGCCTTCTCACGTGCCGCGCGAGCCACTCGGTCCTTGTCCTTACGCGCCCACGTCGCCTCCAAGTCTTTTACGGACTCAAAATAATACGGATTTGCACTGTAGGCTTCCCCAGATTCTCGGAGGAGAGCGTCGACGTCAGCCGTCGGCGCAACGTTGCCCGCTCCTACGAGCGCTTCGATGTGGCGAAACGTGACTCCAGGAATCAGATCCTTACTGGCAATGGCTTCCCGGGCTGCGGCGACAATTAAAGGGACTATCTCGGTGGCACGCGCCGCGTCCTTCATTGCAAGCGCGAGTTCAAGCGCTCGCGCGAGACACTCGGCACGAACGAGTTGTCCCCAATCCTCCTGCGCGAGAGCCACGTAAGCTGAGACGGCAGCGCGAGCACGCTCGTGTGGTTTGGGCGCCCATTTTTTTACCCAAAGGAGGTCATTGAGCCGCGAGGCCGCCACGGGGTCAGTCAAGCGATCCGCTAGAGCGGCCCATGTCGCCACGACTTTATCGGGAAGGGTCTTGAGAGGAGGTGGATGCACCCGGCCTTGGATTTCAATGGCGGGGGCGAAGTCCCCCCAGCGCTCGCGCTTCTCGGCCGACCGAGAATTGAGGAGCATGTAGTCGAATGCCCAGATGGCTGCCCACACGGGGTCTTCATCTGAAGGCTTCTCTGGCTTTCGAAGCGCATCCGCCACGTCGGACCATCGTTTGGCGCCGGGCAGGGCCATCCTTACTAAATCAGTCAGCTGGTCGACATTATCCATGGTTATCCAATTGTAATCTGCTCATGCAATTTTACCGCGCTGGGCATGAGGACGCCGCCTATACAACCACCCGGGGCCGCAGGCTCTCCTCTCGGAAATCAAACCAAGGGCAACATACACCTATAACAACGTACAAGGCAGCAAGAGGTGTGACACCCTAGCAGCTTCTTGGCACGTCGAGCTCTTTACTCCTCGATCCTTAGCATCACGAGGACTACGCCAGGCCAGCTGGGCTGGCCTTTGCGATTACACCAGGCGATTGAGGACGCTACTTCCAATCTTTGAATTGTTCCTTCAACGCGGGATGCGCGGAGACCACGCCTTTCACGAAGGGGTCACTGTACATGGTCTTCTTCTGGCCCACGGGGAATGAGCGCTTGTCCACGAAGACGGTATCCAAGACTCCGGAGCTTGCCTTGTCGTTCTTGTCCCAGGACAGCTCACCGGGCCTATCGCGAAACGCCTTCAAGGACCGACTCCAGAACTTGTAGTTGTTCATCCTGACGAAATTGACCAACTGGTTCGACCAGATGCGATCAACTATCGACCGATCATCCATCAACGCCCCCGCGGCCCTGCTGATCACACCGGAATAGCGCTCTATGGCTGCGGTCTGGATGACACACGCCTCATTCGGCGCGAACGGCTTGTGTCGTTTCTGCCGCCCATTCGAACTCCCCGAGATAAACACTATGTCCGTCTTCTTGATGACGTGACACGTAAAAACATTCCATGAACGCCGCCCCGCGAGAACGTGAGTGGCGTCGAGATCCGGCCCTATGCCTGACAGGGGATCGACTTGTTGCATCATGAAGGTTTCAGTTCTCAAATCAAAGCGATGCAAGGTCTCGAAGGCGAATCCCGGGGCTTCGTTCTCCCTGTAGTTTTTCTTGTAATTCTCCACCTCACAGACAAAATCTGCATGGAATCCAGGATTTTTCAAGACAAAGGAGTAGACGCTTTGCTTTCTCCGCTTTTCGTCCGTGACACTGACGCTGGCGATATTCGGGATACCCTCGCACCAATTTCGACGCCCCGAGTTGGCGGAGCCGAAACCATTGAAATAGCTTGCGAATCTCTCCTTGAAATCCGTCGCGATGGTGTCGAGTGTGTCTCCCAGGTGTGGATAGAACACAATCGAGAATCTGTTGACATGATAGGGGCCGGAGCCATCCTTATTGATGTCGAGAACCTCGTACGCGTAATCATCACCCATGGAGAATCCCCTCATATTCCCTGGAACACGCCGCTTCGCCTAGCTTACAGGGGGTGATTCTCGCACGGATCTCCCGGCCGCCGAAAGGGGGCCCATGGAGCAGCCGGGCCCAATCCAGTCGCGGCGTCCGCTCCTTTTTCCGGGTCTGCGACTCCTGGGCCGCCCTGTCAGGGGACTGCGAGACCGGGAGTTCGAGCGTGGCCTTGGCGGCCTTGCCGGGACCTTGGCTCTCCAGCAGCAGGCGTCCCCCCATCGCCTGGGCCGCCAGCGCGCTCGAGTGCAGGCCAAAGCCATGCCCCTCCTTACTCCGCAGTCACGCCCAATATCTTCGTCCCCTGGCTGCTCTCCAGTCAGGTCGCATCGCTGGGTTGACCTGGGGTAACCGTTCACCGGATTGGCTTGGTTGAAGAGGAGACGGGAACGAGGTGACCTCGGAAGTGGCGCTGGACAAGAGGACGTCTGGCGTGGTGTAGGCAGGGCATGGTGCAGGTGGATGCCCGAGACGTGCAGATAGCGCAGCTGGAGAAGAGGCTGGAAGCAGCGCTGGCGCGTATCGCGCAGTTGGAGGAGGAGAATGCGAGGTTGCGCGAGGAGAATCGCCGGCTGAAGGAGAGG
>DASQMW010000161.1:0-26383 GCA_035645295.1 Archangium sp.
GCGGACCCCGAGGCGGTGAAGTCCGTCCTCCGCGGACCCCACTCACCGCCCAAGCCTCCCGAGCGCCTCGGGCGCCGTCAGGCCAAGGAACTGCTCCAACAGTGGTGCGCTGAGCACGCCAGCAAGCAGGACCCCGCGGAACTCCGCCGTCAGCTCGTGCAGGAGCTCAACCTGGACACGGTCGCTCGCGCTTGCTCCTCTTTCACGGGGTTCCTTCGCAGGCTCGGGCCCGCTCGCGCTACAGCTTGATGTTCTCGTGCTTCACCAGCGCGGTGAGCGCCTCCTCCATCACCGCGCGTGCCGCCGCCGTGTACCGGTAGAGCAGCGCGTGCACCTGCCGGTCCGCCTCGTTCCGGTTCTCGCAGTGCTTCGAGTACTCCTCGAAGGCCTGCAGGCTGCTGACAATCTGGGACAGGTGGTTGGGGCACTCGCACTGCACCGCGCTGGAGACCTCGAGCAACACACCCAGCTGCTCGGGCGAGTAGAGCGGCGCCTTCGGCGTGGCCGGCACCGTCACCGTGGACACCGCGCCCGGCGCCCCCAGGTGCAGGGCCGGCGTGGAAGCCGAGGCCGTGGGCACCTGGGCCACCGGCGCCGCCGCCTTCGCCGGCTGGGGCTGCAGCATGTCGTCCAGCACCGCCAGGTGCACGTGCGCCCGCAGCAGGGACAGCGAGATGGGCCCCTGCAGCAGCCGCACCTTGCCCGCCGGGTACTGCTGCAGCACCCCGCGCCGCGCGAAGCGGTACGTGACGATGGCGTGCCGCGCCCCACAGCCCTCCAGCAGCGTCGGCACCACTCCCGTCTGCACCCCGTTCAGCTCCAGGAAGTCCAGGGCCAGCACGTCCGGCCTCAGCCCCGGAACCTCCTCCCGGAAGGCCTCCACCGACGTGCCCGACCACACCACCTGCACGTCCCGGAGCGCCTGCGGATTCTCCCGCAGCTGCGCCGGATAGGACTCACCCAGAAGGGCCAGCTTCACCATGACTCACCTCGCGAACTTCCTCAGGGTGAACTGGCCCGGAATCCCGCTCAATCGGACTAATGCACCATCCCTGGAGGATGTGCGCTGGCGTCCACTTCCCGGCTCGCCCCTACCAGGGGGAGTTCAACGGTGAACATCGCGCCCTCCCCCTCCTGGCTCTCCACCAGGACGCTGCCCCCGTGCGCCTCCACCAGCTGCCGGACGATGTAGAGGCCCAGCCCGAAGCCCTCCTTCCTCTCCCCCGTCGCCGGTGCCTTCTTGAAGCGCTCGAAGATGGCGCGCTGCTGCTCCAGGGGGATGCCCGGCCCGTGGTCACGCACGCTCAGCCGCCCGTGGCCGGCCGTGCGCTCCACCCGCAGCTCGATGGGCTGGCCCTTTCCATACTTGAAGGCGTTGGACAGCAGGTTCGTCAGCACCCGCTCCAGCCGCAGCCGGTCCCACCGCCCCACCACCCCCGGCTCCACGTCCAGCACCAGCCGGCTGCCCACCTCCGCCGCCTGCTCGGCGTGCCGCTCCACCGCCTCCTGCGCCAGCTCCGCCAGGTCCACCTCCCCTATCTCCAGGTCCAGCTTCCCCGAGGACAGCCGCGACAAATCCAACAAGTTGTGCAGCAGCCGCCCCAGCCGATGCGTGTGCCGCACCGCCGCGGTGAGCACCTCGCGCAGCTTGTCCGGGTCCGATGGGGGCGAGCGCCGCAGCTTGCCCAGCATCAACTGCAGCGCCTGCAACGGATTGCCCAGGTCGTGCGCCGCCACGCCGATGAGATCCAACGCCGCCTGCGCCTCACGCAACAGCCGCGCGTTCTCCAGCGCGAGCGCCGCCCGGCCCGCCAGCTCCTCGATGAACACCTGGTTGGTCTCCGCGAAGCGCTGCTCCGGCCGCTGCGACACCAGCATCAACACCCCCACCGAGCGCCCCGCCGCGCGCAGCGGCACCAACAGCAACGAGGCGGCCTCCAGCTGCTGGAACCGCTCCAGGTCCCCCGCCTCGCGGGCCACCTCCTTCAGCTGCTCCAGCGTCAGCTCGGGGATGCGCTCGGTCCTCCCCGTGCGCAGCACCTGCCAGGCCCCGTGTGGCCGTCCCGGCTTCGGCCCGCCGCTGCCCTGGAAGAGCTCCCAGAGGAGGCGCTCCTTCTCCGGCGAGGTGTGGATGATGGCGCGCGGCTCCAGCTCCTCCGTGGGGTTGAGCAGGAAGAGCAGGCACCCGTCGGCCAGCTCCGGCACGAGCAGCCGCGTCAGCTCCACCACCGCCTGGTCCGGATCCTTCTCGGTGAGGAAGAGCCGCTCGGCCTCGGCGAAGAGGTGCTGGGCGCGCTCCATCCGCTTGCGCTCGGAGCTGTCGCGTGTGATCACCGCGAAGCCCTCGAGCCGTCCGTCCGCCCCGTGCAGTGCGGTGAGGAGCGACTCGGCCCAGAAGCGCGAGCCGTCCTTGCGCATTCCCAGGCTCTCGCACTCCCGCCGCCCCTCGCGCGCCGCCCACTCCAAATCCCTGCGCGGCTGGCCCTCCTTCCGCGCCTCCGGGGTGTAGAAGATGTCCCCCGTGCGGCCGATGATCTCCTCGGCCCGCCAGCCATGGATGCGCTCGGCGCCGGGATTCCAGCTCACCACCCGGCCCTCCGGGTCCAACATGTAGAGGGCATAGTCCTTCACCCCCTCCACCAGCAGCCGGAAGCGCGCCTGGCTCACCTGGGCCTGGTGGTGCAGGGGCCACAGCGCGCGGGTGAGCACCCAGGCCAGCCCCATGGCCACCAGCAGCCCCAGCGTGGCCACGACGATGATGAGCCAGAAGGCCCGCTGCTCCGCCTGGTCCGCCCGCAGCGTCAGCTGGGTGAAATTCTCCTCGGTGTACCAGGACAGCCAGTCCAGCACCTCGTAGGTGTGGGCGCGGGCCTCGCCCACCCGATCGCGGTGCACCGCCAGCTCCTCGCGCGAGACGCCCCGCTCCTGGGCCTCCCGCAGCGCCCGGGCGGCGTCCTCGTGCGCCTGCTCGGCCTGGGCCAACCCGGCCAACAGGCCATGCTCGCGTGGCCCCTCCTCGTGCGAGCGCAGGACCCGCAGCAGCGCCTGGAACTGGATGCGGGCCTGCCGCGCCTCGTCCAGCAAGGACGCCTCGCCGGTGAGCGCATGGGCATGCTGGCTGGCGAGCTTGTCACTGAAGGCCCGGTGCAGCTGCTCCACCGCCACCCGGTGCCGGACGGCGCTCTCGGAGATGTGCTCGCTGCCGGTGAGCACCGAGCTCAGCGCGAGCGCGGTGATGGCGGCGATGGCCAGGGCCACCCCCAGGGAGGCGGCAAGCCCCACGGCAATGCGCCTCGCGAAAGTCCAGGGACGCCTCAAGCTCCTCCCCCCACCCACATATACCGGACCCACCCATACAAAGTGGCGCATGGGCGCACGCGCAGGAATCAGGGCTGCCGGGTAGGAAGACGTCGGAAAGCGGGCACGGCTCCTGCCCCCGGGGGCGGTGGCATCCGTTCAGCACCGGGCGGCCCACGCCGGGGGCCCTTCCGTCCCGGGGGGAGCCATCCCAGGTTGTGCCCCCAGGGCCACTCGGAGGCCGGGTGGAGGGCGGGGCATGGGCGGGCGCTGGAGCGGGCTGGGGTGGGTGGCCCTGGCCGCGGTGTGGCTGGCATGTGGTGGGACGGACACAATGGAGCCCGTCCCGGGCACCCTCACGCGCAACGGGTGCCAACCCCAGACGTGCGAGCAGCAGGGCCTGGAGTGCGGGACGGCCATCGACGGGTGCGGCGGCGTGCTGCGCTGCGGCACCTGCCCCGAGGGCGAGGTGTGCGGCGGCGGCGGCACGCCCAACCTCTGCGGCCCGGCGCCGTGCACCCCGGCCACCTGTGAGTCCTCGCGGAAGAATTGCGGCAGCCTGCCGGACGGGTGCGGGCGCACGCTCGAGTGCGGCACCTGCGCGGCGGACGAGACGTGTGGCGGCGGGGGTGAGCCCAACGTCTGCGGCCGGGCACACTGCACCCCGGCCACCTGCGCGGGCCTGGGGAAGAATTGCGGCAGCGTGCAGAACGGGTGCGGCGGGGTGCTGGAGTGCGGCACCTGCGCCGACAGCGAGACATGCGGCGGCGGGGGCGCGCCCAACGAGTGCGGCCGGGCCCCCTGCCGGCCCTTCACCTGCGCGGAGCTGGGGAAGAATTGCGGCACGCTGTCGGACGGGTGCGGCGGGGTGCTGGACTGTGGCGCCTGCCCGGACGGCACGACATGCGGCGGCGATGGCGTGCCCAACGTCTGTGGCATTCCCGCGTGCACGCCCCTGACGTGCTCGGGACTGGGGATGAATTGCGGCCCCATTCCGGATGGGTGCGGCGGGGTGCTGGACTGTGGCACCTGCCCCGACGGCGAGACATGCGGGGGCGGCGGCGGCCCCAACGTGTGCGGCCCGGCCTCGTGCATTCCCACCTCGTGCGCGGCGCGGGGGAAGAACTGCGGCACCATCTCCAACGGCTGCGGAGGGCTGCTCGACTGCGGCGAGTGTTTCTCCGGCCAGACGTGCGGCGGAGGCGGGGTGGCCAACGTGTGTGGCAGCGCGCGCTGCCTGCCGTCCACGTGCGCCGAGCTGGGCAAGGAGTGCGGCACGGTGCCGGACGGGTGCGGCGACGTGGTGGACTGCGGCACCTGCCCCGCGGGCACGGCCTGCGGCGGGGGCGGCGTGCCCAACGTCTGCGCCGCGCCCGCCTGCCAGCCCTATTCGTGCGCCTTCCTGGGGAAGAACTGCGGCACGGTGACGAACGGGTGCGGCGGGATGCTCGACTGTGGCGCCTGCCCGGCGGGGGAGACGTGTGGCGGAGGGGGCGTGGCCAACGTGTGCCACCGCCCCCCGCCCGTGTGCGTGGACCGGGACCTGGGCAGCGCGCTGCCGGTGCGGCTGAAGGACAGCACGGTGTGGGCCAGCCAGGATCACCAGGCCTCGTGTGGCGGCGGGGGCTCGCCGGACCGGGCCCTGCTGTGGACGGCGCCCAGGAGCGGCACCTTCACCTTCGACACGGCGCGCTCGGCGATGGACTCGCTCCTGTGCCTGCGGCGGGAGGGCTGCGCGGGCGAGGAGCTCGCGTGTGCCACGGAAGGCATCAGCTACGGCGGAGGCGCGCGGGTGTCGGCGACGCTGGAGGCGGGCCAGCGGGTGCTGGTGGTGGTGGACGGCGCCACCTGGGGCAGCAGCTTCAGCAAGGGGGACTTCGAGCTGCACATCCACGAGCAGTCGGCCACCGAGGCGGGACACTGCTTCGACGGGGCGGACAACGACGGGGACCGGTGGGTGGACTGCGCGGACACGGACTGCCAGGCCGAGCCCTTCTGCGACGGGCGCGGGTGCGCGGACACGGATTTGGGCAGCGCGCTGCCGGTGACGTTCGCCGGGGACACGGCGCAGGCGGGAGACGGCTTCCAGGGGACGTGCGGCGCGGTGCTCCAGCATGACCGGGCGCACCTGTGGACGGCGCCGAAGAGCGGCACCTTCGTCTTCGACACGGTGGGCGGCAGCTACGGCAACGCGCTGTACGTGCTGACGGGGTGCCGGGGCCTGGAGCTGGGCTGCTCGGCGAGCCGCTCGGCGGGGAAGACGGGCGCGCCGGTGGTGAAGCTGACGCTGGAGAAGGGGCAGCGGGTGCTGGTGGTGGTGGACGGCCCGGCCAGCGAGGACGGGGCCTGGCCCATCCGCTACTCGCTGCACATCACCGAGTACGTGCCCCGGGAGCTCGGCCGCTGCGCCAACGGCGCCGACGACGACGCGGACGGCCGCGCGGACGAGGCGGACTCCGACTGCCGCTGAGGGCCTGCCCGCCTCGTGGACAACAGGGTTGTTGACCAACACGCTTGTTGGCCACTTGGGGACGAGAGCCTTGCGAGAAAGCAGGCTCTTGCTTCATCGGGGTGATACCCCGTGTCGATAGAATCGCCCGGTGGGGCGGCGGGCAGTATGTTGCCTCGTATGGAAGGCCTCAATCAGCGTTGGCGCGACCTCTACCACCTGTTCGATCCCAAGAAGCGCTTGGAGTCAGAGGACAGCGACCTGTTCGTCGAGCGCCCCTCAGCCGTCGCCGAGCGGATCATCAAAGACCTTGAGTTCGAGGAATTTGATCCCTCGGGGAAATGGGTCGTCTGTGGCTCGCTTGGGAGCGGGAAAAGCTCGGAACTCGTGAGGTTGGGGCAAAAACTCTGGCGCGACTCCACGGTCATCGCGCTGGACCTCGCCTCGTCCTCGACACGCGTCGACAAGCTGACCCCTGCGGAGGTCCTCTTCCTGATTGGCGCCGCGGCCATCCGCAAGGCCCGGGACAACGCCTACCCGGTTCCACGCGCGGACGAGAACCGGCTCATTGATGCCTTCCAGGGTCTGCTGGATCCGGGCTCACGCCTCAACGTAGGGGAGATCCTCCAGGGCGTCGCGCTCTTCATCACCCACATCGCCGCCCCCGGAGCGGCACCAGCCGCCGGTGCGGCCACGGGCGCCGCGCGCATCGCGGGGGGTCTGCTGGGCGGCACCACTCGTGCCTTCCAGGAGGGAGAGCCCGCCATACAAGAACTGACCCTTGCCGTCGATGCCATCTTCGAGAGGGTTCGCCAGAAGCTGCCGCCTCCCGTCGTGCTGGTGGACGGTCTGGACAAGATTCAGGATCTTCCCAACATCCGCGGCCTCTTCGCGAGCACCCGTCTGCTCGCCGCGCCCTCCGCGCCCATCATCTATTCTGGCCCCATCACCCTGATGCTCTCCACGGTCTGGAACGTGGCGAGCAGCGCCTTCAAACGGGAGCGGTTGACCAACGTCGTAGTGCGTCCGCCCCCTCCTGAATGGCTCTCGCTGGATCCAGCGAAGATCCAGGCGGGAAGAGAGGCCATGCGCCAAGTGGTGGCCAAGCGGCTCGCCCGCTATTCATTGAAACCCGAGGATGTCTTCGAGGGGAGCTCGCTGGAGGAATTGATCACCTCCTCGGGAGGCGTGCTGCGGGATCTGATCCACCTCGTCAACAGGTGCTGCCGCTTCGCCCATGAGGCCTCCAAAAAGAACCCCGAGGCAAAGGTCGACGCGAGGATCGCCGAGGAGGCCATCACGGAATTGAGGAAGGAGTTCGAGGTCACCCTCACGACCAAACGCCTCGAGGAGCTCAAGCATGTCAAACAAACAGGGGAGCCGAGTGGAAGCAGCGACATCTCGTCGGACCTGCTACTGAGCAACTACGTGCTGCCCTATAGCAATGGAAAGGTGTGGTTCGAGCCCCACCCCATCCTGCGGGGAGTGCGTCCTGAACTCTAAGGCGGAAGGGCAGACCTGCCGTGCCCGATCCTCCAAAAGGTGTCCAACAGTAGGACAACTTTGTGCAGAGCGCGGCCGGAAGGCCGGTCTGCCGTAGCGTCAAACTCAAGCCTGAACCATGAGCGACACGTCCGCCGAGCTTTCCAGGATTGCATCCACCCTCGAGCTCACGGATGGGCTGGCGCTCATCCTCGTCTTGGGCCCTGATTTCCGGGCGCCGGAAGGGCTGTCACTCATCCGCTCGGGGCTGCCCGGCTCGCGCCCCACCCTCTGGCACCGGTTGGACTGCGATGGCCCGGACGTGGTGTCGGCCGTGGAGCGTGCCCAGGTGGACGAGCCCATCGTGCTCGTACATGGATTGGAGAACCTCGAGCAGGACGACCGGGCCGCCACGGAATCCAGTCTGAACATGCTGAGAGATCGGCTGATGCTCATCCGGGCCGCCGTCATCCTCTGGGTTCCACGGAGTGACCTGGAAGCATTCCAGCGCCACTGCGCCGATCTTTTCTCCTGGCGGTCTCTGCTCGTCTCCTTCTCCGAAGAGCAGGTGCCAACCGAGCCGGATCTGGAGGCTCAACGCATCTACCTATTCCGGCTCCGGAACGTGCTTAAGGGACGCATCGCGGGGCACCTGGTTCCCTTGCCCCCAGTCCAGCCGGAGCTCCTGAGTGACAGGAGGGTTCGCCCTCAGGGAGGTCGGGGCGACGTTTGCCTCCACGACTGGGTACGGACAACCCAGCATGGCATCCTGCTCGGTACCTTCGGGAGCGGAAAGACCACCGCACTGATGGCACTCGCGCTCCTCTGGGCCAGGGAAGCCGCCGATACGCCTCCGGGTGCTCCCTGCCCGCTGTTCGTTACTGCCCGTGACCTCTACCAGGGCCCTGCTTTCGGCCTGGATCTGGATGATGACGAGCTGCCCGCCACCCCCTTTCCCGGTGCCCGATTCCCCCCCGGTCCCCGCTTCGCCGCCTGGGCCCGCTCTGGTGAGCTCGTGTTGATGCTGGACGGTCTGGACGAGCTCGAAGGACTCGCTCGGGAGCTCTGCGCTGACTGGCTGGAACGCCTTCGGAAACGTTATCCACGGCTGAGGATCACCGTGACGAGCCGGACTCGCGTCCCGGAACTCCGGTCCTCTTGGACACTGGCTCGACTCAACCCCCTGTCCTTCGCCGATCTGCGCGCGCAGATGGCCGATTTGCTGACGCAGGCACCACAGAAGCCCACGCTTCAGTCCGTCCGCGAGAGCCTGAAGACCCTGGAAGATTCCAAAACAGACACGCGGCACTTTCCCGCCAATCTGTTCATCCAATTCGTCGCCAAGACAGCCGATCTAGGCATGGCGGCTTCCTTGCTCGCGGGCTCGACCCTCACGGCTTCGGACGCCTCGCGTTTCGGTTCGATGTTGAGCAACATCATCAATTGGTGGTTCATCCATGCTGGCCCGGAGTTGCTCAGCATCCGGCAGTTCACTCCACGGGCCTTGCGATGGCTCCTGGCGGCTCTGGCATTTCGTGGGATCGAGCGTGGGACCGCCGAAATTCTCGACGAGGACATTTCCCACGCGCTCGCGTCACTACAACAGGAGGCCGGAGATTCCCTACCCCTCCCCGCGTCCCCCGCTCAAGCGCTCTTGCTGCTCCACGACGCCAGCAGATATCTGCCCTGGATCATCGCCGAAACCGGCTCTCGGCGATTCCGCTTCGCCCATCCTGTGTTTCAGACATTCTTCGCTGCGGATTGGGTCGAGCACAAGGAGCCCGGCACCGCAGCCCGACTCATGGCCCCTGTCCTGCAGCAACCCCGATGGCGCGCGGTCGCCGTCATGGCGGCTTGGCAATTTGCCATCATACGCGGCCCAAGCGAAGCCCATGAGTTCATTGCCGAGTTCCTACGGATTCCCGCCGCCCCTGGCGTCGAACAACTGCGCCTGATGGCCCTCGCGCTCGAATGTACGATGGCAACGAACCTCCCGGCCCAGGACACCTCGGAATGGAGAGCGCAGGCCGAGCAACTCTGCCGCACCGCCACACGTTCCGAAGAGGAAGAGACAGCCCGGAAGGAGTTGTTTGACGCGTTGGAGCGCCTGCGAAACCGCCAGCGCTCCACATGAAACCACGAGGCGGTTGGCCAACGCGCACGTTGGCCAACCCCGGGAGAGCCACTCGCCTTCCGTACCCCCTCAGGTCTCGTAGCCGATCTGCTCGAGGACGATGACCTTCTTCGACTGCGGGAAGAGGATGACGTTGAGGCGGAACCAGCCATCCGCGCCCGGCGCCACCGCGCGCGAGTAGTAGTGCGTCATCACCTGCACGTTCTCCCACCCATTGCCATAGGTGGAGAGGATTTGCGGGTGCAGCGGCTGGAACTCCGAATAGAGGTAGCCGTTGAGCTGGGGATAGGTGAGCGCGGTCCCCGCCGAGTAGCCGTAGTACTCGTACTCCTGGAAGCCCAGCACCGCCGCGTCCGCCTGGGCCAGGGTGGCCGCACCCGAGTACGGCCAGGCGAAGTCGAACCGGCGCACCGAGGCCGTCGTCCAGTCACGCTCGGCCTCGCCGGTGGCGAGCGTCGAGCTCAGCTGCGAGGTGAGGGACTGCTCCGTCAGCGTGAGCTGGTAGCCCGCCGAAGCCGGAGGCAGCGACGGCGACACGCACGCCCCCGCCACGCAGTGGGTCTGCAGCCGGAACTGCTTGCCCGAGCCGTTGCCCGCGCTCACCACCACGAGGTACTCGCCGCCCTGCACCACGTTCACCGCGGACAGCTTGCTCAGCTGCCCGTAACCGGCGTCGTCGTCCTGGGCCAGCACCGTGGTGCCGTAGCTACCGGACGCGTTCTTCGGCCCGTACACGAAGAGGCCCGTGTCCAGGTACATGGAGCTGCCCGCGTGCGTCACCTCGAGGATGATCTGCGAGTTGGCCGGCACCTGCAGCGTGAAGGAGTAGTACTGGGGATTGGTGGTGAAGGACGTCTGCACCGCGCTGCCCAGGTTCACCGGGCCCAGGTACGTGGTGGAGTCCAGGATGTTGCCGCTGGCCGGCGGCGGCGGCGCGTACAGCACGCCCTGGGCATTCTCTCCCAGCGTCTCCACCTGCTCCGTCCCGGCCACGTCACCACAGGCGGCCAGCACCGCCATGGGCAGCACGAACAGCGCCTTCATCCACTTGAGACCCGTCATCATCGTCCTCGGGGTTGGGGGATGATGGGTGTGGCATGGGGATTCGAGGAATTCAAGCAACAGGGGAGAAACACCCTGCTGCTGGAACCGCTCGCGAGGCTCAGCCGTGCTCGCGGTCCAGCTTGTCGAGCAGCGTGCGCGCCTGGACGTCCTCGGCCTGGTGGGCCTGGACCTCGGCCACCTCCTGCCAGCGAATCCACCCCTGGCTCGCGGCGTGGCGGGCGGCCGTCACCGTGTCGTCCACGGTGAGCATCTCGCTGCCGGCGGCGCGGATGTCCGCGGCGATGAAGGCCAGCTCCTTCTCGCGCCCCGGGCGGTGCCACACGTTGCGGATGTAGACGCAGCGGATGCGGCCGGGGAACTCGCGGACGATGGTGCGGTAGTGCTCGGCGTCCTCCTGCCCGCTGTCACCGATGAGGATGAAGGGCAGCGACTCCAGCGTGCTCATCAGCCCGCGGATCTTCTCCAGCTTGTGCCCGTGCCCGCCGCCGGGCGCGAAGCCGGTGCGGCTCAGGCCCCAGTCCCGCAGCAGCAGCGGCCCGGCGGGAATCCGGTGCAGGCCGAGGAACTCGTCCAAGTGCTCGTAGAGGTTCCACGGGCTGGAGGAGACATAGAAGATGGGGTTGCCCGCCGAGCCCGTGCTGCCCTGGTGGAGGGCCTCGTAGAAGGCGTCCACGCCCTCGAAGGGCAGACGGGTGCGATGCTCGGTGAGGAAGAGCGTCCAGGCGCGCTTGAGGAAGTTGGTGACGTTGGTGACGATGACGGTGTCGTCGATGTCGCTGATGACGCCGAACTGGGCCTCGGGGCCGGCCACCAGCACGGGGGCCCGCACGCGCTCCACCCCCTGGGGCGAGGGCGACAGCAGCTCCAGCTCCACGTCGTTCCAACCGGGCTTCGCCCCGGGGGGCGGCTCCACCCACAGCTCGAGGAAGCCCTCCTCGTCGGTGGTGCCCTCCCAGCGGTGGTCCCCCCAGCGCACCAGCACGCGCGCCCGGGGAATCTCCACCGTGTTGTAGCGCTTCCACGAGGCGACGGCGCTGCCCAGCAGCGTGTGGCGCTTCCAGGGCGGGCGCACGTGCCGGTTCTCCAGCACGCGCGCCTTGATGACGGACTGGCGGGCCGAGCCGTAACCCCGGTACGGCAGGATGCGAGGCGGACGCGCCAGCCCCAACTTGCGCCGGACGCGCCAGCCCCAGGATTCGACATGGTGCTCGACGTGGAAGGCGAGCCGGACGAGGGGATTGGGAGGCTTCCGGGACATGGCCGCTGGAGTCTACCAGCGGCCTGGAGGACTACTGGCCCGGATTGGAGGGGGGAGGGGCGTCTTCCGTCTTCTTCCCACCGAAGAGCTTCGAGAAGAGGCCCCCCACGACCAGCAGCAGGGGGATGATGAGCTTCTTGCCGGCCAGGAAGATGGCCAGGAGGACCTTCCCGAACTTGGCGAGGATGCCCACCTTGGCCAGCTTGGCGGCGCCCATGCCGGCACCGCCGAGTACCAGGCCCGCGAGGCCGAACTCGGCCACCTTGTCGGTGCCTTCCTGGAAGTCCTCGTAGCGCGCGCCCGGGTTGAAGCGGGTGCTCTCGAGCAGCCGGGCCATGTGCGGCTTGCTGTCGGCGAAGCCGGCCGGGTCCACCACCAGGTTCATGGAGACGTAGCCGCGGCGGCCCAGCACGCGCGTGCTGTAGTTGACCGAGGTGCCCGTGTCGCCCACGGCATCCAGCGCCCAGATGAGGTGGTGGCGGGCCTTGTCGTAGTGGGGGGCCTCGGACCAGTTGTTCACATGGATGGCCGTGAAGCCGCGCTCCACGCGCTCCTTGTTGGCCTCCTCGGTGCCCTCCTTGATGGCGGTGAGGAGCTCGTCGGCGTCGATCTCCTCGTCATCCTCGATGTAGCCCTCTTCCTCGTAGCGGACGATGACGACCCACGACGAGGACTCCTCCTTGGAGGCCACCACGCCGAGCACGTTGTCGTTGTAGAAGGAGCCATTCATCTCCAGCAGCTTCGCGGCCTCGGCCTTCTCGAGGAAAAGGTGCTCGCCGGGGAGGTCCAGGGTGAGCTCATGGCCGAGCTCCACCTTCCTGGGACCGGGCTGCCAGTTGAACAGGACCGGCTCGGGCTCGGCGGCGGCCTCGGAGTCCTGCGAGGGATTGGGAGCGGCCCAGACCAGCAAGGGCACGAGCACGGCGGCGACAGTCCAACTCCAGGCGATTCGCATCGCGAGGCCTCTCTTCATGGCGACAGCGGGGAAATGGGGGGCGGTATAGCCGTTCGGGGCGCGCGCGCACAACCAGCCCCCCGGAGGACGGGGAGAGGGAGTCCCCTGACCAGAAGTGTGGAGGCTCAGGAGGGCTTGCGCGCGAGGAGCACGTGCGGATGGAGGAACAGGGCGGCGGCCTCGCGCAGCGTCCAGTAGAAGCGGTCGAAGAGGCGCATGTTGCGCTCGGTGAGGAAGGCGGGGCTGGTGGCCACCTCGAAACCGTGGAGCCGGAAATACTGGCGGGCGCGCAGGAGGTGATAGGGGTCGGAGACGACCACCACGCGCCGGGCGCCGAGCGAGCGCAGCAGCTCCGCGGAGAAGCGTGCGTTCTGCTCGGTGGAGTGGCTCTGCTCCTCGAGGAGACAGGCCTCTGGGGGGACGCCGAGCCGCACGGCGAGGTCGCGCATGACGCGGGCCTCGGAGGGAGGGTGGAGGCCGACGCCGCCGGAGAAGAGGAGCCGGGGAGCGAGGCCCTGGTGGTAGAGCTCGACGGCCTTCTCGATGCGGGCGCGAAGGGCGGGAGAGGGCTCGCCATCGGGCAGCACGCGGGCGCCGAGCACCACGAGGACATCGGAGGGGACGGCGCGCTCGCGCTGGCCGAAGTGGTGCACCACGAAGGAGGTGCCGTAGAAGCCGAAGGTGGCCACACCCAGGCCCACGAAGAGCCATTTGCGGAAGGCACCGGGCCCCTTCCGGAGAGCAAGCGGAGGCATCGCGCGCAGGCTACGCGATTGGGGGCCGGGTGTCCGGAAGGCGGACCCGCGAGGGCGCGCGCTTCCCACACGGGCGGGCGTGCTCCGGGTGACCTCGGAAGGAGGTGACGGGAGCCCCACTTCTGCTACGGTGGACCGTGGACGTCACCTTCTCCCGCCCCACCTCTGGAATGACCCTCCCTCCTCCGGCCCTCCGCTCTCCCCTGCTTCCACGCCTTCTCACCCTCGCGGCGCTCCTGTTGCTGGTGGCCGGAGCCGGTCTCCTCTGGAGGCCCGGGAACGCGGCGCCCGAGACCCCTGCCCCGCCGGGACTCGCGGGGCGTGACACCTGGCGAGCCCCCCACACCGCGCCCCTCCCTCCGGCGGCCCACCCCGGGCCGCACGAGCCCACCCCGGGTTCTGGGACGCCCAGCGCGTCCGGGGACGAACCGCTCGAGGCCTCGGCCCTGGAAGGCACCGTGGTGGACGAGAGCGGTCGCCCCGTGGCCGGAGCGCAGCTCTACCTGTACCAGCTCGACCCCGCGAAACCCGGGGATCTGGCCTCGGACGAAAGGAGCACCCACGTCCACGACACCGACTCCGGCGAGGACGGGACGTTCCTCCTGGAGGCGCGGCGGTCCGGCGCCCACCGCGTCACCGTGTACCACCCCGCCTTCCGCATGACCGCGCTGCCCGTGACGCTCCCCGTGCGGGAGGCCCGGCTGGTGCTGCGCCGCGGCGCCTCGCTCGAGGTCACCGTGCTGGACGAGGACGGCCTGCCCCTGGCCGGCTCCGAGGTCCAGCTCCTCCCCAGCTCCCGGCCCGGCCACACGGACGGCGCCGGCAAGGCCCTGCTCGAGGCGCTCGAGCCCGGGAGGCGCCGGGTGGCCGCCGCGACGCCCGAGGACGAGCCGCTGCGCACCGTGGGCGCGGACGTGGAGTTGGTGGACGGGCGGCGCACGTCCGTGGTGCTGCGCTTCCCACAGGCCCCGAAGCTGTCGGGCGTGGTGGTGGACGGGCGGGGGCAGCCGGTCATCTTCGCCGAGGTGCGCGCCGCGCCCGCCTCCCTGCTGGAGTCCGCCTTCGGCGAGGGAGACCTGCAGCCCTTCTCCTTCCGGGCCCGCCGCGAGTGGCGCTCCGGCACCTCCCTGTCCTGGTACACCGGCCGCAGCGGCCGCTTCACCCTGGAGCGGCTGCCCCCGGGGCCCCTGCTGGTGAGCGCTTCCCGGAGCGGGTACGCCCTGGACGAGCGGACCACCCCGGGCCCGGTGCGCACGCTCGAGGGCAGGCCTGGAGTGCTCACCACCCCCGGGGCCGGCGAGGTGCGCCTGGTGATGAAGGCGCTGGCCCGGTTGCACGGCCGGGTGGTGCGGGCGGACGGCTCGCCCGTCACCCGCTTCACCCTCGACGGCGACACGTACGAGGACGAGCAGGGCGCCTTCCGGCTGTCCATCCTCCGCGACGGGAGGGCGGTGCTCGTCTTCAGCGCCCCGGGACTGGCCAGCAGCCGGCGCGAGGTGCGCTTCCAGGAGGGCGTGGACGTGGACCTGGGCGAGGTGGTGCTGGAGTCCGGGCGCGAGGTGCGGCTGCGCGTGGTGGACGCGGACACCGGACAGCCGGTGGAGGGGGCCTTCGTGGACGTGAGGGACCCGGCCGACACCGGAGCGGGGAGGTACACCTCGCTGCTCTACCCGTCCGGGGCGCCCGGGCACTGGGAGCGCGAGAAGATGCGGCTGACGGACGGGGAGGGCGTGGTGCGCCTGCCGGCGGTGGAGGAGCGGCCGCGGGTGGTGCGGGTGGAGCACTGCGGCTACCTGGAGACATGGGAGCCGCTGGGAGCGAGGCAGGTCGAGCTCACCGTGGCCCTGCGGCCGGGGGCCCGGGTGGAGGGCGCGGTGAGCGTGGGCGGCGAGGTGTCGGGGCACGGCCGGGTGGAGGTGCGCACGGCGGAGGGCGGGCGCGCGGCCTTCGCGGACATCCGGGACGGCAGGTACCGCACGTGCGCGCTGGAGGCGGGGCGCTACGCCGTCCAGGTGGAGCTGCACGTCTTCGAGAACCGCACGCTGCCCAGCCATGGCTCGCGGTGGGTGGAGGTTCCGGCGCGGGGGACGGTGACGGTGGACTTCGACGCGCCCGGCGAGGGGGCGCTCGTGCGGGTGGGGAGCCCCTCGGGCCCGGTGGGCCGGCTGCTGCTGGTGCCCGGCACGCTGGGGCCGCCCCTCACGCGCGCGGCGTTCCTGGAGGCCGAGGCGCGGGCCCACTCGGCCACGTACGGGTCCGGCGGGGGTGAGCCCGAGAGTTATCGCTTCCGGCTCATTCCACCGGGCCTCTACACGCTGCTGGCGGTGAGGGACACACGCGCCAGGCCGGTGGAGGTGCACGTGGAGGAGCTGTGGGTGCCGGAGCCGGGCACGGTGACGCACGAGCTGCGGCCCCGGTGGCAGCGGGGCCCGGACAGCCTGCCCACCGAGTGAGCCGTCCCCGCCGGGCCCTGTGGCTCTGCCCCATCAAGGCACGCTCTCGGGCCAGCCCGTGAAGAGCGCATGAAAGAGAGTGCTCTCAGGCGGCTCATGTGGGCCCACGATGAGCGGAATCCGAGTCCCGGCGACCTCGCGAGGAACGGCCTCGACCTGGAACCTCGCCTCGAGCTTCCTGGCAACGACCTCCGCGGGAGCCCTCATTTCGGGCGGAAGCGGATCGAAAAATGCCCTATCGGCGATGCGCTCTTCACCTCTGTAGTCGTACTGTACGCCATAAACCGTATACACAGGCGCCAGGATGCTGACGCAGCCGACAACGACCTGGCGGCGCATCAGCGGTTCATCCCCTTGATTCGAATGGACGGGCTGCCGCTCCATGTACACCGAGCAGCGGAAACACGCATCACAGGTGGCCGTGGCATTCCCTATACTGAATTGGGGCAACGCAGCCTGGAGTTCGTCCAGGAGCCCGTGCCATTCCTCCATCCCCTTGAGCTTCTCTTCCCACAAAGCCTGGAACCTCTCTGTCTCAGGGCTCCTTTCCAGCTTGCCGTCGAACTCACGGTCCGAACGCCAGTAGTTCCGGGCAACAGAGAGCAGGTATTCCGCTGGAATCGGCATGGACTCAGAAGTCAACCCGGAAGGGCTTCGTTTTCTTCTGACACACCACCGTCACTCTCGAGCCAAGCACGGCGCGATTCAGGACTCCATGAAACATATTCCTGAATTGAGTACAGACGAGCCCAGGAAGCCCAGAGGCGGGAGCGGCAATCACATCACTGAGCGCTTTATTGGCGCAATCGGCGGCGATTCTCTGGGCAAGGGGCTCGGACATGAACCCGACATCCGTGCTCTCAATGGGCATTTCACACCGAATTCGCAAAAATAAGGCCGCATGGTCGATCGATTGATGACGGTTGCATGGATACACGCAGCACGCCAACCATCTGGCCCTGGTCTTGTTTTTTCGACAATCGTGGTGAACTGGAAGTGGCCTGGCTGATAATGATTGATGCTGCATCCCGAGAGAACTGGCAGCGCCCCCGTCAGCAATCCCAGGAGCAGAACCGCAGGCATCCGCGCAAGCCCTCCTGAAGTTCCCACAGCCCACCTCGGTTCAAAGGGTTTGCCCAGGCGCCCATCACGTTATCTTCCACTCGCTGGAGACTCAAACGAACGTCAACCGGTGAGTCCAGTGCAAGACGTAGGGGTTGGGCTGGGAGGGCTCACCCCGCCCGGCGGAAACGCTCGTGTACCGCTCTTCACAGGACACGCTGTCCCGGTGGGTCCTCGCGGGCGGGGCAGGTGGACGAGGCCGGTGGAGGTGCACGTGGAGGAGCTGTGGGTGCCGGAGCCGGGCACGGTGACGCACGAGCTGCGGCCCCGGTGGCAGCGGGGCCCGGACAGCCTGCCCACCGAGTGAGCCGCCACCGCCGCGCCAGCCTTCCGCTACAAAGGCACGCTCTCGGGCTCGCTCGTGAAGAGCGCATGAAAGAGGGTGGTATGAGGCGGCTCCTGCCTCTCCACGATCAGCGGGATTCGGGTCTCGGCAATCTCGCGAGGAAGAGCCTCGACCCCGAACAGCGCCTCGAGCTTCCTGGCAACGACCTCCGCGGGAGTCCGCATCTCAGGTGGCAACGGCTCGAAGAAGACCCTCCGATCGATCCATTCCCTCCCTTTGTAGTCGTACTGCACGCCATAAACCGTATACACAGGCGCCAGGATGCTGACGCAGCCGACAACGGCCCAGCAACGCGACCGAGGCTCATCCTCCGGGTCTTCAGATACGAGCTGCTGCTCCGCATACACGAGACAGCGGAAACAGGCATCAACGGTGGCCGTGGCATCCCCGATCTTCAAGTGTGGCAACGCCGCCCGGAGCTCGTCATGGAGCACCCACCATTCATCTATCTTCTCGAGCTTTTGTTTCCACAAAGCCTGGAACCTCTCCAGCTCAGGGCTCCTTTCCAGCTTGCCATCGAACTCACGGTCCGAACGCCAGTAGTCTTGAACAACCAGAAGAAGATGTTCCGCTGAGATTGGCATGGCCTTAGAGGTCGACTCGGAAGGGCTTGGTTCTCTCATCACACCATGCCGTCACTCTTGAGCCCTGCACAGCGCGATCCAATATTCCGTCAAATGTGTTCCTGAATTGAGTACAGACAAGACCCGGAACCGAAGAGGCGGGAGCGGCGATCACATCACTGAGCGCCTTGTTGGCGCAATCGGCGGCTATCCGCTGAGCAAGTGGCTCGGACATCCATGCAACATCCTTGGTCTCAATTGGCATGCCGACGCCAAATTGACAGAAATACGGCTCCAGGGTCGATTTGTTGATGACGGTTGCATGGATACACGCGGCACGCCAGCCACCGGGCCCTGGGC
This sequence comes from Archangium sp., assembly GCA_035645295.1. Lineage (GTDB taxonomy): Bacteria > Myxococcota > Myxococcia > Myxococcales > Myxococcaceae > Archangium. Next base: position 18,240 of record DASQMW010000161.1, read on the forward strand.
CTTTTTTCTTGACGACCGTGGTGAACTGGAAGTGGCCTGGCTGATAATGATTGATGCTGCACCCCGAGAGAACTGACAGCGCCCCCGTCAGCAATCCCAGGAGCAGAACCGCAGGCATCCGCGCAAGCCCTCCTGAAGTTCCCACAGCCCACCTCGGTTCAAAGGGTTTGCCCAGGCGCCCATCACGTTATCTTCCACTCTCCGGAGACTCAAACGAACGTCAACCGGTGAGTCGAGTGCAAGACGTAGGGGTTGGGCTGGGAGGGCTCTTCACAGGCCTCGGGTCCTCGCGGGCGGGGCAGGCTCAGCTCTCCTCGTCCGGGAGAGTCACTGAGAGTTCGCGTTGGACATCGAGCGGAATGGGCCGGTCCAACTCAAGAGTGACGATCATGGGGGCGTTGTCCTTGGCCCCGGCGACTCTCGCCTCTCCCATGTAGAGGGCGGGCTCGTGCGAACGCCCTTGGACGAACAGGTACAACGTCGAGCCGCGCCCTTCGTGCTCGAGCACCTTCCGGCCTGCCTCGTTCGTCTGGGTCATCTTGTTCTGGCTGGTCCACGAGAAACGCCGGTCCGAGATGAAGTGGTTGCGGTAGCGCTGCGTCTCCTTCGCGCTGCTCGTATCGAGCTTGGTGATGATGACGCCGCGCTGCTCGAACCAGAGGATGCCGAAGTTGTGGCGCGCGGGGTCGTACTGCGTCCCGAAGTGGCGGACGATTTCTGGCCGCGTGTATTGCGCATAGCGCGACAGATCCGCAGGAGTGCGGAGTACGCCACCATGGCGCTCCAGATGGTCTTTGTTCACGGTGTACAGCAGACGGCCTTCCACTTGCGGAAGCAGCTCCGGCCCAAGTGCCGCGATGATGGAGTTCGCCAGCCTCTCCCCAGTGAGCACCTCCGGAGGCATGTTCTTGCCAAGCGTTTCCCAAGTCTTGGAGGTGCCGAGCGGCGCGTGCTCGGCCCGCCACTGGGGGTATTGATGGAAGAACTCCTCGTAGCCGGCCTGTGGATCATCAGGGCGCGCGGCCAGCCCCCACAAGAGCGCGTAGGGCCCAACACGTGAGGCCTGCCAGTCGGTCTCCGCCGCCGAGAGAAGCAGGTGGACGGGATGCTCCTCTGGGAGCCCCTTCGCCCAGGCGGGGGTGTCCCCTTGGGCCTGCTGGCACTCCAGCCACGAGCCGTAGGCCCCGCGGAAATCCCTCAGCTCCGGCAGTTCCTCGCGGTGCCAGAGGTCAACGGGAAGCGGAGGCCGTCCCAGCTCGTCCCGGAGCATGCGATAGGCTTCATCACAGCGCTGCCGCGTCGTGAGCCGGCGAATCTTCGCGAGGATTTCCCGCGTGCGTTTCTGGAGAACCACCTCGCAGCCGCGTGGTGGCTTGAGGGTGAATCCCTCGACGACATCGACTCGTGCCCCCGTTCCCTTCGGGTCGTGGAGGGCCTGCAACGTGACCCAGCTGCTCCGGTGATGGCCGACGAAGTCGAGAACGGTCAGGACCTCCGTCTCCGGAAAGAGGCGCAGCCCTCGTCCAAGCTGCTGGAGGAACAGGCCCGCCGAATCCGTCGGCCGGAGGAAGAGCAGCGAGTTGATGGCCGGGATGTCCACTCCCTCGTTCAGCACATCGGCAACGAATAGCCATTCGAGCGGATCCCCTACGTCCGCCAGCCGGCGGTAGATGCGTTCACGCTCCTCGACAGGCTGGTTTCCCGAGACCGCCACGGCGGTTTGATGCCGCTCGTTGAAGGCCTTCGCCATGAACTCCGCGTGCCGGATGCTGGCGCAGAAGCCGACGGTCGCTCGTTTCGGGCCATCGAAGCCACGCAGCAACGCCTGTTCGAGCACCAGCTCGGCGCGTGCATCGATCGAGAGTTCCCGCTCCAGGACGTCGATGGGAATCTTTCCATTGCGCCAGGGAATCCGCGCGAAGTCGACGGTCTCGTCCGCGATGCCGAAGTAGTGGAACGGGAGGAGCCAGCCACGCTCGATCGCCTCGGGGAGACGGATCTCGTAGGCGATGTTCCAGTTACACCACTCGAGCACGTCATGCCCGTCCTGGCGCTCGGGGGTCGCCGTCATCCCCAGGAAGAACGCATCCTCGATGAGTGCGCGCAGCGGCTGGTAGCCCGGTGCCTCCGCGTGGTGGAACTCATCGATGATGACGTAGTCCCAACGGCGCCGGAGCAGCGTGTCATGACCGCGAAGACTCTGCACCGTCGCGAAGACGATGTCCGCGTCAGCCTCCGCCCAGCCCCCACCCACGAGCCCGAGGTGCTTCTTCCCGAGCACCAGGCCAAAGGCCCTGATGGCCTGCATGAGGTGCTCGAGACGATGCGAGACATACAGGACCCGCCGCGCCCGGCTGGCGGCGACATCGAACGCCGCCAGATACGTCTTGCCCAGGCCCGTTGCCGCGATGACCGCGGCACGCCGCTCACCCCGTCCACGAAGCTCGGCCAGCTTCTGCAGGGCCTCCCGCTGTGCTGCATTGGGCTTGGGTGCCTGTTCCTCCTGATCAGCGGCCAAGAGGAAAGGTCTGGGCGCCGCTGTCTCCGGCCGCCGCAGCATGCGGTACCGTTCAATCAGCTCACGAGAGAGAGGCCGCACATCCGGGCGGCCCCAGAGCGCATCGAATTGCCGCAGGGTCTGCTCGATACGAGCCTGCTCCAGGGAACGGATGTTCCACTCGAGGTTGGTGGCGAGTCCACCCCTCGTGAGATTGGAGGAGCCCGCCCAGCATTCGGCGCCGCTCTTCCCGCGAAACCACCAGAACTTCGAGTGGAAGCCGGTCGGCCCTCCTTGGACCCGGCATTCGACGCCCTCCATCTCCAAGAGCGCCTCCAGCGCCTCGGGCTGCGTCACCTGCTGGTAGGTGGACGTGAGCACCCTGACGCGGCCTCGCCTCGCGGCCTCCTGGAGTGGATCGATGAGGAGTTGCAGCCCACTGCAGCGGGTGAATGAGACGGCGAGTAGAACCTCCTCCGCCTCCGAGAGGCCCGCGCGCACGGCATCGAGCATGCGGGGCTCTCCGGGGAGGTTCAGAATCGAGTGCTCAGCAGCTGCGGCCATTACGACCAGGTTAGCTTGCGCTGGGATTCACTCAAGCCCTCCCTACGACTCCGCGAGTCCCCAGCGTGACGGAGGACCCTCCCATGCGTATGGCTCTTCCACACCTTCGGCCAGGAGGAGGACCCCACGCCGGGCGCACTCTTCACAAAGTTGTCCAACAGTCGGACACCTTTTGCGAGACCGGGCCCGGAGGGTCTGCCCAACCACCTTGGCGAGGAGGAGGAGACTCGACGCGCCTAATCCGGGAAGCGGCGGCCGGGGACCTGGACGTACGTGTCCACCAAGCGGGTGGGGAGGATGGCGGCATCCGGCCCCTTGAACACCAACTTGGCCGGATCGACGTACTGGGCACTGGTGTACATGCCGTATTCGACATTCCCCACCCCGAGCTTCCTCCAGTTCTGGCCGTCCACGGCCACGGCACAGAGAGGAGTAGGGGTGCTTCCGCGTATCGGATGGAGCGCATCGAGGAAGATGCGGTCGAACTCCATGTAGATGCGTCCCTGGTACACCCTCGCCACGCCGGTCACCCAATGGATGCTCCCGCCGGGAAGCTCCATCCATCCCTCCACGGGACCGTTCCTGAAATTGAGCACGTTATCGGCCGGGCTGAGACCGACATCAATGCCTGTCCACAGCTCCACATCCGTGATGGGCTTCTTCTCGAAGCCCAGCCGCACGGCCGTCATGCGCGCTTCGGGAGGACACCGTTCCAGGAATCCCTCGGGATCGGGGCGCACGGGCGCTCCAGAGCAGGCCAGCAAGTGCACCGAGGCGGCACACACCAGCGTCAGGGCTTCACCAGGGGATTTCGGTGTGGAGAAGTGCAAGGCTTCGCATCCTTTGTCCAAGGGCGCTGGCGAGACCAGCGCGGTGGGCGCCGCGCGGGAACACACCGCTTCCAAGGCGGACGCGAACACCGTGCGGACGTGTCCCCACGCTATCCCGAGCACCAGCAGGAGGAGGGCGAGCCCCACGAGCACCCCCCTCCACTTCCCTTGGAACAGCCCGGCCTCCTTCTCCGCACCGTCAGGCACGGTCCCCCCTCGAGCGCCACCGCCTCCTCCTGGCCCGGCCTCCATGGGTGGCGCATCTCCCGGCTCGTGCGTGGCGAAGGCATACGGCACCTTCCAAGGCTCCGTGTCCCCCTCACTCTCCAGCAGCCGCATCAGTTCCTCGTGGACGGCCCTGGCACTCGGGGGCCGTTGCGCTGGATCCTTGGCCAGCAGCCTCATCACCAGCCCGCTCAGGCCCGGCGGTACACGTGGGTCCAGCTCACCGGGCTCCACCGGCGGGACGAACTCGATGGCGAGCAGAAGTTTGTCCAACGGCAGGCGCGGGTTGAAGGGGTGGCAGTCCGTGAGGGCCTCGTAGAGCAGGGCACCGAAAGCATAGAGGTCGGCCGCGGGACTCGCGGGGAAGTGCGCGCCCGCTTCCCACTCGCCCCCTCGCAGGAAGGCGGCGACCTCGGGCGGCATGTTGTGGAACGTCACCGGAGGGAGCTCCCGCGTCAGCGTGTACGCGCCGGGCAGGAACACCGCGCCGAAGTCGATGAGGAAGGGCTTGTCGTCCTCCTCCCGCACCAGCACGTTGTCGGGCTTGATGTCCCGGTGGCACACGCCGCGCTCGTGCAGCTCCACCATCACCCAGGCCAGCTCGGCCGACACCCGGATGAAGCGGCGCAGCGGGGCCTGCGTCTTCCAGCGCCACGTGTTGAAGGTGGAGCCAGGGACATACTCCGTGACGAAGAAGAAGTAGCCCCCTTCCAGCTCCGGCCAGCGCCCCAACTCGCGAACCGTCAGCAGGTTGGGGTGACGGAAGTGCCCCAGGGAGATCGCCTCGCGGAAGGCCCGCTCATCCTCCCGGGCCTCGTCTTCATCCCCCGGCGGGCGCGCCGAGATCTTCATCGTGTAGGGCCGGCCTCCGCTCTCCACCAGGAAGACGTTCGCGAACCCCCCACTGCCCAGGCGGCGCACCACTCGATAGTGCCGCACCATGTCTCCGGGTTGCAGCAGGTCCGGGTGGAAGGGATTCGTCACGGAGCAAGCCTCCAGTCCAGATGCAGCGTCCGGGGGCCGTCCTCCTCCAATGTCACCGACAGGCACCCTGCCCCTTCGGGAAGCAGGGTAGCGAAGGTGTGACGTTGCTCCTTTGGCCCGAGGACAGCGGAAGTCCTGAAGATGGGCAGCGGAATTTCCGGCCCGCTGTGACCGTCCCGGCAGCCGGCTCCCAAGCGGACCCGGGCGAGCCGCCATGGTGGCGAGGGGCGCATCGTGTTCTCGATGGCCACGGTGACGAACAACTTCCGCCTCTCCAGCCGGAGAACAGATTCAATCCAACCCTGGACACCGCTCACCTGCCTGAGCGTCTCCCTCTTGTCCGGCATGACGAGCGCCAGCCCCGGGCCCGCTCCCGGCTCATGGCTGGCGAGCAGCATCCCCGCCACGGTGCCAACCCCGCCCTGTTCCGCCGCTCCGGGCCTCTGAGACGCGTGCGGCATGAGGGATACCTGCGCCTGCAGGTCCACCTCGTCCTGCCGGGTGACGAGCACCAGCGTCACCGTGCGGGGCTCGTCGGCCTCCGTCCGCCCCGTCACCGGCAACAGCACGCGCTCGCCCCGCGCCAGGTCGCGCACCGGCACCACCACCAGGGAGCGCGTTCCCACCGGAATCACTCCCACGCGCTCGCTCAGCCCGGGCGTCGGCGTCACCCGGGGTTCGAGCAGGCCCTCGAAGTCCACCAGCGTGGACAGCCGCGCGGCCACGTACAGCACGGGCGGCGCGCCCCCCGGCTCTCCCGCGACGAGCACGGTCCCCTGCCGCGTCTCCCGTGCCGCAGCCGCCGTGGACAGGAGAAGGACCCAGAGCAGGACGGACCAGGGACGTGGGCGCACTCGGACTCCATGGGAAGGGCCCCAGGGTAGAGGAGCCCGCCCGCCCGGGCAAGGACTGCTCGACTTGCGCGGTCACTCCCGCCCACGTGACTCGCGGAATCACCTCCGGCGCCGTAGACTGTGTCCCCATGCCCCTATCCATCGACCGGTTCGTCGAAGCGATCCGCCGCAGCCACTTCCCCAATCCCCCGGCCTCGCCAGAGCAGCTCGAACGATTCGAGAAGCGCGTGGGCTGGAGCCTGGATGAAGAGCTGCGCGCCTTCTATCTGCGCGCCAATGGCGCCGCGCTGTTCCGCCGGCCGGACCCGCCCTATCGCCTGCTCTCCCTGTCGGAAATCGTCCGGGCCCGGGTGGCCCTCTTCGGAAGCGCCGGGGATACGGACGCGTGCGGGCCGGCCTCCTGGTTCGTCCTCTGCTCCGTGCAGGACGGGGACTACGCCGCCATCGACATGAGCCACACCTCCCAGGGCCTCCATCCCGTCTTCGAATGCTCCCGGGATTCGCGGCCCGATGCTCCCCGCAGTGCGCGGATCGCCTGGTCCTTCTCCGACTTCCTCGAGCGCGCCTTGGACAGCGACGGCCGTGTCTATTGGCTGGCCAGGGACTGGGCAGGCGTCAAACGGTGACGCGGAGCAGGTGGATGGAGTAATGGTTGAGATTGCGGTGATACAGAGCCACATGGCGTCTGCCCGCGATCATCATCAAGGTGCTCTGGAGTGGCTCGGGCCGCCCCTTCAACCAAGCCTCCGCCTCTTCGCGGGTCTCAAAGGAAGGCATGGTGGCGGGAGGCGCGGCTTGCTGGAACTGCTCGAGGTAGCCTTCGAGTATGGGGTGCGCGAAGAGCTGCCTGTGCTTCACTTCACGGACATGCATGACGATGTAGTACTCGTCCGCAATCAATACGAAGGTGCCGTGCGGAGGCTCGGGGTGCTGCCGCAGCCATGCGTCCGCCTCCTCTCGGGTCTTGAAGGATGCCACCGCGTAGGGCGGGGCCTCCTTGCGGAACTGGAGGTAATCCTCGAAGGAGTGGACCGTGCCAGTCTCCGAGATGAACATGAGCGCCGCAGCAGCCACTCTGAAGAGCTCCCTCTCCTCGGAGGACTGAGCGCGTTGCATGGTCCGCCCGAGGAGACCCTGCATTTCAAGCATGAGCGCTTGGATGTTCATGGTGACACCCTCCTCAGGCCGTGTAGCCCCGCTCGCGCAGCGCGGCGAGCAGCTTCTCCTTCCCCCCTTCCGACACCACCCGCCCATGCGCGGGAGCAACGTGCGCGAAATCGAGCGCGGCGATTCGTTCGAGGGATTCCTGGAACGCGGCTCGATCCTTCACGTAGCGCAGGAACAGGCGGCTGACTCCCAATCGGCGATACGTGCCGAACAGATGGAGGATCAGCCAGGGGCCGATGCCGCGTGTCTCCTCGATGTTGAAGACCAGGTCGCTCACGAGCAGCACCTTCGAGCGATGGTGCAGGAACACGCTCTCGTTGAAGTCAGGCATTCCTCGGACGGCCACGTGACGCAGCTCTTCGTCATACGGCCAGGCGTCGACTCCCAGGACGCCGTGCCACGGGAGCGCGGGGAACTTCTCCTTGATGCCAGCCGGGCCCCAGAGGCGCGCTCGCGGGTGGGCTGCCGCGGCGGCCTTCACTCCACCAGCATGAAGGAGGTTGGGCGCGATGATGTCGGTGATCTCCCCCGCGTCGCGAAGCTGCGCCTCGGTGAGCATCGAACCCGGTGACAAGAGCACACGGGCCCGCTCGAGCTCGATGAGGCTCGTGCGCACCGGAAGCTTCATGAGCGGCATCTGGAGCTCGGCTTCGATGAACCGCAAATGGTCGAAGGTCATGGCCTGCAACCTCGCACAGCCCATGGGCTGACGCTCGCCCAAATCGGGCTCCCCTGCGGCCAGCCGAGCAACCCCGGGGTGGCCGCACGTGACCGCCGAGGTCATATTCTGGCTACCTATGGCTGGAGTCGACCTGTCCCATCCCCCTTCCGAGAAGCTGCCCCTCAAGGACTTCCGCGAGGCCGTCGAGGCCCGGCTGGAGGACCTCTCCCCCGAGGAGCTGCGCGGCCTCCTCCGCCTCCTCGCCAGCCGCGTCCGGCCCTCCGAGCGGCTCGCCTTCCTTCACTCCCTCCACGCCCCCTCGGACCCCAGCGCCCAGGCCGCGCTCCATCCGCACGAGTTGC
>DASQMW010000162.1:0-14973 GCA_035645295.1 Archangium sp.
GGAAATCCGCACGTCCGGTTCGATGAGAGGCGAGGAGGAAACGGGCTGCGGGTGAGATTCGGCGAGAGGGCGAGCGGAAGCGGACCCTCGCAGTTGGCGCCGACGAACCCGAGCAGCACCGCGCCTCCCGCCCCCCTCTACTCCGACAAGAACCGATTTGGTCCCCCAGGGCGATCCGCGCCTCCTCGTTAGGAGTGAGTTCGACTCAAGGCGGCGGGCAACTTCTAGCGGAGGCGGCGGGAATCGAACCCGCCGCCTGTCACTCCCAGAGCGGGCCTGGCGGAGTCTCGTGGGAGCTTGGCGGTAGCGTGTACCTTGGGGAGGGGCTGGTGGGGGAGCACGGGGGGAGTGCCAGCGGAGACGGCCGGAGGGGCGCTTGACCGGGGAGAGCCGGCTTGATTCAGTTGCTCCGAGACAGACACGGGAAGCCCTTCACCGATCGAGCACCTGCGCCTGTTACCCGAGGACGAGGCGCTGACGCCCTGTACCTCGACTCGTATCCACCTGGGGAGAGGACGCCCCAGTGGGCCGCACGCCCACTCGGGTCTATCATGCGGACTCTCTCTGGAGCACTCCACCATGAGAAGGTTGTCGTCCCCCTGGTACCCATCGCTGCTGCTCCTGCTCTCACTTCGAGCAGCCCCCACGCTGGCCCACGCAGGTCTCCCGGAAACATCCAACGTCACCGTGCGCCGCGAGCACCCGGAGGATCTCATGATGGGGGCTACCTTCGGTGCGGTGGTGTCCCGGGATGAAGGCCGGAGTTGGCGGTGGATCTGCCCCGAGGCCATGGCGCGCGCCAACTGGCGCGCGGGCTCGTTCCTCTGGCAGTCCGAGGGACAGATGCTGGTGGCGACCGGCACCCTGCTGCTGCGCTCGCGCGACGCCGGCTGCTCGTGGCAGGCCCATCCCTTCTTCGGCGAAGCCGGGCTGTGGCCCACGCATCTCACGTCGCACCCGAGCGAGCCCCTGCGTCTGTGGGTGGTGACGGGCAGGCCCAACACCCCCAATGCGCTCTACCGCTCGGACGACGGCGGGGAGACCTTCAGCGACACGGGCCTGCTGCGTACGGATGCCACGTTCAACGCCGTGGAGGTGGCCCCATCGGATCCCCGGCGCCTTTACGTCTCCGGCCACACACCCGACGGCCCGCGCGTCTTCCGCAGCGGCGATGCGGGCGCCACCTGGGAGGAGTTGCCCCCGCTCGCGCCGGAGCTCACCCGCGCCTACGGCCTCCAGCTGATGCGAGTGGCCGAGAACGACGCGGACCATCTGTGGGCGCACATCTCCTCGCAAGGCAGCACGTACGTGCTGGAGAGCCAGGACGGGGGGCGCTCCTTCCAGTCCGTGCTCACGCTGGACGAGCCGCTCATCAACGCCGAGTCCTCCGCCGACGGGCGCACCCTCTGGGTCGCCACCATCACCCGGCTCCTCCGCTCGCGGGACGGAGCGCCTGCTACCCCCCTACCGTTCCCCGAGGGCAATGCTTGCGTGCAGCGGGAGGGGGACGTCCTCTACGCTTGCGGCTCCACCTGGGTACATGACTGGGCCCTGGCGCGCAGCCGTGACGAGGGCGGCACGTGGGAGCCCCTCTTCTCGCTGCCGGACATCCAGGGCGTCCACGCGTGCCCCGTTGGCACCCCCACCCACGATGTCTGCGAGCCCCGCTGGCCGCAGCTCACTCAGCTCCTCGGAATCCCGGTGGATGGAGGTGGAGGCACGCCCGAGCCTGTCCCGGATGCTGGCACGCCCGAGCCTGTCCCGGATGCCGGCACGCCCGAGCCTGTCCCGGATGCTGGCACGCCCGGAGGTGTGAAGAAGCCTCTGCCGCTTTCCGAGCCCAAGGGCTGCTCGGCTACTGGCGTGGGGGGGCTCGCCGCGGCCTGGGCTCTTGTCTTCGCAGGGCTCCGCCGCTCGCGGCGGCGCGGCCTGGACACCTGAGAGTTCTGTCCGCGGTTCCAACCGAAGGCGTCTCACAAGGCGAGGTGGAGCGGCTGCTGAAGGTGGTGCGGCACCGGGTGCTGCGGCTGCTGGAGAAAAGAGGGGCCCTGCCCGCGCAAGGGCCCGAGGATGCGCAGCAGGCGTACCGAGCGGCTCTCCACGCTGGATGAGTCCCTCGAGCGCGTGAGGGTGCTGCTGCGGAGCGGGTCCACGTCATGCCCCGGGCGGCCCGTGCCCTCCTACGTCACTGGGACGCACGAGGCGGTGCGGCTCATCGAGGAGACGCGCTCCGTCCGGGCTGGCGGGTGCGGTATCCTCTAGAAACACCGATGCATCTGCGCGAAGACCTACCCGGCCGCCTCCTGATCCTCGAACGCCGGACGTGGTTCATCGGACCGGTGACCCACGTCTTCATCGCGGCCTTGTTCGCGGTCCTGTGCATCACCCTCGCGTACTCAACGCTCACCGGATTGGTGGCACTGGGACTCGTTCTCACCGCGCTCGGGCTGGCACGCCTGATGGCCGTGCGCTCGGTCCGCATCACTCCCGGCGAAGTGGTTCTCCAGAGGGGATGGAAGCGCTCGCGGTTGTCACGTGACCAGGTGCGCCGGGCCAGGCTCGAGCATGTGCGAGCCCCAGGACCGAAAGACACCGGAAGCTTCACGCTCTGGCTGGAGGTCCGCGACGGGTCCGGACTCGAAGCGTTCCACCTGCGCTACCTTGGCGAGGATCCCTCCCCCTTGGCTGCCGCGGAGCGGTTGCATCAGGCGCTCGCGGCGTTCGACCTGCGCCCCAGCCTCACCGGCGACCCATTGCCCGAGCCACAACGGGAGACGAGCGGCGCGGCACTGCCGGTGCAGGAGACCCCTCCCGTCGAGGCCCCCCCTCCCGTCGAGGCCCCCCCTCCCGTCGAGCCCCCCGTGGAGTTGCGCGGCCTCACTCCCTCCCAGCTCACGCTTGTGCTGGACCCGGGACAACGGCCCCCAGGGGCACGCTTCTTCCAGTCCATTCCCGACACGGGTGATGAAGAAGCCGCCATCTTCATGGCCGCCATCTATGCCTGGCCAGTGGCTGGCGCCCTCTTATTCATCGTTTTGTTCTACCCCAAGCCTGTTCATCACCTTGACGACGCGTTGATGTATCTCTTTGTCGCCGGGCTCGGCCTCACCTTCCTGCTCGGGCCCTTCCACTTCGTGCGGCGCCTGCTCGCGAAGAAACGCAAGCTGCGCGAGCAGCCAGGAACTGGCCTGTACCTGCTGCCCGAGGGCGTGATGCGCGTGACCTGGGACCAGCCGCCCGTGGTGGTATCGCGCGCGGCCATCCGCGAGGTGACGAAGGAGGTGCACCGCCAGGGCAAGTCGGCAACCACCGAGCACAAGCTTCATTACCAGGACAGCGACGGCCACGAGCAGGTGCTGACACTCAACGTCACACGCCTCGCCGTCCAGGACCTGGAGCTCGAGATCCGGAAGTGGCTCGAGGAGACGGCTCCCCCCGAGCCGGAGCCCAGGCCGGCCTCCCGTGAGCAGAAGCCCAGGAAGGCCACTCGCAAGCGCCGCCGCGCCGCACGGCGGTGAAGCGACACCGCGCGGGTCAGCGCTCGAAGACGACCTGTCCGACGGTCGCGGGCGCCTCGCACGAGGAGCGAGGGGGCCAGGGAGCCCGGCCCGACACTTGCTCAGGGTGCGCGGCGGGGGCGATTGACGCGCGCGAGGGCCCAGCCCAGGCTGTGGGTCATGGCACAGCGCGAACAGGAGCGTGGAGGCCGCTTCCCCCAGGCGCCCACGCAGGAAGAGTGGGAGCGGATGAGTGTGGAGGAACGGGGGCAGGTGGTGGAGTCACTTCCCGGCGAGGTGACGTGGGACGAGATGGCGATGCCGGAGGGGGACCTGCACTCCCAGGCGAAGATGGAAACGCTGGATGTGCTCCGAGGCTTCTTCTCCCGAGGGAGGCGGCGGGTGTACCTGGGCACGGAGCTGCCGGTGTACTACCCGGGGGAGAGGCGCTTCGCGCCGGATCTGCTGGCGGTGCGGGACGTGGAGACGCACCCGCGCAGCAAGTGGGTGGTGAGCCACGAGGGCAAGGGGCTGGAGTGGGTGATGGAGGTGCACGTGGGCGGCGACCGAAAGACGGACGCCGAGTACAACGTGGAGCGCTACGCCCGGCTGGGGATTCCCGAGTACTTCATCTACGACCGGTCGCGGGAGCGGCTGGAGGCCTACCGGCTGCCCGGGCCCGAGGTGAGGCGGTACGAGCGGATTCCCCTGGAGGCGGGCCGCTACCGCTCGGAGGTGCTGGGACTGGAGTTCGAGCTGACGGGGGGAAAGCTGCGGCTGTGGGTGGGCAACGCGCTGCTGCTGGAGTCCCATGAGCTGCTGGAGCAGGAGCGGCGGCTGCGCGAGCAGGCCGAGCAGGGGCGCGAAGAGGCGGAGCGGCACCTGGCGGAGCTCCAGGCCGAGTTGGAGCGGCTGCGAGGGCCTGGGACTCACCCTCCTGGATGACAGCACCGGACCCCGAGGACCCAGGCACGAAGACCTTCCCTCTCCCACCGGGAGAGGGACGGGGTGAGGGTGCCCGGTTCCCGGGTTCCGCATGTGACGAACGCGTCTCCGCGCCCGTCAGTTCAGTACAGGAACTCCACTCCGGCGAAGGGCTGGAGGTCGTTCTCGCTGCCGGCCCCCCGCTCCCGGGTGTTGCCCGAGGCCTCCTGCTCCGTCACGGTGAAGCTGGCCTGCCGGTAACCGAAGCCCGCGCTCACCGCGAACCACTCCAGGGGACGCCACGCGAGGGAGGCCGAGCCGTTGATGACGAAGAGGCCCTCCAGGTCCCCCTTGTTGTAGAACGCCGCCGGAGGCGCGGTGGAGGCGTTGAGGCCCGCGGCCGTCCAGAAGCCGACCACCTTGAGCAACCCGACGAACACCGAGCCGGTCAGGTAGAAGTTCGGGCCGAGGAACAACCTCGCCTTCACGTTCGGTCCGGCGGAGATCGTGCTCCACATCCCCAGCGAGCGCGCGAGCGTCTCATCCACGTTCATCAGGTTGACGCGCGCGTTCGCGCCGATGCCCGCGCTCAGGAAGAGCGGGGTGCTGTTGACGAAGACGTAGTTGAAGCCCGGCTGCACCTCGAAGGCCGTGTACGACGTCGTCTCGGGCAGCGTCCTCCCATCCGCGGTGATGGCGTTCGTGCTCAGCACTCGGTAGCCGAGATCGAACCCCAGCATCCGCCCGTACAAATCGGTCGACATGTAGCCGCCGATCGCCGACCCCTGCATCAGCTTCGGGTTGCCGGGGATGGGGACCTCGACGGACCAGATGGTGTACCGGCCGTTCGCCGTCACCGTTCCTCGCGTCCCGAGCGGATCCGCTCCCGCCGCATCGGAGCCATCACCCCGCCGCGCCGCCATCGACACCAGGGGAAGCAGACACACCAGCAAAGCCACACTCCGTGTATGTCTCATCTTGAGTCCTCTTGTGAACATGCGTTGGCCCACCACCACTCCCCCCGCGGCAGGAATGGCCCAGGTCAGGCCAAGGGGCCAGCGAGAATTTCCCGGTGAAAGTTTTTGAGTGTCACCGTTGTGTTTACCCACGTTCGACTCCGCAGGTGGGGAACACGCTCCCTCTCCCTCGCCTGGGCACGGGAGGTATAAGGGCGCTGTTCAATCCAAGGAGCCTCGAATGCGTATGCGCTGGTGTGTCCTCCTGCTGGTTCCGCTGGTCGGCTGTGTGTCGCAGAAGGCGTTTGATTCGAAGTCGCTGGAGGCTCACACCCTCAAGCAGCAGTACGACGAGCAGCAGGAGCAGATGAAGGCCTTGGAGCAGAAGCTCTCCGAGACCAAGGCCGCCGCCGAGGCGGCGGAGAAGGAGAAGGCGGAGCTGGAGTCCTCGCTCGCGAACAGTGACGCGGAGCGCCGTGCGCTGCGCAAGCGTGTGGACGAGCTGGCCGAGCTCAACAAGGAGCTGTCCCGGAACACCGAGAAGCTCGAGGCGGCCAAGGAGGCCCTCGAGAAGAAGTCCAGTGAGTACGAGAGCCTCGCGAAGAGCCTCAAGGAGGAGATCAAGACCGGGAAGATCGAGCTGTCCGAGCTGAAGGGCCGGATGGTGGTGAAGATGAAGGACAAGATCCTCTTCTCCTCCGGCAGCACGAAGCTCAACAAGGAAGGCCAGGAGGCGCTGGAGAAGGTGGCGCAGGCGCTCAAGGACGTGGAGGGCAAGCTCATCCGCGTCGAGGGCCACACGGACAACGTGCCGTTGCCGGCGGACGGGAAGACGGAGTTCGCCTCGAACTGGGAGCTGTCCACCACGCGCGCGCTCGTCGTCGTGAAGCTCCTCCAGGAGCAGGGCGTGCCGCCCACGATGCTCTCCGCGCTGGGCTACGGCGAGTACCAGCCCATCGCCTCCAACCAGACGGCGGAGGGACGGAGCCTGAACCGGCGCATCGAGATCGTCCTCGCCCCCTCCGAGCAGGCCCCGTCCGCGGTGGTGGCCGCCACGGTGAAGAAGGCCCCCGCTCCCGCCGCCAAGCCCGCCGCCAAGCCCGAGGTGAAGCCGGCCTCCGGCGTCAAGCCCGCCGCGAAGAAGAAGTAGCGGCGCCGCGGGCAGAACACGGCGCTGAGGCAGAACACAGCAAGCGCGGACACATCCCCTCTCCCTCCGGGAGAGGGACGGGGTGAGGGTTCCCGGACCCCGGGTTCTGGATGCGAGGGGGTCCCGGATATAACCCGATACCCTCACCCCCACCCTCTCCCGAAGGGAGAGGGAGATCCGAACCCGAGATGCGTCCGACGCCCTGTGTCCTGCTTGCGCTCCTCGTGGGCTCCGTCTCCCGGGCCGAGGAGCCGCCCACGGAGACCGCTGCCCCCCTCTCCTTCGAATCCTCCGAGCTGAAGGAGCTCGCGGGTACGTGGGGCGAGCCCTTCCGTGCCCTCATGGTGATGCCCGGGGTGAGCCACGTCGTCTCCGGCGCGAGCCTGCCCGTGGTGCGCGGCGCGGCTCCCTCGTCCACGGGCTTCTACCTGGATGGCGTGCGCGTGCCGCGGCTCAACCACCTGTGGGTCGGCCCCTCCACGCTGCACCCCGAGCTCGTCTCCGGGCTCGACTTCCACCGGGGTCCCGCTCCGGCGCGATTCGGCCGGGAGCTCGGTGGCACCGTGAACGCGCGGCTCCTCCCGCCGAGCACCGAGGCCGTGCGCGCGGTGGGCTCCATCGACCTGTTCAACGTGGGCGTGCTCACCCAGGTGCCCATCGCTTCCACGGGCACGGAATTCACCCTCGCTGGCCGCTTCGCCTACAGCCCGTGGATCGCCGCCGCGGTCATCAACGGCACGCGCGGCACGCCGGGCCCGGACCTGGTGCTCGGGCTCTTCGACTATCAGGCGCGTGTCACCCAGTCCGTGGGCAAGGGCTCGCTGCGCCTGTTCGCCCTCGGCGCTTCGGATGACGCGGGCCTGAGCGGCCCGGGAGATGTCATCCGGGTGGGCACGGCCTTCCATCGCGTGGACTTGCGCCTCACGCACCCGTTGGGCGTGGGCGAGGCCGAGGCCGCCGTCACCTGGGGCCAGGACACGCTGGGCGCCACCGGGGGCGGCGAAGCCTCCCGTGTCACCGTGGGGCTCTCCGAGCGCACACTCGGGGCGAGGATGGCGTGGCGGGCCGTGCTGTCCCAGGGGCTCGCGGTGGAGGCGGGGGCGGACGTGGAGCGCCGGAGCGCCGACACGGAGCAGTCCACCACCTTCCGTCCCGGCGAGGCCGATGACCCCAATCGGCCCACCGTCACCACGGGAGGCCCCCAGCCCCTCGCGCGGGTGACGCTCGCGGGCGCGTATGCACAGGCCACCTGGACGCAGGGCTTGTGGCGGCTCACCCCGGGCCTGCGCGTGGATGGGTACCTCCTGGCGCCAGCGCTGAACCAGGTGACCGTCGAGCCCCGGCTGCACGCGCGGGCGGCGCTCTCGGAGACAGTGGCGCTGCGCCTGGGAGCGGGCCTCCGGCACCAGGCGCCGAACCACCTCCTCGACGTGCCGGGCGTGCAGTCCGCGGCGCTGCGGCTGGGGCTGCAGCGGGCGCTCCAGGTGGAGGCGGGCGCGGACGTGCGAGGGCCCGCGGGCTTCACCTTCGGCGCGGACGTGTTCGTCCACCCGATGCTGCGCACGGTGGAGCTGGACGTGCTGTCCTTCGACATGCTCGCGGATGACCCGGTGGCACGAGGGCGGGAGCGCACGGCAGAGGGTCACGGCTACGGCGTGGAGCTGCTGGCCCGGCGCCCGCTGTCGGAGCGCTGGTCGCTGCTGGCCTCGTACACCTTCCAGCGGCGCACGCTGAACACGCGCGTGGAGCGGCGGGACAACGCGGGCCAGGTGGTGGGGGCGGAGGTGGTGCCACTGGCCTCGGCGCTCGAGCAGATGCACGTGCTCAACGCGGCCGTCACCGTGAAGCTGCCGTGGGGCCTCACGGTGGGCACCACGCTGCACTACAACACTGGAGCACCCGAGGCGGGGGGCCTGCTCTTCTCGTCCACGCAGCGCGAGGGGGTGGACCCGGTGAGGGGCACGGCGCGCTGGGTACCGGAGGACCGGGATCGGGTGACACGCCTGCCAGGCTACTTCCGGGTGGACGGCCGGGTGTCGAAGACGGGCACGCTGGGGCCGTTGGCGGTGGAGGCGTGGCTGGACGTCTTCAACCTCTCGCTGACGCGGGAGACGTTCCGCTACAGCTACGCCACCGAGAAGGGCCAGCTGGTGCGCAAACCCTTTGGCCTGCCACCCGTGACGCTCCCCTCGCTGGGCATCCGGGCGAGTTACTGACGGTCACAAACCATCTCCGTGCCCGCCCTCTCCGTGGGGCACGGACCTCCTGGAGGCCAGTGAAGAGGCCGAGAAGCGCGGCAAGCACGAGGACTTCCTCCAGCTCCTGTTTGGGGAGGCGCCTGACGGGAGCATTCCCCGGCTCCATCGATGTCATCAAGGACGAGGAGTGTCACCGGGCGCCGGGCCGGCGACGGAGGGGCTGCGTCACCTGTTGCGTG
Source organism: Archangium sp. (assembly GCA_035645295.1). Taxonomy (GTDB): domain Bacteria; phylum Myxococcota; class Myxococcia; order Myxococcales; family Myxococcaceae; genus Archangium. The sequence continues at coordinate 8,965 of DASQMW010000162.1, forward strand.
AGAGCACTGGAGGGCATATCCGGGAACCTCCAGCCGCAGCGGAGGAGGACCGGGCATGTACCTCGCGGACACGGTGGTGGGCCTCATCGGGCACGGGCGCGAGGGTGACCTCGCCCTCGGAGCGCCGGGGAGGCCCGGGTTGACGCATGGCGGCCTGCGCGAGCTCGCGCGGCACACCGTCACGGCGCTGAATGGCATGGGCCTGGGGCGCGGGGACCGGGTGGCCCTGGTGCTGCCCAACGGACCGGAGATGGCGGCGGCCTTCGTTACCTTCGCCTGCGGCACCACCACCGCGCCGCTCAACCCGTCCTACCGGGCGGAGGAGTTCGACTTCTACCTCTCCGACCTGAAGGCCCGGGCGCTCGTCCTGCTCGAGGGGATGGAGAGCCCGGCCCGCGCCGTCGCCGCCGCGCGAGGCATTCCCGTCATCGAGCTGGTCCCCGATGCGAACGGACCCGCGGGCCGCTTCACCTTGAAGCCGGAGCGGCCGCTCTCCGGCACACCAGCGCGGGCGGGGTTCGCCGAAGCGGGGGACGTGGCGCTCGTGCTCCACACCTCCGGGACGACGGCGCGGCCGAAGATTGTCCCCCTGAGCCACACCAACATCACGGCCTCCGCGTACCACATCGGCCAGACGCTGCGGCTGGAGCGCGAGGATGTCTGCCTCAACGTCATGCCGCTCTTTCACATCCACGGGCTCATCGCGGCGGTGCTGGCGAGCCTGGCGGCGGGCGGCGGGGTGGTGTGCACGCCGGGCTTCAACGCGCTCAAGTTCTTCGGCTGGTTCGAGGAGGTGCGTCCGAGCTGGTACACGGCGGTGCCCACCATGCACCAGGCGATCCTCGGCCGCGCCAGCCGCAACACCGAGGTCATCAAGGCGGGGCGGTTGCGCCTCATCCGCTCGTCCTCCGCGTCGCTGCCGCCGCAGGTGATGGAGGAACTGGAGCAGGTGTTCGGCGTGCTGGTCATCGAGAGCTACGGCATGACGGAGGCCTCGCACCAGATGGCGTCGAACCCGTTGCCGCCACGTCCACGCTACGCGGGCTCGGTGGGCATCGCCGCGGGGCCCGAGGTCGCCATCATGGGGGAGGAGGGAAACCTGCTGCCCCCGGGGGCGCTCGGGGAGGTCGTCATCCGGGGCCGTAACGTCACGGCTGGCTACGAGAACAACCCCGAGGCCAACGCCAAGGCCTTCACCCTCGGCTGGTTCCGCACGGGGGACCAGGGAGTGCTCGACGAGGCGGGCTACCTGCGGCTCACCGGCCGGCTCAAGGAGATCATCAACCGCGGGGGCGAGAAGATCAGCCCGCTCGAGGTGGACACGGTGTTGATGGACCACCCGGCGGTGCAGCAGGTGGTGACGTTCGGCATGCCGCACCCGAAGCTGGGCGAGGAGGTCGCCGCCGCCGTGGTGCTGCGCGAGGGAGCGAGTGCCGGAGAGCGGGAGCTCCAGGACTTCGCCTCGGCCCGGCTGGCCGACTTCAAGGTGCCGCGCAAGATCGTCTTCCTTTCGGAGATCCCCAAGGGAGCGACGGGCAAGTTGCAGCGCATCGGCCTCGCCGAGCGGCTGGGGCTGAAGCCGTGAAGCTCGCCATCTTCGGCGCGGGAGCGATGGGCGGGTTCTTCGGCGTCCGGCTGCTCCAGGCCGGTGCGGACGTCACCTTCATCGCGCGGGGGGCGCACCTCGCCGCGATGCGGGACAAGGGCCTCACCCTGCGCAGCGGCGGCGAGAGCGTCACCGTCCGGCCGCCGTGCACTGACGACCCGGCCGAGGCGGGGCCGCAGGATTACGTCCTCATCACGCTGAAGGCGCACTCACTGCCCTCGGCGGCGGCGCAGATGCTCCCGCTGCTGGGCCCTCAGACGGCGGTCGTCACCGGCATCAATGGCGTGCCCTATTGGTACTTCCACGGCCTCGAGGGGCCGTACCGGGACCGGCCGGTGGAGATCGTGGACCCGGGTGGGAAGCTCTGGGAGACGCTGCACCCCTCGCGCGCCATCGGCGCGGTGCTCTACCCGGCGGCCGAGGTGGTCGAGCCCGGCGTCATCGAGCACACGTATGGGGACCGCATCACCCTGGGCGAGCCCGATGGAAGCAAGAGCCCGCGCGTCGAGGCGCTGTCGAAGCTGTTGATCCGAGCGGGCCTGAAGGCGCCGATCCGGCCGCGCATTCGCGACGAGCTGTGGGTGAAGCTCTGGGGCAATCTCGCCTTCAATCCGCTCTCGGCGCTCACGGGCGCGACGCTGGACAAGCTCGCGACGCAGGGGGACCTCCGGGCGGTGGCGCGCAACATGATGGTCGAGGCCCAGGGGGTGGCCGAGGCGCTCGGGGTGCGCTTCCCCATCGACGTGGACAAGCGGATTCAAGGCGCGGCGGAGGTCGGTGAGCACAAGACCTCCATGCTGCAGGACCTGGAGCGCGGCCGGCCGATGGAGATCGATGCGCTGCTGGGCGCGGTGGTCGAACTCGGCCAGCTCGTGGGCAAGCCGATGCCCGCGTGCGAGCTGGTGCTGACGCTGGTGCGCGAGCGCGCACGGCAGGCCGGCTGCTACCCAGCCGTGCGCCCGTAGTCCCATCGCACCGGTCACAACACCTCCCGCCGCACTCCCTCCATGAGGAAAAGAGTGTGACGGCGCGTCGCGCCTCACCTCGCGACTTTCGAGGTGTCATCCATGCAGAACCACATCGTGCTCGTCCCCGGTTTCGGCGGATTCGATGCACTCGGCTCGTTGCGCTACTACCACGGGGTGACCGATGTGCTCAGGTCGTCCTCGTTGGTCCTGCACTACTTCCCCAACCTGCCCACGGCGAGCGTGCAGACGCGGGCGCGGCGGTTGCGGCTGTGGCTCGGCGACCTGCAGGAACGGCGGGCGATTGGGGCCAAGGACGCCATCCACCTGGTGGGCCACTCGACGGGCGGACTCGATATCCGGCAGCTCCTCATCGACTACCGGGAGAGTGAAGACGCCCAGGCATCCGGGAAGGACGTGCTCGGGCAGATCCGCACGGTGCAGTTCATCTCCACGCCTCAGCGTGGGACGAACCTCGCGCGCCGCGTGAGAGGCCTCGGGGGTGCTTCGCGCGTCCTCACCCGGTGGATGCCGCGCATGCTCTACGAGACGACCCGCGCGCTCCGGACCGGGGGCGTGAGTTTCGCCGGACGGTGCCTCCAGCGCATCTGGCCTCCCGATGAGGGGTCACCCGACTGGCTCGATGCCGCCATCCAGACGATGGTGGGCTTTGGCGTCAAGACGGAGAGCCTCGAGCGGGCGCTCGCACGGGCCTCGTACTTCGAGACGCTCCGGTGGCTGATGCACGTGTCCACCGATGTCGCCGCCATCAGCGACCTGGACCCCGTGAGGGCCCCGGGCGCGCCCGAGAGCCCGGCGCACCGGACGTCGCCCGACGAGGAACGGGACTTCCTCAAGGCGAAGAACATCCACTACCGCTCCATCGTGACCGTCGCGAAGCGCCCGGCGGAGGATGCACGCGGGCTGTACAAGTTCGTGTACGGGTTGACCTCGCGCGGCCCCACACCGGAACTGGGCCAGGTCCGCTTCATCCCCTGGCTGCGGGAGTCGAAGCAGGGGACGCGAATGCTGACGCCCGCGGACAACGACGGCATCGTCAACAGCGTCTCCATGGTGTGGCCGGATGCGGAATCCAGCTTCCTGGTGGAGGCGGACCACGCGGACGTCATCGGACATTTCCGCTACACGCCACCCCAGGACCCGGACGCGCCTCAGCGCTACTACCAGTACGACCTGCTGTCCTCGGGCTCGAATTTTGGCCAGCGCGAGTTCGAGGCCCTGTGGGGGGAGATCGCTTCCTTCACCGGGAGCTGGAGGTATCCGCGCGACCTCCGCAGGCCCGATGAGGCCTGGGCCATGTGAGCCGGCGCCTCCGCCCGAGCGCCAGCACCACGAGTGCGAGCACTCCCGCGCTCCAGCCCGGTGCCGAGCCACAGCCACAACCCCCCGGCTCGGTGAGCTGGGGCACCGGACCGGGAATGCCTCGCATGTCCGCGGTGCGAGCCACCCATAGGTGGCTGGTGACGGTGCGCGGATGGCCATTGATCCACACCTCCACACGAAAGCGATCCTCGCCATGTCCGGGCGCGGTGACGTCCTGCTCCAAAACGAAGTCGTCCGAGGTCACCTCCACGAGCGGCAGGCGCACGCCGTTGTGGACGAAGCGCACCTGATGGCCTCGGGCACCGGTGACGCGGGCGCTCAGCCGGGCACTCCGCGCGAGCACGGTGTCCCCGGTGGGCGCCACGCTGCTCGTCAGATCCACCATGGGGTCCTCCGGCCCCTGGAGCTTCACCACGGTGCGGCCCTCGCGGATGCCTTCGAGCAGAGCCGCCACGCTCAGCTCTCGCGCGTACACCAGCGTGGTGGGGTTGCCGATGGCGCTCTGGGTGAAGTCCAGGTCCACCCCGGCGCGATGATCATCACTGCCGCCGAGCGCCGCGGTGTGGTGCCCCTGCGCGACGAGCCAGTCCCAGTAGCCGAGCGCGCCCTCGGAGAAGAAGCGCCCCAGCTTCTCCCAGCCGCCGTTGGCCACTTCGATGGCGTCCACGCCGCCCGGGGGCACGGTGAGCTGCCACGCGCAGCCGATGCACAGGTCTCCCACGTCGTAGGTGGGGTGGTTGATGGAGAAGAGCGCGCCCTGGCGGTGGAAGGCGCCAATGGCCTCCTCCAGGGTGATGCCCTCGTTCACACGCGGGGGCACGTAGTTGGTAGCGCCGATGGCGTTCGCATGGCCCGCATAGGTGGTGTACTCGACGCCCGGCACCAGCAGCAGGTCCGGGAAGCGTGGCTGGGCGTCCACGAGGAAGTCGAGCGTGGACGTGGTGTTGTGCTCGGTGAGGACGACGAAGTCGAGCCCCTGGCCCCGCGCGTAGCGGGCGAGCTCCTCCAGCGGGGCCTTCGCATCACCGCTCTCGCGCGAGTGGACGTGGAAGTCGCCCGCGTACCAGCGCGGTTGCGCGGAGAGCGCACTGGCGGGGCGGTAGGGCTGGCGCTCGGGCTGGGGCGCGAGCCGGGCCGTGGTGCGCAGGTGCACCTCGATGCGGTAGCGCGCGGGCGTCTTGCGGATCTTCGCCTTGCCCACCGTCACCTTCCAGGTGCCCGGGGGCAGGGGACCGGCGAGGTACGAGCGCGAGGCGGCCTTCTCGCCCACGATGGCGGGCTCCTCGTTGCCGCCGCCGTAGCCGCGGAAGCCGTCCGGATCCTCCAGGCCCCAGTCCAGGATGTTCTCGCTGGCGAGGTCGTCATGGCGGACCTCCAGCTCCACGGTGCCCGGCGGTACCTCGAAGGGGACGGTGAAGTAGCTGCCCTCGGTGGGCACCTCTCCCTCCAGCAGCAGCGGGCCGGCCGCGAGGGCGGAAGTACAGGCGAGGAAGCAGGCGAGAAGCGGGCCGCGGCACGAGGGGAGGGATCGCACGGGACGCGCAGCGTATCCCATCCCGCCGCACGGCCGCCCGGGTGCTCCCCGGGCCAGGGTGCGCCCGCGAGGCGTTGCGCGCGTCGTGGAGAGGATGGATGCGTCCAGGCAGGCAGGCAGGAGGAGAGCAGCCGAAGGGGGAGGCTCGGCGGGGACACGAGATGCAGGCGGGCCAGCATGTGCACATCTCTACGCAGCGTGTCAGGAGGTGGAGAGGGGTGCACATGAGTACGGGACGCCGGGGCGTGGCATGGGCAGTCCTCGTCTTGCTGTCGCTGGGGGCGCTCCCGGGCTGCAATCGAGGGAACTCGCAGGCGCAGCAGCCCCAGGAGCAGGCCTCGATGGTGCTCGGGCCGGAGGACGTGGTGCGGGTGGATGCGCAGGAGCTGCGCAGCGGACCTGTCCTCTCCGGCACGCTCCAGGCCCGGCGCGCCGCCACCATGCGCGCCGAGGTCCAGGGCGCCGTGCTGGAGATGGTCGTCGAGCAGGGCCAGCAGGTGAAGAAGGGCCAGTTGCTCGCTCGCATCGAGGACACCTCGTTGCAGGACCAGCTCATCGCC
>DASQMW010000163.1:0-21527 GCA_035645295.1 Archangium sp.
CACCCTCACCCCCGCCCTCTCCCGAGGGGAGAGGGGGAAACACGACTCCCTCTCCCTTCGGGAGAGGGCCGGGGTGAGGGTGCCGGAAATCCGTACTCCACTCCGCGCGGACACCGTGTCACCACCGGATCCGCGCGGCACATGACCGTCCGTGACGGCCGGGCTCAGCCCTGGGTCTTCTCGTGAACCGTGGCCCGGGCGGGCTCGGACTCCACGAGGGACTTCAGGTTGGAGGCGGCGGCGGCGGCGGTGGGGTTGGGCGCCATGCGGTGCAGCAGGGCGGCCATGGCCAGGTTCTGCGCGTCGCTGGTGAGGCCTGGCTTGGAGAGGATCTCCTTGAGGTCCGCCGAGAAGTCCTTCTCACCGTTGAGGTAGCCGCTGAAGGCCTTGCGCAGCGTCTCGCTCTGGTCGAGCGCGCCGTCCACGGACTGGCCCACGGAGATGGCCTTGATGAAGCGCTCGAAGAACTGGCCGTCGCCACCGACGATGTTGATCTTCGCGTGGCCCATGGTCTCGGCGAGCACCCTGGACTGCGCCTCGGCGATGTCCTTGCGCACCTGGATGTTGGCGAGATCCACGTCGCGCTCCTTCTGCAGGCGCAGGCGGAACTCCTCGTGCTCGCGGGTGGCGCCCTGGAGCAGCTTCATGGACTCGGCCTTCTCGGCGAGACCGCGCGCCTCGGCGAGCAGCTTCTCCTCGATGGACTTCGCCTCGGCGAGCAGCTTCTCGCGGATGGCGACGGCCTCGGCCTCGCCGCGCTTCTGGATGACCATGGCCTCGGCCTCGCCGATGCTCGCGTGGGCCAGACCCTTCTCCTTCTCACCGGCGGCCTCGGCGAGCAGCTTCTCGCGCGTGGCGGAAGCCTCGGCCAGACCGCGCTCCTTGGCGGAGAACGCCTCGGCCAGGCCGCGCTCCTTGAGGACGGTGGCCTGGGCCATGCCCTGCTTCTCGATGACGGCGGCCTCGGCCTCCTTCACGCGCATCGCGGCCATGCCCTGCTTCTCGGTGGCCAGGGCGTCGGCCTCCTTCACGCGCGCCTCGGCCAGGCCGTGGGCGGCCTGCTCGGCCTGGACGCCCTCGGACAGCCGCATCTTCGCCTTGGCCGTCATGTCGGAGGCCTGCAGCTCGGCCTCGGCCAGGGTGAGCTTCTCCTTGGCGGAGTACTTGGCCACCTCGTTGCTGGCCTCGGCGGCCTTGATGTCCTTGACGAGCTTCTCCTGCGCCTGGGCCTCGGCGGTGATGAGCAGCGCGTCCTTGCGGCGCGTGGCCTCGGCCTTCACGCGCAGATCCTTGATGCGCTCCTCCTCCTCCGCCACGCCCTTCTCCACGGCGATGCGGGTGCGCACCACGTCGGCGATGGCCTTCTTCTCGCCTTCGAGCTGCTTCTCCTTGCCGATGCGCGACAGCTCCACCTCGCGCTCGCGGTTGATGGCCTCGAGGGCGCGATCCTTCTCGACGCGCTCGGACTCCACGCCCACCACGCGCTCGCGGTTCTTCTGCGCCACTTCCACCTGGCGGTGCTTGTTCTGCTCGTTGATGAGGATCTCTTCCTCGGCCTTGATGCGCGCCAGCTGCTGCTTGGCGTACTCCTCGGCCTTCACGCGCTCGGCCTCGGCGGTCTCCCGGGCCTGGATGGAGTCGATCTCGCGCTTCTGCTTGGCGGCGGCCTCGGCGCGCTGGCGCTCGAGGGCGAAGATGGCCTCGTCCGACTCGACGTTGCGCTTGGTGATGTTCATGCGCTCGTTCTGCCGGAACTCGTTCGTCTGGACGTTCTGGACGGACGTGAGCTCGGTGATCTTCCGGATGCCCTCGGCGTCGAGGATGTTGTCCTTGTCCAGCATCTCGACGGGGGTCTGCTCCAGGAAGTCGATGGCGCAGTCCTCGAGCATGTAGCCGTTGAGGTCCTTGCCGATGACGCGGAGGACCTCGTCCTTGATGGCCTCACGCTCGGTGTAGAGGTCCTTGAAGTCGAACTTCTTGCCGGCCGTCTTGAGGGCCTCGGAGAACTTGGCCTCGAAGAGATTCTCGAGCGTCTCCGGGTGGCTGGCGCGCTCGCAGCCGATGGACTGGGCCACCTTGAGCACGTCCTCGCGCGTCTTGTTCACCCGGACGAAGAAGGTGACCTTGATGTCCGCGCGGATGTTGTCCTGGCAGATGAGCCCTTCCTTGCCACGGCGATCGATGTCGATCGTCTTCAGGGAGATGTCCATCACCTCGGCCCGGTTGACGATGGGCCACACGATGGAACCCGTGAAGGTGACGAGCGGCTCGCCTTTGAAGGGGTTGATGATCAGCGCGCGTCCTTGATCCACCTGACGGTAGAACCTGGAGACGACGAACGCGGAGCAGAAGAGGAAGAACAGTCCTCCGGCGATACCAGTAAAGACGATTGGCAGATCCATGTCGGTGCGATTCCCGAGCGAGTAGACCGGGGGAACCTATCACGCAGCCGGAGTCCCCCGCTAACAGCCCCGGCGCGGCATTGAGAAGTCAGGAGAATGCGCTACCGCGTGCGAGACCTGTCCCGGACGAGCGCGGCGGCGGTGAGGGGATCCTTCAGGTGCTCCAACTCCTGCGGGAGCAGCCATTCCACCGGCTCCACCTCGTAGGCGTCGCGGGCGGCGTCATACGAGAGGATGAGCGCCTTCTCCCCGCGCTTGAGCTGGTTGTCCTTGTCGCACACCACGTTGAGCACGAGGCCGGCGCCGCCGTCCTCGAAGGTGGCCTGGCCGAACTTGCCGTCCACGTTGCCGCTGGCGATGACACAGACGCGGCCCATCAGCTCGGAGCGGCGAGGCGCCTGGTGCGTGGCGAACATGGGCCGCAGGGGCCGCACCGCGAGGCCCGCGAGTACCAGACCCGCGGCGAGGCACAGCGCGGCGAGGCCGCCGCTGACGATCGCGCCAGGCAGGGCGCCGAGCGCCTCCTTGGCCGGACGGGCGAAGGCCAGCGACGTCAGCCAGGAAAGGAAGACCACGAAGCTGACGGACACCGTCACCGGGACGCCGCCGAAGCCGAGCACCTCGAAGATGCTGGCACCGGCCTTGGCGCCGCCTTCGATCGCCGCCTTGGCGCCGCCTTCCACGGCGGCCTTGGCCCCGCCCTCCACCGCGCCCTTGACGCCCCCTTCGATCGCGCCCGCCTTGGCGCCCAGGGCGAAGTCCCCGATGTCACCATCGAGCAGATCGACGCCTACGGCCCCCACCATGACGATGAGCCAGTAGCCGACCACCACACCCAGCGGGATGGTGAAGAGGACGGTGGGAAAGGCGAGGATGGCTGCGAGGAACTCGGTCATCGGGCCTGCAAGAGGAGAGGTGGCTGGGAGTCTAGTCCAGGCTTGCGGGATTACGACAAGCCTTCCCGACGATTTCCAGCCCGGTCCCCCACCGAGCGGGCGAGCCGGGGCTGCGTTGACGGGGTGCGTCCGGCTGCACAGGCATTCCAGAGGACGGCGCGCGGAGCGCACGGCCGGGGAGCCATGGCACGGGCATGACGCACATCGAGAGACTGCGGCAGGACGGAATCCGTCGGCGCGGAAGCCCCCAGAGGGGCTTCCAGTACGTGCAGGCGAACGGGAAGCCGGTGCCGGCGAAGGAGCGCGAGCGCATCGAGGCGCTGAAGCTGCCGCCGGCATGGACGGACGTGCTGATCAGCGCGTCGGCGGCGTCGAAGCTGCAGGCGATGGGCAAGGACAGCGCGGGACGGTGGCAGTACCGCTACCACGAGTCCTTCACGAAGCAGCGCGAGGTGGAGAAGTACAAGCGCGTCGTCGACTTCGCGAGGGCGTTACCGAAGCTGCGGCGGCGGGTGGCGGCGGACCTGCGCAAGCCGGGACTGGGGCGGGACAAGGTGATGGCGTGCCTGCTGCGGATCTTGGGGACGTGCTTCATCCGGGCGGGGAGCCAGCAGTACGCGGACGAGAACAAGAGCTTCGGGCTGGCGACGCTGCGGGCGAAGCACGTGAAGGTGCAGGGGGACACGGTCATCTTCGACTTCCCGGGCAAGAGCGGGAAGCAGCAGCACCGGGAGCTGAAGGACCGGCAGGTGGCGCGCGTGGTGCGCGAGTGCCTGAAGCTGCCGGGGCGGGACGTCTTCAAGTTCGTGCTGGACGATGGGTTCGTGGTGGACGTGAGGCGGCGCCACATCAACGAATACATCCAGGAGGTGATGGGGGCGCGCTACAGCGCGAAGGACTTCCGCACGTGGGGTGGGACGCTCATCTGCGCGTGCGCGCTGGCCCGGGCGAAGGAGCGGGTGCGCCAGGAAGCCGCGAAGGACGGAGTGAAGCTGGCGAAGAAGACGATGGTGGCGGCGGTGAAGGAGGTCTCCGAGCACCTGGGGAACACGCCGGCGGTAGCGAGGGACTCGTACATCTACCCTTCCGTGCTGGCGATGTTCGAGAAGGGCCAGGTGGTGGAGCGCTACTTCGAATCGGTGGACGAGTTGGTGCAGCACGAGAAGCCAGCGCTGCACTGCGCGGAGAAGGCGCTGCTGGAGATGCTGGAAGAGGGTAAGCGGCCCGGGGTGTAGCTCTCTCCTGCCCGCTCAACCAAACACCTCCGCCAGGAAAGGCGCCGTGCGGCTCTTCGACGAAGCGGCGACCTCCGCGGGCGTTCCGGCTGCCACCACCCGGCCTCCCTCGTCACCAGCGCCGGGGCCAATGTCGATGACCCAGTCGCTCGCCGCGACCACCCGCATGTCGTGCTCGACGAGGATGACGGTGTTACCCGCCTCGACGAGCCCATCGAGCTGCGTCATGAGCTTGTCCACGTCGGCGGGATGCAGTCCCGTGGTGGGCTCGTCCAGGATGTAGAGCGTGTTGCCGCGCTGCACCCGCTGCAGCTCGGTCGCGAGCTTGATGCGCTGGGCCTCGCCGCCGGAGAGCTCGGTCGCGGGCTGGCCCAGCCGCAGGTAGCCCAGGCCCACCTCCCGCAGGACGCCGAGCGAGCGCAGCACCTGCGGCTCCTCGGCGAAGAAAGCATGGGCCGCATCGACGGTCATCCCCAGCACCTCGGCGATGTTCTTTCCGCGGTACTGAATCTCCAGTGTCTTCGCGTTGTAGCGGGCCCCATGACACGTGGGACACGGCGCGTAGACGCTGGGCAGGAAGAGCAGCTCGACACTCACGAAGCCCTCGCCCTCGCAGGTTTCGCAGCGTCCCTTGGCCACGTTGAACGAGAAGCGTCCGACGTCGAAGCCACGAGCCCGCGCGGCCTTCGTCGCGGCGAAGAGCTTGCGGACGTTGTCGAAGAGCCCCGTGTAGGTCGCCAGGTTGGATCGAGGGGTGCGTCCGATGGGCTTCTGATCGACCCGCACCAACCGCTTGATGCCCTCCATCCCCGAGGCAATCCGGCCGCCCATGGTGAGCACGACGGAGCGCTCCAACTCCTCCCCCTCCTCTTCCTCCTCGGGGAGCGCATGGCCGAGCTGCTCGGCGACCAGCTCCACCAGGACCTGGCTCACCAGACTCGACTTTCCCGAGCCGGAGACACCCGTCACGGAGGTGAAGACGCCCAGTGGGAAGTCGACGTCGAGGCCATGCAGGTTGTTGCGGGTGACACCCTCGAGGCGGAGCCACCCCTTGGGCGCGCGGGGTGTGCGGCGACGCGTGGCCTCGGCTTCGAAGAGGTAGCGCCGCGTCTGGGACGCCTCCACGGCGGCGAGCCCTTCGAGCGGACCGTTGTAGAGAATCTGCCCGCCCTTCTCGCCCGCGGCCGGTCCGACGTCGACGATCCAGTCAGCGTGGCGGATCACGTCCACCTCATGCTCCACCACGAACAGCGAGTTTCCCGAGCCCTTGAGCTGATCGAGCGCCTTGAGCAGGGACTCGGTGTCCGCCGGATGGAGGCCTGCGGAGGGCTCGTCGAGCACGTACACCACACCGAACAGGTTGGAGCGCACCTGGGTGGCGAGCCGCAGCCGCTGGAGCTCGCCGGGCGAGAGCGTCGGGGTGCTGCGCTCGAGCGAGAGGTAGCCCAGCCCGAGCTCGGTGAGGATCTGGATTCGCGCCAGCAGGTCCTTGGCGATCCGCTCGGTGACCAGCGCCTTCTCCGGGTGCTCCCGCGCGAGCTTCGCCGCACCAGGGGCCGTCCCGTCCGCGGCGGGCCGCAGGATGCCGGCGACGCGCTTCAGCGGCAGCCGGGAGAGCTCGCCGATGTCGAGCCCCGCGAAGGTGACGGACAGGGACTCGCGGCGCAGTCGCTTGCCCTGGCAGAGGCGGCACTCCCCGCTCACCATGTATTGCGACACGCGCTTCTTCATCAGCGCGCTCTGCGTCGTGGCGAAGGTCTGCAGCACGTACTTCCGGGCGCCGGTGAACGTCCCCATGTAGCTGGGGGGCTCCTTGCGCTTGAGCGCGCGGCGCGTCTCGGCCGGAGTGAAGCCCGCGTACACGGGGACGGTCGGCTGCTCGTCTGTGAAGAGGATCCAGTCTCGATCCTTCTGGGGGAGCTCACGCCAGGGGCGGTCCACGTCGTAACCGAGCGTCACCAGGATGTCGCGCAGGTTCTGGCCGTGCCACGCGGGAGGCCATGCGGCGATCGCGCGCTCGCGGATGGTCAGCGAGTCATCCGGCACCATCGACCGCTCGGTCACCTCGTAGACCCGGCCCAGCCCATGGCAGTTGGGACAGGCGCCCGCCGGGGTATTGGGTGAGAACGCGTCGGAGTCGAGGTGCGGCTGGCCGGGCGGGTAGGTCCCGGCGCGCGAGTACAGCAGGCGCAAGGAGTTGGCGATCGTGGTCACGCTGCCCACCGAGGAGCGCGTGGTGGGCGTGCCGCGGTGCTGCTGGAGGGCCACCGCCGGGGGCAGGCCGTCGATCGAATCGAACTCGGGGACGCCTGCCTGGTCGATCAGACGCCTCGCGTACGGGGCCACGGATTCGAAGTACCGCCGCTGCGCCTCCGCGTAGAGCGTCCCGAAGGCCAGCGAGGACTTGCCCGAGCCGGAGACTCCCGTGAAGACGACGAGGGCGTCACGCGGGAGCTCGACATCCACGTTCTTCAGGTTGTGCTCGCGAGCCCCACGTACCCGGACGAACCCCGTCCTCGTATTGCCTGAAGTCTCTGGAAGCTGATGACCGCGGGTCTTGGGCATGCACACCACTCGGGAAGGTCGTGACCTGCTCTTGGCTGAATGTGGTGCCGGGGGCAACGAAGGAAAAGGGGGCCCGCTCGGCTGGGTGCCGCGCCTTCGTTCTCGGGGCTCCGGGCCTGGACCCGGTAAGCTCGGGCGCGTGAGCGAGTTCGTCACCCACCGCAACGCCATGAGCGCGGCGAAGCTGGAGGCCCTGCGGGAGGCCCTGCTCTCCTCGCGCTTCGTGGCGCGGAGCCCGCTGATGGGGACGTTCCAAAGCAGCCGGGGCTTCGCGCTCATCTTCACGGAGGCGGGCCGGTCGAAGCTGGAGGAGCGCTTCCCCTTCCTCCGGGACTACCTGGCACTGGTGATGGACCCGGCGAGCTCCCGGGGGCTGTTGCCCTGGCGGGAGCGGCTCTTCGGCTCGAGCAAGGAGCGGCGGAGGCCGAACGCCTTCTACGTGAACCTGCTGCTGCTGGAGCCTGGTCGGGGCGTGGGCCGGCACATCGACGCGACGCTACAGGAGCCGAGCGGAGTCCCGGGCGCGACGCCCGAGCACGTGAGCGTGCTCTACCTGAACGTGCCCCAGGGCGTGAAGGGAGGCGCGTTGGTGCTCTCACGTGGAGCGCAGCCGTCGGGCGAGGTGCAGCCGAAGCCGGGGATGCTGGTGCACTTCCGGGGAGACCTGACGCACGAGGTCCAGCCCTTCACGGGAGGCCCGGAGGGGGCCCTGCGGGCGAGCCTCGTCTGCGAGCAGTACGCCTTTGCGCCCGAGGCCCTCGCGCGCCTGCCCGAGTTCCGCATCCAGTCCAAGGCGGGCTTCGCGGCGTACCTGCAGGAGCACCGCGAGCGCGGCATGTAAGGCAAGCAGTGGTGTGTGGTTCTCCACGAAGCAGGCAATCGCTCCACCGAGCGACGCGCCGGAAATCTAAAGTCCGTGGCATGCGGAGCCCCTCGAGACGCTGGCTGGTGCTGCTGGCCCTGTTCCTGGCCGCCTGCGCGACCACCCTCCCCTCCGTCCATCAAAATGACGAAGCACTGGAGGTGGTGGACTCCTGGGAGGAAGGCTGTGAGGACGAGCGCAGCCTTGTCTTGCTGTGCCGCGAGGACGGAGAAGAGTGCGGCTTCTTCCGTTGCCGGGAGGTGGTGCCACACGACGAGGTACTGCTAGCCTCCCGGGGCGGCGGGCCCATCTACATCCCAGGCGGCGCTCCGGCTCCACGCCGATGGAACCGACTCAGAGGATGGCCGCGAAACACCGAGCCCGTCCTCACCTTCCGCTTCAACCGCCACTTCGACCCCAAGCCTTCGGTACCTGCCCTGCCCCCGGGGCGCTGGGTCAAGCACCACCTGTTACCCCAAGCTCTCAAGGCGTGGTTCCAGCGACAGGGGGTGCCCGACATCCATCAATTCACCATTCTCATCCCCGAGCATGTCCACATCCGCATCCACAGCAGAGGGCCCAATGGTGGCTTATGGAATGGAGCATGGAGCCAGTTCAGAGATGCCCACCCTGACGCCTCGCCAGTAGAGATCTACCGCCATGCAGGCGAGCTCATCTTCCGCTTCGAGTTGACGGGTCCCATCGTGCCGTATGCCCGAGGAGGGAGATGAATCGATGACGAAGTTCTATTGGCTCCGGCGTCCCCAGGAGTCGCACTACACCGGCAACATCAACGCCACACACAAATGGGGCCTTCCCGGACTACGCTGCCCTGAATGCGGAGCCACGTGGTCCGGCAGCGCAACCTCCTACCCGAACGTGGACCTGTCCTCCCTCCCCGCGCGCAGCGAGTACGAACAGCCCAGACCGGAGCCTCTCGATGAATTCGTCCGGCTGCGTGAACGGGTGCGGCCCCTCGTACCGACAGGAGCGCAACTGCGCCCAGGCGCGACTTTCGGTCCGCTGGTTGGCACAGCCACGGGAACCTTCAGCCCCCTCTTCCTCCACGACGCCTGGATGCCACTGATGCACCGCACGGCACTCGAGCGGCTTCAAGCCGAGGGAGTTCGGGGCTTGTGCGGCTTTCGCACGGGGCTGCGCTTCCGGCAGAGGACTCACCCGGAGTTGGTGGAATTGCAGCTCCTGCAACATGGACGACTGCATCCAGACTGCACACCCGAGCGATCCCCTCCATGCGCCAGATGTGAACGCGACTATTTCCCCCGTCCGGACGAGCCGCTCCTGGATGCGGCATCGCTTCCAACACACACAGACCTGTTCCGGTTGACCGACTTCGAAACGATGCTCATCGCCACCGAGCGCTTCGTGGAAACCGTGCGGCGCCTGAACCTGGACGAGATCGACCCTCGCGAGCTGCCCACTCGCTGAGGGAGCCCACCGCCCACGTCGTCTCAAAGGGCCCCCTACCGCAGCCGGGCCGCCAGGGAGCCCAGCTCGCGCGACTTGTGGCTGTCCGTCCGGGTCACCTGGATGGCGAGCGCCTCGGCCGCCGCGGCCACCTCCCGCCGCACGTCCGCCGCCAGCTCCGCTTCCACCAGCAGCTCGGGGACTTCCGAGAAGCGGCCATAATCATCCGCGACGTAGGCCGCGAGCAGCTCCTCCGCCACCGCGCGCGCCGCCCCCGCCACCCTCGCCGCGAGCCCCAGCGCCACCCTCGCCAGATCCGAACAGAAGAGCGCCAGCTCGTCCTCGTCCGCGATGCTGTCGAACACCTGGGGAAGGGCCTTCACGAAGTAGCGGAGCACCGCCACGCCTTCCACCGGATAGCCCTCGGCGAAGGAGCGGATGTCCCCGAGCAACCGCTCCAACCGGCCGATGTAGCTGGGCACCTCGCGCCAATCGACGAACTGGACACGCATGGCCCTGTCGATGGCCCGCCGCAAGTTCCGAGACAGGGCCGCATCCGCTCCACCCGGACCCACCGGCTCGTCAAGGACATGCCGCAACTGCGGATCCGCCAGGAACTGCTCCACGGCGAAGTCGAGCAGCCGCTCCCGAGGCCAGGACTCCAACCGGGTCCGGAGTTCCGCCCTCAGCGTCCGCTCGCTTCCTTTCTGACCACCATGCTTTCGGCTCATCGGGCCAAGTGTAAGCACCCCCACCGGAGACGTCACCTGCGCGCAAGTGACTCCGAGAGTGGTGTGGCCCGCGCCGCGCGGCAGCCCGGAAACGAAGAAGCCCCGCCAGCTCATCGCGGGCGGGGCTTCTTCTGCGAAGTTGCGGGGGCAGGATTTGAACCTGCGACCTTCGGGTTATGAGCCCGACGAGCTACCAGGCTGCTCCACCCCGCGATATCGTTTGCTGCTCTATGTCAAACACCAGAGACCTTGTCATCTATTTCCGACAAGGTCTCTGGCCTGTCTGAGTTGCGGGGGCAGGATTTGAACCTGCGACCTTCGGGTTATGAGCCCGACGAGCTACCAGGCTGCTCCACCCCGCGGCGTCGAAGCGGGAGGCTAAGTACCGCCCTCCCCCTGTACCGTCAACACTTTTCCTCGAACGCCGGGAGGCGCGTGCGGCATTCCCCGCGCCTCCCGTGCGCGCCGGGCAATTACTTCCCCGACTTCTGCTTGAACAGATCGGCGAACGTGCCGAGTCCCTTCTTGCCGCCGCCCACAGGCTGCTGGCTCTTCGTCCACGCCTCGACCTCCGCCCGCTCCTCGGCCCGCTCGGCGGCGGTGATGGAGAGGCGAACCTTGCCGGAGGCGTCGATGTCCACGAGGGCCACCTTCAGCTCCTGGCCGAGCGAGAACTTCTTGCGCAGATCCGTGCCGCGCTCGGTGCCCGTCTCGGAAGCGGGGATGAGACCCTTGCCGCCCGGGAACACGAGGAACACGCCGTAGGGCTCGATGCGGTCCACCTTGCCCACCACCACCTGGCCCACCTTCGGGCGAGGCGCCGCGGGCTCGGCGGGCTTCTTCTCCTGCGCGGCGGCGGCGGGAGCCGGACGCTCCTCGGCGGGGCGCTGGGCCTCCTCCTCGGTGATCCGGCGCAGGCCGATGCGCTTGTCGTTGGGCTCGATCTTCTCCACCTGCACCCAGATGGAGTCGCCCACCTGCACCACGTCGCGCGGGTGCGCGATGCGGCGCTCGGACAGCGCGGAGATGTGCACCAGGCCATCCACGCCCGGACGCAGCTCCACGAAGGCGCCGAAGGGCTGCAGCCGCACCACCTTGCCCTGCAGCCGGTCGCCCTCCTTGATCTCCGCGAGCGCCGTCTTGAAGGGATCCTCCTGGCGGGCGCGCATGGAGAGCGTGATGCGCTCCTTCTGCTTGGCCTTGTCGGGCGAGTTGGGCTGAGCGGCCTCCATGCGGAGGATCTCCACCTCGACCTCGTCACCCTGCTTCACCACGTCGCTCGGGTGGGCCACGCGCATGTAGGACATCTCGGAGACGGGGATCATGCCCTCGACTCCGCCCAGGTCCACGAAGGCGCCGAAGTCACGCACGCCGGTGACCTTGCCCTTGACCACCTTGCCCTCGGCGAGCGTCTCGCGCGTCTTGGCCGCCAGCTTGCGCTGCTCGTCCTCGAGCAGCGAGCGGCGCGAGAGGACCACGTTGCGATCCCGAACCTCGGTGACGCGGAACGTGAGCTTCTCGCCGATGAACGCGTCCGGCTTCTCCACGAAGCGGATGTCCAGCTGGCTGATGGGGCAGAAGGCGCGCACGTCGCCAATCGCCACCTCGACGCCACCCTTGTTGACGGAGAGGACCATGCCCTCCACCGGCATACCGGAGGCACGGGCCTCGGCCAGCATCGCCATGTTGGCGCTGCCTTTGGCCAGCGCGCGGCTGAGCAGGATGCCCCGGGCACCCGCCTCGATGACGTGCGCCTCGATGGTGTCACCCACGCCGTAGCGCAGCACGCCCTCGTCGTCCTTGAGCTCGCGCAGCTCGATCATCGCCTCGCTCTTGGCGTTGGACAGCGTCACGAAGGCCGTGTCCGCGCCGAGCTGGAAGATCGTGCCCGACACCTTCTCGCCAATGCGCACCGAGCGCCGGGCCGGCATCCCGCCGTCCTTCTGCTGCGCCTCGAACATCTCGGCGAAGGACTGGGACTCGGGGACCTCCTCGTACAGCGCGGGGTTGGGCGCCGGCGCGGGAGGAGCCTTGGGGGCCGGAACCACCGGAGCGGTGGTCTCGGCCGGGGCCGAAGCCTCCGCCGCGGGCTCGGCCGGAGCCGTGGACGACGGCGACGGAGTCACCGGGCCACGCGTCTCCACCACACCCGAGGCGCGCTTGACGACCACCATGGGGCCCTGGGGACGGCGCTCGCCGCCCCCCTTGCCACCCCGGTCGCCGCCACGGCCACCGCGATCACCGCCGCGGTCACCGCGCGGACGGCGGTCGTCACGACCACCGCCCTCACGCGGCGCAGCCTGCTGCGGCTGGGCACCCGCCTCACCCTCCGGCTTCGCCGGACGGGCCTCACGCTCGCCACCCTTCTCGCCACGCGGGCGATCCGACCCGCGGTCCCGGCCGCCGCGCTCTTCGCGCTCGCCGCCACGGCCCGCCGGGATGCCGAGCATCACATCGCCAAAGGTGGCCTTGGGCTTCTTGGGACCGAATCCCCCAGGACCGCCACCGCCACCAGAACCAACGGAACCGTTCTTCTCGTCGCTCACTGCCAGGACCTTCCTGAACGTAATCGAAATCCAGCCTCGGGAGACCGTACCCCCATGCTGGGTCAAAAGGCGGCGCACTCTACACACGCGCCGTGCTTGGACGGAAGACGCATGTGGTCATCTTCTGTCCAGGGCGCCCGAACCCCTCCATAACGCGACATGTCGCCTGTCCCATCCCCCCCCGCTGGAATCGGGCCTGCCCGCCTGCCCTCCACGGGCTCAGCGGGCGGGTTTGCGGCGGAGGAGGCGTTGGAAGACGGCCTTTGCCTCGGGGATGCCCAGGGCCCCCGTCACCCCGAAGTAGACCGCCCCGAAGGGCAGCACCACCGCCAGGAAGAGGAGGATGGGATGTAGGTGTGGCGGGGAGAGCAGGCTGCCACCCCACTCCGCCTCCACCCCGGGCATGGTCCCCAGCGCCCGGGTCAGGGCCAGCTTGATGCCCAGCCCCGTCAGCCCCGCCGCCAGCCCGGCGCTCCACAGTTTGAGCAGCAACACCCGGGGCACCCCCACGTGGCCGATCCGTCCCCCGAGCGCCCGCCGCAGCATCTGCGACTCGAACCAGGCCACCATGCCGCTCGTCACCGTGAGGAACACCGCCCCCAGGTGCTCCGGCAGGCCCACCAGCCCCGGCAGCCGCAGCGCCAGGAACCAGGCCGCCGCGGCGCCCAGGCTCACCCGCACCACCGCGAAGCGCAGCGGCGTCCGGGTGTCCTTCAGCGCGTAAAAGGCCGAGGCGTACAGCCGGCCCAGCGCCGAGGCCACCAGGCCCACCGCCGAGCCCATCAGCAGGTACCAGAGGTAGCGCGTGTCCGCGGCGGTGAAGCGGCCCGTCTGCAGCAGTCCGCCCGCCACCACGTCTCCAATGAAGAGCAGCGCCGCCGCCGAGGGCACCACGAAGAAGGCGATGCGGCGCGCTCCCGCCTCCAAGCGCGTGCGCAGCTTCGTGGCCACCTCCTCCCCTGCCCCCGCCGTGCGCGACATCTCCGGCAGCTCGGCCGCGGAGATGGACATGCCGAAGAGGCTCACCGGGATGAGGTAGATGGTCTGCGCGTACGTCAGCGTGGACAGCGCCCGGTCCGCGATGAGCGAGGCATAGGAGGTGTCCACGTAGGCGCTCACCTGCACCACGCCGCGGCCGATCACCACCGTGCCGAAGCTGCGCAGCACCTGGCGCACGGACTCGCTGGCCGTGGACAGCGTGGGCCGGAAGCCGCCGAGCACCCGCAGCACCGACGGCACCTGCACGGCGAATTGCAGCAGGCAGCCCGCCACCACTCCATAGGAGAGCACCTCCACCAGCCGCTCTTCGGGCAGCCCGCGCACGCCCGCAGCCACCAGCGTGGCGATAATGGCCAGGTTCCACACCACCGGGGCCAGGTACGACAGGAGGAACTTCCGGTGGCTGTTGAGCACTCCCAGGCACCACGCGGACAGCACCAGCATGCCCGTGCCCGGGAAGAGGATGCGGACCAGTTGGATGGCCAGCGTCCGCGCCTCGCCCTCGAAGCCCGGGGCGATGGTGTCCACGAAGAAGGGCGTGGCGAGCATGCCCACCGCCACCATCACGCTGGTGGCCAGCGCGAGCAGCCCGAACACCGCGCCCGCGACCCGGTCCGCCTCCTTCGTGTCCCCCTTCCCCAGCAGCCCCGCGTACACGGGGATGAACGAGCCCGAGAGCACGCCCTCGCCAAAGAGGTTCTGCAGGAAGTTGGGGATGCGCAGCGCCGCCTTGAAGACGGCGGCCGACATGCCGTTGCCCAGGTAGTGCGCGAAGAAACGCTCGCGCACCAGTCCCATCAAGCGCGAGGCGAAGATGCCCACCGCGACGAACAGCGCGCCTCCGCCTCGGGCACGCGTCCCGGGAGAGACGGGACGGGGTTCAGGAACAGGGGACGGTGCGGAGCGTGGTGGGGGAACGGTCACAAGAGGGCAGGCACTCTATGCGGAGCGTTCACCTGCATGAAGCGTGAATTCCAGCCACCATGGTTTCGCTTGACGTCCCCCTTGCGGGCCGCGATGGTCAGCGCTCCCATGGCCGGTTCCCCAGATAACGACCTTTCGACCGATGTGGCGCTCGTCCGCCAGGTCCTGGCGCGCGAACTGGAGACCATCAACGAGTACGAGGCCCATGCCCGCGCCGCCTCCACCCCGGAGCTGCGCGACTTCTTCCTGCACCTCGCCGCCGAGGAGAAGGAGCACGTGGCCGAAGCCGTCCACATGCTGCGCCTCCTCGACGTGGGGCAGGAAGCCCACTTCGCCAAACCCGTCACCACGGGCCACTTCCAGGGCGCCATCGAGGGCAAGCCGTCCCCTGCCCCCGCTCGTGCCCCGGCTCCCGCTGCCGCTCCGGCGGCCGCGGCTCCGTCACCGGCGGCCCCGTCCGAGCCCGCTCCCCGGGGCCCGGCCCGTGGCGGACGCAATGGCACCGGCCAGGCGGAACCGCCTCCTGGTCTCGTTCAACCCGAGCGCGTGCTGTATGGCGTGCCCGCCCCGCCGCCCAGCCCGGGCGTCCAACCCTTGACCGTCGGCTCGCTGCGGCGCAGCCGCTGAGTCCGTACCTCCCCTGGAGCGTCCCCATGCCTGACTTCCTTGGACATGCCGAGAACCCACTGCGCGAGGACGAGTGGGCTCGCCTCAACGAGACCGTCATCCAGGTCGCCCGCCGTTCGCTCGTCGGCCGTCGCATCCTGGACATCTACGGCCCGCTGGGTGCCGGCGTGCAGACCGTCCCCCATGACGAGTACACCGGCGTCAGCCCCGGCGCGGTGGACATCGTCGGCGAGCAGGAGACGGCCTCCGTCTTCACCGACGCGCGCAAGTTCAAGACGATCCCCATCATCTATAAGGACTTCCTGCTGCACTGGCGCGACATCGAGGCCGCGCGCCTGCACAACATGCCCCTGGACGTCTCGGCCGCCGCTGGCGCCGCCGCCCTCTGCGCCCAGCAGGAAGACGAGCTCATCTTCTACGGGGACCCCAAGCTCGGCCACGAGGGGCTGATGAACGCCACCGGCCGCCTCACCGTGCCGCTCGGCGACTGGGGCACGCCCGGCGCCGGCTACCTCTCCATCGTCGAGGCCACCCGCCGGCTCAACGAGTCCGGCCACTACGGCCCCTACGCCGTCATCCTCTCGCCCCGGCTCTTCTCCATGCTGCACCGCATCTTCGAGAAGACGGGCGTCCTGGAGATCGAGACCATCCGCCAGCTCGCCGCGGACGGCGTCTTCCAGTCCAACCGGCTGCGCGGTGACTCGGGCGTGGTCGTCTCCACCGGCCGCGAGAACATGGACCTCGCGGTGGCCATGGACATGGTCGCCGCCTACCTGGGCGCCTCGCGGATGAACCACCCCTTCCGCGTGCTGGAGTCGCTCATCCTCCGCATCAAGCACCCCGACTCCATCTGCACCCTGGAAACCGCGCCCAACCGCGGTTAGCCCCACGGAGAGCTCCCGCCAGCAACCCATGGCGAAGATCCTGGTCATCGACGACGAGGCGAACCTGCGCAAGGTGCTCGCCGCCATGCTGCGCCGTGACGGCTTCGACGTCACCGTCGCGGCCGATGGCGAGCAGGGGCTCGCCGAGTTCCACAAGAATGGCGCGGACATCGTGGTGACGGACCTCGTCATGCCCAAGGCGGGGGGCATGGAGGTCCTGCGCGCCGTCAACGCCGCCAACCCCGACGTGCCCGTCATCATCATCACCGCGCACGGCACCGTCGACTCCGCCGTCGAGGCCATCAAGGCCGGCGCCTTCGACTACATCACCAAGCCCTACGAGCAGGCGGAGCTCTCGGCCGTCATCGCCAAGGCCGCCAAGGCGCACGATGTCGCCCAGCGCTCGGTGCGCGCCGACGCCAAGGCCCGCGCCGCCATCATCGGCGAGTCGCCGCAGCTCCAGGATGTCTTCAAGATCATCGACAAGGTGGCGGACACCCCCTCCACCGTCCTGATCAACGGCGAGAGCGGCACCGGCAAGGAGCTCATCGCCTCGGCGCTGCACGGTGCATCCAGCCGCCGCGACAAGCCGTTCATCAAGATCAACTGCGCCGCCATCCCCCACAACCTCCTCGAGTCCGAGCTGTTCGGCTACGAGCGGGGGGCCTTCACCGGCGCCGTCACCTCCAAGCCCGGCCGCTTCGAGCTGGCCGACGGCGGCACCCTCTTCCTCGACGAGATTGGAGAGATCCCCGTCGAGATGCAGGTGAAGCTGCTGCGCGCGCTGCAGGAGGGCGAGTTCGAGCGCGTGGGTGGCATCAAGACGACGCACGTGGACGTGCGCCTCATCGCCGCCACCAACCGCGACCTGCAGGCGGAGATTGAAGCCGGGCGCTTCCGCAAGGACCTGTACTACCGGCTGGCGGTGGTGCCCATCGTGCTCCCGCCGCTGCGCGAGCGCCGCGCGGACATCCCCATGCTCGCCGGGCACTTCGTGGAGAAGTACAACCGCAAGCTCAACAAGAAGATCGAGAGCATCTCCGACGACGCCATGGCACTGCTGCAGGCCTACAACTGGCCCGGCAACATCCGCGAGCTGGAGAACCTCATCGAGCGCGTGCTGCTCTTCGCCGACGGGCCCTCCATCACCGCGAAGGATCTGCCGGACCCGATCCGCCAGGGCTCCGGCACGCCAGCGCCCGCTCTCTCGGCCGCTCCCCTGGAGGCCTCGACGGGCGAAGGAGGCCTCAAGGACATCGTCCGCATGAAGGCGGCCGAGCTCGAGAAGGATCTCATCACCAAGGCCCTGGAGGAGACGGGCGGCAACGTCACGCGAGCAGCCAAGCTGCTGCAGATCAGCCGCAAGTCCCTCCAGACGAAGATGAAGGAATTCGGCCTGCGCGACACGACCCCCCCGGACGGGCGGGACGAATCCATCGACGAGTGACGGGACGGCGAAATATCGCCGCGAAACCATCGGTTCGGTCCCGGCCATAACCCTTTTCCCACTCTGGGAGCCTGAATGCGGCCGCCTCTTCCCACCCTCGGACCACAGCCGAAGAAAAGCCCCGCCGGTCCGGTGATGGTCGTCTCCTTGTTGCTCGGCCTGAGCGCCGGAGGCGTGTGGTGGTGGAAGCAACGGCTCGCCTTGGAGACGCCCCCCGCCACGGCCGAGCAGCACATCACCGCGCCCGTGGCCCAGGGTCCCGGCGAGGCCGGCTCCACCGCCGCCGCTCCTTCCCCCACCGGCCCTGCCCCTTCCGCAGCCGCTGCTCCGGTCGCGGCCGCTCCTACGGATCCGCTCACGGCGGCCGGGCTGTCCCGCGCCTCCATCCGCATTGATGGACCCATGGAGACGGCCGTCACCGCCGCCGCGGGCCCCGAGGTGGGCCCCGCGCTCGCCCAGGTGGTGACGCGCACGCTCGTGTGGTGGGTGGACGTGCCGGGTGACCTGCGGCGCGGAGACACGCTCGACGTCCTCTACCAGGTGCGTCCCAACGAGGAGCCCCTCGTGTACGCGGTGCGCTTCACCAGCGACAAGACGGGCCAGACGCACCGCGCCTACCGCTTCCAGCCCGAGGGCGACAAGAACCCCCGCTACTACCTGCCCAGTGGCGAGGAGCTGGAGCTGCGCCTGGAGAACTCGCCCCTGGATGACTACGAGCAGGTGACGTCGCTGCTGCGCGATGGCCGCCGGCACAAGGGCGTGGACTTCAAGACGCCCGTGGGCACTCCGGTGAAGGCGCCCTTCACGGGCATCGTCCGCCGCAAGAACTGGAGCTTCCGCTTCAACGGCAACTGCATCGAGCTGGAGGAGGTGGGTGGCAAGCACCGCCGCGCCCTCTTCCTGCACATGGACGAGTTGCCGCGCTCGCTCAAGGTGGGTGACCGCTTCAACGTGGGCACCATGATGGGCCGCAGCGGCAACAGTGGCCGCTCCTTCGCGCCCCACCTGCACTACCAGCTCGAGGCCGGCGACGAGCGCGTGTTGGATCCGTACGAGAGCCACCGCACCTACCGGCGCTCGCTCGCGGCGGGCCAGCGCGCGGCCTTCGACGCCGAGGTGCGCCGGCAGGATGGGCTGCTCGGCACCACCGTTGCCGGCGGCTGAAGCCATCGCTTTCTTGACACCCCCGCTTGCGGCGGCTAGCGTCCCCGGACAATTTCTCAACATTTCCCGGGGGTTAGACGGCGCAGGCGGTCCGAGCGGACCCCTCTCCCCGACCCCCGAGGGAGTGGTTCCGGAGGTCGGATGTCCAGGCTTCGCGCCGTAGTCGCCGCGCTGACGCTGGGTGCGCCGTTCGTCGCCACCGCGGCGGATGTCACCCGAGTCGCTTCGTCCTTCGAGGACGAGGATCCATTCGGGATGTTCATCGACGTGGGCATCGAGCACTCGCAGCGGCGCACGAGGATCGTCCGCGAGGCCCTGCCCACCACCCCGGGCGGGACGCGGGAGTACCAGGGCGAGCTCTGGTACAGGAGCTACGACACGCGCCTGAACCTGGACGTGGCCTTTGGCATCGCCCAGGACGTGGAGCTGTCGTTCGGGCTGCCCATCGTGCTCCTCCAGGACGAGTCCTGGGGGTTCGTGTCGGGCACGAATCCGGGCACCTCCACCATCACCAACAACTTCGTGCGCAACAACTGCGGGGGCTCGGGCGCGCCCTGCTCGCTTGGCACCCCCGAGCCGCTCTTCAACGTGCCCGCGAACGGGTACCTGGAGACGTTCCGCGGTGGCCTGGGCAATGCGCGCTTCGGATTCGCGTGGTCCATCTTCAACCAGCGCAAGGACGAGACGAAGCCCACGTGGGTGGTGGGCCTGGACTACGAGGCGCCCACGGCCCCGCGGCTCGATCCGACCGTGGATGTGACGACCCCGGAGAATCGAGGCCGGGCCATCGGTGACCGGGTGCACAAGTACACGGTGTACACGGCGCTCTCGCGGCAGATTGGCTTGGCGGAGCCGTACTTCCGGGCGCACTACACCATCCCCGTCCGCGGCCCGGGTGCCTGGTCCAACTGCGACAACCGCAACGTGGAGCCGCCGAACCTCGGCCACCCGCAGAACTGCGGCTTCAATGGGTGGAATCGCAAGGAGACGGGCATCCAGGCGCCGCACGTGGCCGGCGTGATGTTCGGCTCCGAGTTCCAGGTGCTGGAGCAGCCCACGCGCAAGTTCAAGATGGACCTGCGCGCCATCAGCAACTACGTGTCCGAGGGCCGCTATTACAACGAGCTGAGCGGCGCGCTGCGCAAGCTGCTCGCCACCGGGGACTACATCCAGATCGGCGGCCAGTTCGCCCTGACGGCCCAGCTCTCCGACATCCTGTCTGTCCGGGGCTCGGGCATGTACCTGTACAACACCGACCACGTCCTCACCGATGAGAAGATCGGCAAGGACCTGGACGGGAATGGCTCGGTGGACATCACGGCGAACCCGACGGAGCTCAACCCCAACTTCGACTACCGCACGGACTTCGTCTCGCGGCGCTTCCACGCCACCGAGAGCAAGGACTTCCGGCTGGACGTGAGCGCCACCCTGCGGTTCTAGGGGTCTCCATTTCCCCTCTCCCCTCGGGAGAGGGACGGGGTGAGGGTATCTCGGCTCCCGGGTTGCCCCTCACCCCGAGTCCCCGTCTCACGGGGAGGAACCCGGGGTTCACGCACCCTCACCCTGACCCGCTCCCGGAGGGCGAGGGGATGTTGGTGAGGAGTGGGTTCTCCTGCTGAGGTTCACCGCTTCTTGAGCCCGAGCCCCAGCCGGTACACGTCCTGTCCGGACCAACCGGCACGCCGGGCCAGCTCGGTGCTGAGCGCCTTGAGCTTCTCCCCTCGCCCGAGCCCCTCCTCCAGCGCCCGCTGCAGCTCCTCCTCGGACCAGCGCCGCTCTCCGGTGCGCCCCTCCACCAGCACCACCACCTCGCCCCGGGGCTCCTCCGCCGCGTAGCGCCCGGCCAGCTCGGACAGCGTGCCGCGCACGAACTCTTCGTGCACCTTGGTCAGTTCCCGCGCCACCACCGCGCGCCGGTCCCCCAGCGCGTCCTTCAAGTCCGTCAGCGTCTCCGCCAGCCGGCGCGGGGACTCGTAGATCCCCACCGTGGCCGATAGCGGCGCCACCTCCTCCAACATGGCCTGGCGCTCCGGGCCCTTGCGCGGCAGGAAGCCCAGGAAGTGGAAGCGCCCGGTGGGCAGCCCCGAGGCGCTCAGCGCCGCCACCAGTGCCGTGGCCCCCGGTATGGGCACCACCTTCACTCCGCGCTCGATGGCCTCGGCCACCAGCTTCTCCCCGGGATCGCTGATCCCCGGGCTGCCCGCGTCCGTCACCAGCGCGCAGTCTTCCCCGGCCTCGAGCCGGTCCAGGATGCGGCCGGCACGCTGGCCCTCGGCGAAAGCCGGCAGGCTCACCGTGTCCGCGGAGATGCCGAAGTGGTCCAACAACACGCGCGAGTGCCGCGTGTCCTCACAGGCCACGAAGGACACCGCCCGCAGCGTCTCCAGGGCGCGCGTGGAGATGTCCCCCAGATTCCCGATGGGCGTGGCCACCAGATAGAGCGTCCCAGGCATATCCGTTCCTCACATACCCGCGTCGAAGGCGCCCGGCAGGTGCTCCACCGTCGCGTGCTCGCCACGGCCCACCACCGAGATGACATCGAAACGGATCATCCTGTCCCGCAGCCGGTGGGCCAGGAGGTAATGCAACGCGGCCTTCACCACCTTGCGCTGCTTGGCGAAGGACACCGTGTGGGAAGGGTCTCCCCACACCGCCGTGGAGCGCATCCGCACCTCCACGAAACACACGGTGTCCCCGTGCTCGGCCACCACGTCCAGCTCCCCGTAGCGGCAGGAGAAGTTGCGCGCGCGCACCCGGTAGCCCCGTGCCTCCAGGAAACGCACCGCCGCCTCCTCGCCCTCGTCCCCATACCCCTTG
>DASQMW010000164.1:0-11356 GCA_035645295.1 Archangium sp.
TGGTGGGGTGTGCGTCCCTGCGAGGCCGGTGCTCGGTCAGAACAGGCGGCGCACTCGAAGGGGCCGCTTCAGGCGGGCGCACATCCCCACAGCCAACAGCCATCCACAACAGCACCACCGCCATCCCTGAACGTCGCAACACGAATCCCCCCTCATGAGATTGCCCGCGACAGAGCGTCAGCAACCCGACGTTCGAATTCCCATCCACCTGATTGGAAGTCAATAGGGTTCAGCCGCACAATTTAAAAATCGTAACCGTTCTGTTACCGCGCACGCAGAATGATTGCGGAGGGCGCCAGATGAGGCGCACTGAATGAGGCGCAGTGCCCCGGCCGGAGCGGGTTCTCCCTCAGCCAGGGCGGCGAGGTCGAGAGCCGGGACCTGGGGGATGACGCGCGAGAGCCGCCGGGGGTACGCCGACGTGACGGCCGGGTTCGAGCCAGACGCAGGCCGCTGGGGTAGAACGGAGCACCGGGAGGGCGGAGCCGGGAGGGAGGGCCCTCGGGGTGCGCGGGGTGGAGGGGAAAGGACGGCCCGTGGCATGCGGACACACGCCACGGGCCTGGGCTCCGCGCAGGAAGTGACAGGAGAAGAGCGGAGTGACCAGGGAGTTACCCGGTTTCAGGGGCCCCACCCACAGGAGTACCCTGAGCGGATCCACGAGCGGCTGAGAGGAGCGACAGCCAACTGCCGCACCGTGATGGTGTGCCGCAAGGCTCTGACAACCGAACTCCGCAAGCTGGCCGAGGAAGCCGTTATCCAGGGGACGGAAATCAACAGGTTCCTGACACGGGGCAAGTGAGGCAGAGAGTCCGCGATGCCAAGTCGCTACTTCAAGCTGACCGAGAACAAGCAGGCCGGGACCTGGTATCTGGGAGACCCCTTGGACGAGAGCGGCCAGGAGGTGGAAGACCCCTGGATGTATACGGCGGGGCGGCCCATCCCTGCCGAGGGTCGTCTGAGCATCCCCATCGATGAACCGGGCAGACCGTTGGACTTCTCCATCGCGGGCGTGGGCGCGACGCCCATCGTCCACGTCAGGGTGGCCTCCGTCTTCACGGAGCTGGCCCCCGACGAGGTGCAGCTCATCCCAGTGGACCTCAAGGGCCATCCGGACCAGTACCTTATCCTCGTGGCCACGAAGCTCATCCGCTGCATCGATGACACAGCGTCCCGCGAGGTGCTGTACTGGAAGCCAGAGGACGACCGGCCGGACAAGCTCGGCCAGTATCGCTCCGTCGCGGGCATGCGAATCGACCGCACGCGGGTGGGCGACGCCACGGTCTTCCGCACCTGGGGCTGGGATGTCGCCCTCATCGTTTCCGAGGACATCAAGGCGGCCCTGGAGCGCGTGAAGCCCACCGGAGTGAAGTTCACGGAGGTGTGACCCACCCCATGCCCGCACTCAGGCCTGCAAAACCCGGTCGTTTTGCGCCAAACACGGACAGTCCCAGTCGATGATCCGCCCCCCAGCGCTTGGGGGGCGGGGTCGGGGGCGCCACTACCGTGTCCGGTCGGCATGCCCGTTGCCGCTCGCCCGGGTCCGGAAAAGCACGCGCGGATCCACCGCGTTGGGCCGGTTCCTTGATCGACCTGGGAGCGTCTGTTAGCACCGCCGAACGCTCGCAGGCCCCCGCTTTACACGGTCGAGACACACTTGAACGCCCTTGCTCACGCCACGTCGCCCCTTCCAAGTGCCGGAATTGTCTGGGCTCGGATGCTCGAACAGATCCGCCGGGAGAAGTTCGACTACGCCCTGAGATGGCTGGAGCGGATGCGCCCGCTGGAGATCCGCGACGGGGCGCTCGTCATGGGGGTGCCGGATCGCTTCTTCCGCGACTGGGTGGATGACCACTACCGTCCCATGCTGGATGCGCAGCTGGCGCGGCAGGGGGAGGGGCTCGTCGCCATCGCCTATGAGGTGGTGGAGGGTCTGGAGCCCGACCCCCACTTTCCACCCACACCCACAGTCAAGGCGAGCTCGGCCCGGCCGGGGCGGCTGAACGCGCGCTTCACCTTCGACACCTTCGTGGTGGCGGACAGCAACCAGCTCCCCGCCGCGGCGGCCCAGGCGGTGTCCGACAAGCCGGGCCACGCCTACAACCCGCTCTACATCTATGGCGGCACGGGCCTGGGCAAGACGCACCTGCTCCAGGCGGTGGGCAACCACATCTGGGAGCGGGACCCGTCGCAGCGGGTGGTCTTCCTCTCCAGCGAGCAGTTCACCAACGAGTACGTGGAGAGCGTCCGCGAGCACCGCATGGGGGACTTCCGCCGGAAGTTCCGCGAGGAGTGCGACGTGCTCCTCATCGACGACATCCAGTTCCTCGGCAAGCGCGAGGAGACGCAGAAGGAGTTCTTCTACACCTTCAACACGCTGTACGAGATGGGCAAGGCGATTGTCCTCACCAGCGACACGGTGCCGGCGGAGATTCCCGGCCTGGAGGAGCGGCTGCGCAGCCGCTTCACCATGGGGTTGCTGACGGACATCCGCGAGCCCTCGTACGAGACGCGGGTGGCCATCCTCCAGAAGAAGGCGGCGGCCGAGGGGATGGATTTGCCGGACTCAGTGGCGCACTTCATCGCGAAGCACATCCACAAGAACGTGCGCGAGCTGGAGGGGGCGCTGGTGAAGCTGTCGGCGGTGCACAGCCTCACGCGCCAGCAGGTGACGGAGGAGTTCGCGTCGGAAGTGCTGCGCGACATCCTGCCGGCGCAGCGCTCGGTGGACATCGACGCCATCCAGCGCGAAGTGGCCCGCTTCTACAAGGTGACGGTGGAGGCGCTGAAGGAGGACCGCCGTCACAAGGCGCTGGCCCACGCGCGGCAGGTGGCCATGTACCTCAGCCGCAAGCTGACGAAGAGCTCCTTCCCGGAGATTGGCGCCCGCTTCGGCAAGGACCACTCCACCGTCATCTCCGCGGTGCGCAAGGTGGAGAGCCTCCGCGCCACCGACACCACCGTGCAGCGCGAGCTGGCCGAGCTGGAGCTGAAGCTCGGCGGAGCCTGAGCACCGGAGCGGCGGATTCCGGGAGTCCCCACGCCCTCCGTCACGCAGGTGCGGGCCGGGGACGGCCAGGAATGCCCTGGGGCTGGCGGGGGAGGGCGCCACGCGGGAGGTGCGCCGGGCCTCGCGAAGACCTGGCGCACCGCTACGCGCGGGTGAGTCCCTCAGCTCCGGCGCGAACCCTCACGGCGGCGCACCGAGAGGAACCGCGCCAGCCCCAGGAGCAGCCCCGAGAAGGCGGCGGAGGTTGGCGTTGACTGGCAGCCACAACCGCTCGTGTCTTTTCCGGGCTCCTGCCCGGTGCCCGCATCCGTCGTCTGCCCGGCATCCGGCGGCTCGTTCGAGCCTGCATCCGTGCTCGCATCCGGCGGCGCAGTGGAACCTGCGTCCGTTCCCGAGTCAGGCTCCGTGCCAGGACCGGCATCCCACGGACCCGCATCCGCACCGGCATCCCACGGACCCGCATCCGCACCAGCATCCCACGGACCCGCATCCGTCTGCCCTGAGCCTCCGTCCGTCCCTCCATCCGGCGCACCCGGCGGAGGGAGCGAGGACTTCGCGACATAGATGGCGGTGCCCCACTCCTCCTGGGTGTTCTCTGGAGGCGTCAGGCCCGCGACGAAGGTGACATCTCCCCGGGCATTGATGAGGGGCGCACCCACGAACACCGGGTTGCTCGCCGTCTCCTGGTCGACCCGCGCCGGGCCAAGGTCGGAGGGGAGAATGTCGTGCTCCGTCACCACGCGCTTGAGTCCCTGTCCATCGCTCACCCACACCGCGCGCAGGTTCGCGGTGTCAAAGGCCCGGAAGACAACCAGCCCGCTGTCATTCATGTCCGGCGGGAAGAGCTCTATCTCCTTGATGCTGCCCTGCCCGTTCTGCGCGAGCACCTTCAGCTCCGTGCCCGCCCACAGCCACAGTGTGGTCAGATTCTGGTTCCCACTCCTCACCCTCCCGAGGAACGCGACCTGCCCGCGATTGTTCAGCGCCGGCTGCACGGACTCGAAGCGGTAGACGGGCGAGGACCCATCCAACCCCCGGCTCCGCACCACGACCTGAGAGCTGAGTCCATCCGGCGCATAGACACGCAGCTCCTGGAAGTACTCCGAATTCGAGGCGGCCGTTTCCCCCACGCCCGCCATCTGCCCCCGGTCATTGAGCGTCGGCGCGTAGAGGGACTGGTAGCGATTCTCCGGGTCGACCCCCTTCTCCTTGGCCAGGTAGGTCAGCGCGTAGCTCCCATCGTCCCGGGGCGACAGCAGCACATAGGCCCGACCCGTGCTGGGAAAGGTGGCGCGAAAGCCCAGCTGCCCCGCCTCGTTGAGCCACAGGCTGGACCATTCAGACGCGCCAGCGGGCTGGCGG
Organism: Archangium sp.; assembly: GCA_035645295.1. Lineage (GTDB taxonomy): Bacteria > Myxococcota > Myxococcia > Myxococcales > Myxococcaceae > Archangium. Next base: position 4,373 of record DASQMW010000164.1, read on the forward strand.
AGGGTGCGCACCTGCCCCGGCGTCGAGACATTGAACAGGTAGATGCCATTGCTGGACGCCGGCGACGCCCTCGTGACGGCGAAGGCCAAATCCCCTTGCGAGTTGAGGCCGGGGTCGCTCGCGCGCGCGTCCTCGCCCAGCTCGGGGAGCAGGTAGATGCGGCTGCCCATTCCATCCCCGCCCCACCACATGGCGTTGCGCCCCTCGGGAGTGATGGACAGCCGGAATGCGAGCTGTCGGTCCAGCGTCAGCGGCACCTGGAGACCCCCCGCGAGCAGGTTTCCCGGTTCCAGGTTGTATGCACCCGCGTCATTCCCCGTCAGATTGGTCCGCGCCTGGAGCTGCGGCGTGTAGTCCGGCAGCTCCGCCCAGGCCGGCAGGGCCAGCATGAGCACTCCCAGCACGCCGCCCAATCCCGACCCTCTTGGGGCACTTCGCATCAATGGTGTCTTCCGCATGGTTGCCTCCGCTCCGTCGCTCGTACCGAGGGCGGAAGGCTATACCGCTACCCTGTGGCGACTGACACGCGGATACGCAACCGGGGCGCCACGCAGCCCCGGAGCCCGGAGACGCGGAGTCACGGAAACACGAAGGGCCCGGTGCCCCGCGGTGCGACCGCGAAGCCCGGGCCCGGATTGCGCATGGCCGCGTGGCGGGAACGCTCCCGCCATGCGGAGCTTCGCCGCGCGTCAGTGCGTGGCGGGCTGCGACGGCTCGGAGATGGACTCCAGCGTCTTGCCAGCCTCCTGGGTGTTCAGCTCTTCCGTGAGGTCCCCCAGCGCGATGATGCCCACCAGCTTCTTGTCGTGGTTGACCACGAGGATGCGGCGGACCTGCGCCTCCTTCATCTTGCTCACCACCGTGGTGATGTCGTCGTCCTCGTAGACGTACTCCACCTCGTCGGTCATCGCCTCCGACACGCGCGTGGTGTTGGGGTCCATGCCCTGGGATACCGCCCGTACCACGATGTCGCGGTCGGTGATGATGCCCATGAGCGTGTCGCCCTCACACACGGGCAGCGGGCCCACGTTCAGCGTGCGCATCCTTTCCGCGGCGTCCCTGAGCGAGTCGTTGGGGTTGATGGTTTCCACGTCCTTCGTCATCACATCCATCACTGACTTCATCTGGCGGCTCCTTCTTTCGGTTGGGGGGGACGGGCCTCAGGTCTCACGTGCCCACAGCGCGCGCAGGTCCGCGGGGAGCTGGCCCATGACGTCGTCGGCCTCGCCCTCGGAGATGTGCTCGCGCACCGTGGCGAAGACGGCGCGGCTGAGTCGCTCCGCCTCGTTGGGCGTGGTGTCCAGGTCCTCGGACACCATCGTCAGGAACTGCTCCAACTTGAACTTGCTGGGCGCCGTGCCCTCGTGACGGGGGCACCGCTGCAGGAGGTCACGCACCTTGCGCGGAAGCTGGGCCTCCAGGTGCTTCACCTCGTTGCCGATGAGGCGCTGTTCGAGCAGGCACAGCACGGACTGCGCCGCCTGCTCCGCTCGCTCACGGCCGATGTTCGCCTTCTTCTCCAGGTCCTTCAGGAAGAGGACGTAGGTCTGCGTGGTGCGGGACTCACTCCGCTGCGCGCGCAAGTCCGGGGCAGCACCCCGTCGCTCCCCCCCCTGCTCCTGTTCCTCGCGCTCGTTCGCCATGGTGGCCTCCTTTTCGATTGCTCCGTCTCTCCATGAGCGTGGGCACCGCGAGGGCGGCGGGCACCGCGTCACTCCCGCGCGCCGGGATGACAGGCCAGCGAACGAGCCATGGCCCGCAGCCGTCCTCTCACGTGAGCCCATGACATGGCGGCCCAGGAGCGAGCGAGGCGAAGGGCGTACGCGGGACACCGCGCGAGGAAGCTTCCGGAGAACGGGGAATGAAGCGCCAGGTGAGCCGCCACGCCTCGTCATGAAGGACGGCGCCTCCACGTGGTGTCACCCGCTCCATGTCGGCGCGCGGAGGGTCCTCGCCTCGAGGTGGCGTCACCCGCTCAGCGCCCGGAACCGGATGAACCCCACCTTGGGGCAGCCATCGGCTCCACGTCGGCGCCCGGAGGGGCGATCCCCCTCAGACGTGGCGTCACCCCCTCCGTGTCAGCGCCCGGATGAACCCCCACCTCAGGGCAGTGCCATCGGCTCCACGGCGGCGCCCGGAGGGGCGATTCCCCTCAGACGTGGCGTCACCCCCTCCGCGTCAGCGCCCGGATGAACCCCACCTCAGGGCAGCGCCACCGGTTCCACGTCGGTGATGATGAGCGTGTTGGTGCGAGCGTCCACGCTGACGCTCCCTCGCGGGGAGAGCTGGGCCTTCACATGCGGCACCAGGTCCGCTGCGAGCGCGTAGTTCACCGGGACGAAGTACGTGCGCAGCGGCGCTTCCTCCTGGCGCGCCTGCTTCAGCTTCCCGCGAAGGTCGGCCTCGTCCTTGAGCTTGCGGAGGGGGGCCACCCGCATCACGTTGCCCTGCAGCTCGCGTCCCAGACCATGCGAGGAGAGCACCGTTTCCAGCGCCTGCCCCCACGGCACGTTGCGCAGCCGTAGCGTCACCGTGCCCTGGACCTCTTCATCCACCACCAGGTTCAGCCGGCCCAGGTCCGCGAGCATCCGCAGCACGTCGTGAATGTCCGCGCGAACGATGTCGATGGTGACGCGCTTGCTCTCCACTCTCGGTGAGGCGGCGAGCACCGGCGCACCCAGCAGCGCCAGCGCGAGCACGGCGGCTCGGGCTCTGGACATGGAAGGAACCTCCCGTGTGACGGTCCGAGGATAACGCCGACCCGTCCCGCGCTCACCCCGGACCCGACGAGCAGTCAACCGCCACCCGGTGTGCAGGTTGCCACCCGCATGCGCGGCGGCGCCCCCACCTCGCCGGTGGCCATTCCATTCCGCGACGGGTCTCCCAGCAGACGGACGCGGTCCGGGCGTCCTCCAACACGTCTCACGTACCTACATGACCCTTCGCATTCCCGCCTTTCGTGGCCTGCTCCTGTCCTCGCTCGCGCTCGGTCTGACCGCCTGTGGGGATGACGGGGCCCAACTGCGCTTCACGTCGAATGACCGCGCGGTGGTCCTGTCCAGTGCGTGGATTCAAGCGACCGACGCGATCGCGCCCTCCACCGTCTTCCAGTCCGCCGACGGCACTTCCTTCACCCTCACCCAGGCGCGCATCCACCTGCGCGACATCCGTCTGGACCTGCCCAAGGGCACCCGGTGCGAGGACGTCAGCGGCCTGCTCACGGGTGCCGAGTGCAAGGGCAGCGACGCCGCGAAAACCCTCCGGGTGCCCGGCCCCATCGTGGTGGACCTGATGACAGGCACGACGACGCCGGACCTGTCCGGGTTGCGCATTCCCGCGGGCACGTACAAGCGCATCGACTTCCGACTGGAGGAGGCGAAGTCCAACGAGGTCGGCGCCACCGAGCCGCTGCTGGGCTACAGCTTCCTCGCGCACGCGGACTTCACGCAGGGCGGCACGCCGCGCAAGCTGGAGATGCGCTTCAAGTTCAGCGAGGACGCGCGCTTCGAGTCTTCCACGGGCGTCGAGGTGCCGGAGGGCGGCTCGCTCGTCGCGTTCCTCAAGCCGACGGTATGGCTGACGGGGCTCCCCCTGGGCCAGTGTGTGAGCGACGGTGACGTCGCGGTCGCCAACGGCACGGTCCGCATCGACGACAAGGCCGGCGGCGCGTGCAGCAACGCGGAGAACACCGTGAAGGAGAACATCAAGCGCAGCGGCGACCTCCGCAAGTCCGAGGCGCCGTGACGCCCCGGGCGCGGTGAAGTGCCCGCTGTCTCCGATTCACCCGAGGTCGTGCCCCGGCTGTTTCCGGGGCACGGCCTTCGTGTTTCCGACGTCCCTGGGCTAGGAAGGCCGGCCCTCCGCCGTCCCCAGGTGCTCCCATGGCCGCCGCCAGCTCCGAGGCTCCCGTCTACGTCCAAGCGCTCATCTTCCTGGGCGCGGCTGTCGTGGCCGTGCCCCTGTTCCGCAAGCTGCGCCTCGGCTCCATCCTCGGCTACCTCGCCGCGGGGCTCGTCATCGGCCCCTTCGGGCTCGGGCTCTTCTCCGAATCCGCGTCGGTGATGCACGTCGCCGAGTTCGGCGTCGTGCTCTTCCTCTTCATCATCGGCCTGGAGCTCAACCTGTCGCGGCTGTGGGCCATGCGCCGCGACATCTTCGTGCTCGGCACGGCGCAGGTCGTCCTCACCGGCCTGCTCTCCATGCTCTACCCGCTCCTCGTTGCGGGGCGCCCCTGGCAGGCCTCGCTCATCGCGGGGTTGGGCCTGGCGCTGTCGTCCACGGCGCTGGTCATGCAGTTGCTGGGGGAGCGCGGAGAGGTGCAGCAGCCTCATGGGCAGAAGGCGTTCGCCATCCTGCTGTTGCAGGATTTGGCCATCGTCCCGCTGCTCGCGCTCGTGGCGCTGCTGTCCCCGCAGGACTCGGCGGGAGGCGAGTCGGTCTGGCTGTCCGCGGCGAAGATGCTGGGCGGCGTGGCCGCGGTGGTGCTCACCGGCCGCTACCTGCTCAGCCCCTTCTTCCGGGTGCTCGCGAGCACGGGCGCCCACGAGGTGATGACGGCCGCCGCGCTGTTCGTGGTCATCGCTGCGGCCACGGTGATGACGTACGTCGGGCTGTCCGCGGCGCTCGGCGCGTTCCTCGCGGGCGTGCTGCTCGCGGAGTCCAGCTACCGGCACGAGCTGGAGGCCGACATCGAGCCCTTCCGCGGACTGTTGCTCGGCCTCTTCTTCATCACCGTGGGCATGACGGTGGAGCTGAAGGTCATCGCGCGCAACTGGCCCCTCATCCTCGGCGCGCTCGTCACCCTCACCGTCATCAAGACAGCGGTGGTGTACGGGCTGATGCGGCTGCTGCGCAACGCCCACGAGGTCTCCATCCGCACCGCGCTGCTGCTACCCCAGGGCGGCGAGTTCGGCTTCGTCCTGTTCTCCACCGCGGTGGCGGCCGGAGTCATGGCGCAGGAGCAGGCCACGCTGCTCGTCGCGCTCGTGACGCTCACCATGGCGCTCACGCCGCTGCTGACGGTGCTCGCCCCCCGGCTCACCCGCGCGCGCGCCGCTCCCGAGCGGCAGGAGCACTTCGACGGGGTGCGCGGCTCGGTGCTCATCATCGGCTTCGGGCGCTTCGGGCAGATTGTCAGCCAGTTGCTGCTGGCCGAGGGCGTGGACGTCACCACCATCGACATCGCCGTGGAGATGATTGAGGCCTCCGAGCGCTTCGGCTTCAAGGTCTACTACGGCGACGGCACGCGGCTGGACGTGCTGCGGGCGGCAGGCGCGGACCGGGCGCGGCTCATCTGCGTGTGCGTGGAGAACAAGGATGCCGCCACCCGCATCGTGCAGCTGTGCCGGACGACCTTCCCGCTCGCGGAGGTGTACGTGCGCGCGTATGACCGCGGACATGCGCTGGAACTGCTGGAGCACGGCGCGCACTACCAGCTTCGGGAGACCTTCGAGAGCGCCATCGCCTTCGGGCGTGCCGCGCTGGTGGGGATGGGGCTGAACCCGGCGCGCGTGGCGGAGGTGGAGGAGGACATCCGCCAGCGAGACCGCGACCGCTTCGCCATGCAGCAGCAGGGCCGGGACGTCCGGGCGGGCACCGACAAGCTCTACACCCGCCCCGCCCCGCGCCCCGAGCCGTTCATGCCGCCCCAGCGACAGGCCGTCGACCTGAACCTGCCCCCCGAGGCGGAGGGCGCCACGGAGAAGAAGGAGTAGCCGGGCCCCGCTCAGACTCGACTTTCGCCATTCTTGACCGACTCTCTCGGTCTGCCTCCGGGAGGTTGCCACGTCAGCGACGCGACCTCCCTCTGGGACTCCCGAAATGGCGAGAGTCGAGTCTGATGCGGAAGGCGTTGGGGTGCGAACCAAGGAAGCAGCACGCGCCGTCGGCAAAGCACGTGCCTCGACGGAGGTCGAGGCTCTCTGTGCCGGATGCGAGTCGGTCACCGACTCCTTGCCCAGCCGCTGGAGTCCTTCGTCTGCATCGCGCCCAGGCCGCGAGTCGACCACCGGTGAGGCCTTCACCTCGGTCGAGGGGGCAGCCGCGAGGCTGCCAGATGTCTCGGGGGGCGGCACGTCGCTGCCTCGGGAAGGAGTCCCGATGCCTCGCGGCCCGGCGTCTTCTCCAGGGAAGGGCGTGCCAGTGCCTTCGGGGCCAGCGTCTTTTCCAGGGGAAGAAGTGCCAGTGCCTTTGGGGCCCGCGTCTCCGCCCGGGCGAGGAGTGCCAGCGTTTCTCGGGCCGGTGTTTTCATCTGGTGAAGGTGTGCCGATGCCACGCGGCTCGGCGTCTCCGACTGGGAAAGGTGTGCTGGTGCCACGAGGCGTGGAGTCTTCGCCTGAGCAAGGTGTGCTGGTGCCACGAGGCGTGGAGTCCTCGCCTGAGGAAGGTGTGCTGGTGCGACGCAGTGTGGAGTCTTCACTTGGGGAAGGTGTGCCGGTGCTACGAGGCCCGGTGTCTTCACCTGGGGAAGGTGCGCCGGTGCCTCGCGGCCTGGTGTCTTCACCTGGGGAAGGAGTGCCAGAGCCTCGCGGCCCGGCATCCCCTTCGCGCGCCAGGGCTCGCCAGAGGGCCCGCGCCGAGGCGAGCACCTCGGCTTCTCCCACTCGAGCGCCCCCCTGCGCCGCCGTGCGCGCCAACTCCACCAGCGCTCCCCACACCAGCCCCTCCCCTACCTGGGCGCCGCCGGGGGCCAGCGCCCCCTCTCTCTCGCCCTTCTCCTGCACCTCGCGCACCAAGGCCCGCGTCGCGCCCCCATTCGACTGCTGCGCAATCAGGGCCCCCGCCACCCGAGGCCCGGGGGCCGGCGGTGAGTGCGGCCCGTACTCGTGCGCGTGCCAGTGCAGAAAGGTGAAGTTGAAGAGGCCCGGCTGCCTCAGCGCCCACCCCGCCACCTCCCACCAGAAGGCGAGGAAGGCCTGGGCGAAGTCCACCCCCGGCTTGCCATGCTTCAACGCAAAGGCCACGTACCCCTGGTAGCTCAGCTGC
>DASQMW010000165.1:0-70766 GCA_035645295.1 Archangium sp.
GCCCTGGCCGCCGTGAAGGCCCACCGCTTCCACCCCGGCAGCCGCGTCCTCCAGTTCGCCTCCCCCGGCTTCGACGCCTCCGTCTGCGAGGTCTTCTCCACCTTGCTGGCCGGTGCCTGCCTCGTCCTCGCTTCGCGTGACGAGCTGTTGCCGGATCTCCCCCTGCGCGAGCTGCTGGAGAAGCAGGCCATCACCGCGGTGACGCTGACGCCCTCCGTGCTGGCGCAACTCTCCGAGGAGGGCCTGCCCAGGCTCGAAACCCTCATCTCCGCGGGCGAAGCGCTCCCCCCGGCGGTGGCGGCGCGCTGGAGCAAGGGCCGCACGCTCCTCAATGCCTACGGCCCCACCGAGGTCACCATCTGCGCCAGCATCAGCGGGCCGGTGGAGCCCGAGCACATCACCATCGGCCGGCCCTTCCCCAACGTGGAGCTGTACGTCCTCGACGGACAGCTCCAGCCGGTGCCAGTAGGCGCTCCCGGCGAGCTGTACGTGGGTGGAATGGGCCTGGCGCGCGGCTATCTCGGCCGCCCGGAGCTGACGGCCGAGCGGTTCATCCCCCACCCCTTCGGCACCGAGCCGGGAGCCCGCCTGTACCGGACGGGGGACCGCGTCCGCTACCTCGCCGATGGGCAGGTGGAGTACCTGGGCCGCGCCGATGAGCAGGTGAAGCTGCGCGGCTTCCGCATCGAGCCGGGGGAGATCGAAGCGGCCCTGGCCCGCCAGTCCACGGTGCGCGAGGCGACGGTCCTGGTCCGCGAGGACTCGCCGGGCCAGCCGCGGCTGGTGGCCTACGTCGTCCCGGTCGAGGGCCAGGGCGTCGACGCGGCCGGCCTGCGCTCGGCGCTGAAGGACCAGCTCCCCGAGTACATGGTGCCCGCCGCTTTCGTCGCCCTGCCCGCGTTGCCGCTGACGTCCAGTGGCAAGGTGGACCGCAAGGCCCTGCCAGTGCCGGAGGGTGTACGCCCGGACGCGGGGACGCCCTTCGTCGCTCCGCGCAGCGAGTTGGAGCAGCAGCTCACGGCGATGTGGTCCGAGCTGCTGGGCATCGAGCGGATCGGCATCCACGACAACTTCTTCGAGCTGGGGGGTCACTCCCTGCTCGCCACCCAACTCGTCTCCCGGATCCGCCCCACCTTCGAGGTGGAGCTGGATCTGGGCCGGCTCTTCGCGCAGCCCACCATCGCCGCGCTCGCGCTCCAGATCATGGATGCGCAGGCGTCGCAGGTGGACGACGAGGAGCTGGAACAACTGATGGCCGCCCTGGAAGCAGACGGCGAGCCCACCTGAGCCGACAAGGAAGCCTCCCATGAGCAACAAGGCTCGCGATCGGATCGCGGCACTCTCCCCGGAGAAGCAGGACGAGCTGTTGCGGAAGCTGCGCGAGAAGAACGCGCGGACGAAGCAGCCGGCCATCTCCCCGCGTCCGAAGGGCACGTCCTCCGCTCCGCTCTCCTTCTCGCAGCAGCGGCTGTGGTTCCTGGACCAGCTCGAGCCGGGGAGCGCGGCCTACAACCTCCCGGCGGCCGTCCGGATGGAGGGGGTGCTCGACGTGGCCGCGCTGGAGCGGTGCTTCGCCGAGCTGGCGCGGCGTCACGAGTCCCTCCGGACGGCCTTCCAGAGCACGGAAGGCGGCACGGGGGTGCAGGTCATCTCGGAGACCGCCACACTGCCCTTGCGGCAGGTGGACCTGCGGGACGTCCCCACGGAGCGCCGCGAGGCGGAGGCGCGCAAGCTCGCCGCCGGGGAGATGCAGCACTCCTTCGCGCTCTCGTCCGGGCCGCTGCTGCGCGCGACGCTGGTGAAGCTGTCCGAGCGGGAGCACGTGCTGGTGCTGGTGATGCACCACATCGTCTCGGACGGCTGGTCCATGGGCGTGCTGATCCGCGAGCTGGCGATGCTGTACACCACGTTCTCCCAGGGCCAGCCCTCTCCCCTGCCCGAGCCGTCGCTCCAGTACGCGGACTTCGCCTGCTGGCAGCGCGAGTGGCTCGCGGGCGAGGTGCTGGAGACGCAGCTCGCGTACTGGAAGAAGCAGCTCGAGGGTGCCCCCCAGACGCTGGAGCTGCCCACGGATCGGCCACGCCCGCCGGTGCAGAGCTACCGCGGCGCGAGCCACTCCGTGCGGCTGCCGCGTGAGCTGTCGGAAGCCCTCAAGGCGCTCGGCAAGCAGGAGGGCGCCACCCCGTTCATGGTGCTGCTCGCGGGCTTCGGAGTCCTCCTCCAGCGGTACGCGGGGCAGGACGACCTGTGCATCGGCACGCCCCTGGCCGGCCGCAACCGCGCCGAGCTGGAAGGGTTGATCGGCTTCTTCGTCAACACCCTGGTGCTGCGCGTCCGGGCCGGGGCGGCGCCCACCTTCCGCCAGCTGCTCGCGCAGGTGAAGGAGACCACGGTCCAGGCCTATGCCCACCAGGATCTCCCCTTCGAGAAGCTGGTGGACACGCTCCATCCGGAGCGGGAGCTGGGCCGCTCGCCGCTGTTCCAGGTGCTGTTCACCCTGCAGAACGCGCCGATGCCGCAAGTCTCCCAGCCGGGCTTCTCCCTGCGCGGCGTGGAGCTGGAGAACACGACGGCGAAGTTCGATCTCAGCCTGGCCTTCACCGACGGGCCCGAGGGCTTCATCGGTACGCTGGACTACAGCACGGACCTCTTCGACGCTTCCACGGCGGCCCGGATGATGGAGCACCTGAAGGTGCTGCTGGAGGGCCTCGCCGCCCGGCCGGATCAGCGGCTCGGGGAAGTCGCGCTGCTCTCCGAGGCCGAGCGCCAGCAGCTCCTCGTCTCGTGGAACGACACGAAGGTGGAGCTGCCGCCCGAGGCATGCGCCCACCACCTCTTCGAGGCCCAGGCGGCCCGGACACCGCACGCCCCCGCCGTCGCCTTCGGCCAGGACGTCCTCACCTACGCCGAGCTGGACACGCGGGCCAATCGCCTGGCGAACCACCTGCGCTCGCTCGGCGTGGTCCCCGAGACGCGCGTGGGCCTGTGTCTGGAGCGCTCGACGGACGTGGTGGTGGCGATGCTCGCCATCCTCAAGGCCGGTGGCGCCTTCGTCCCCCTGGATCCCTCGTACCCGAGGGCACGGCTGGGCTTCATCCTCGCGGATGCTGGCATCCCGACGCTCGTCACCCGCCAGGGACTGCTCGAGGCTCCGCCCGAGGGCATCCGGCAAGTGTGCCTTGACGCCGACGCCCAGGCGATCGCGCTCCAGCCCGGCACCCCTCCGGACTCCGGCGCCACCGGGGACTCGCTCGCCTACGTCATCTACACCTCGGGCTCCACGGGTACCCCCAAGGGCACGCTCCTGGTCCACCGCGGCCTGTGCAACACGGCCCTGGCCGCCGTGAAGGCCCACCGCTTCCACCCCGGCAGCCGCGTCCTCCAGTTCGCCTCCCCCGGCTTCGACGCCTCCGTCTGCGAGGTCTTCTCCACCCTCCTGGCCGGTGCCTGCCTCGTCCTGGCTCCGCGTGACGAGCTGCTACCGGACGCCCCCCTGCGCGCGCTGCTGGAGAAGCAGGCCATCACCGCGGTGACGCTGACGCCCTCCGTGCTGGCGCAGCTCTCCGAGGAGGGCCTGCCCCGGCTCGAGACCCTCATCTCCGCGGGCGAGGCGCTTCCCCCGGCCGTGGCGCGGCGCTGGAGCAAGGGCCGCACGCTGCTCAACGCCTACGGCCCCACCGAGGTCACCATCTGCGCCAGCATCAGCGGGCCGGTGGAGCCCGAGCGCATTACCGTCGGCCGGCCCTTCCCCAACGTGGAGCTGTACGTCCTCGACGGCCTGCTGCAACCGGTGCCGGTGGGCGTGCCCGGCGAGCTGTACGTGGGCGGCCTGGGCGTGGCGCGCGGCTACCTCGGCCGCCCGGAGCTGACGGCCGAGCGTTTCATCCCCCACCCCTTCGGCACCGAGCCGGGAGCCCGCCTGTACCGCACGGGGGACCGCGTCCGCTTCCTCCCGGATGGACAATTGGAGTTCCTCGGCCGGGCCGACGCGCAGGTGAAGGTGCGCGGCGTGCGCATCGAGCCGGGCGAGATCGAAGCAGCCCTGCTCCAGAACCCCGCGGTGCGCGAGGCGGTGGTGGTGGCGCGCGAGGACGTGCCCGGCCACAAGCGGCTGGTGGCCTACGTCACCGGCGACGCCCAGGCCCTCGGCTCCGAGGCGCTGCGTGCCTTCCTCAAGGAGCGGCTGCCCGAGCAGCTGGTGCCCGCCGCCTTCGTCCCCCTGGCCGCGCTGCCCCTGACGTCCAGTGGCAAGGTGGACCGCAAGGCCCTGCCCGCTCCGGACGCGCGCCCGGAGCTGAAGCAGGCCTTCGTCGCTCCGCGCGACGAGGCCGAGCAGAAGCTGGCCGCCATCTGGGCGCAGGTGCTCGGGCTCCAGCGCGTGGGCATCCACGACAACTTCTTCGAGCTGGGGGGTGACTCCATCTCCAGCCTGCAGGTCATCTCCCGCGCCCGGCAGGTGGGCCTGCACCTGAGTCCCAAGCAGCTCTTCCAGCGGCAGACGGTCGCCGAGCTGGCCCCGCTGGCGATGGCGGCCAAGGCCATCCAGAGCGAGCAGGGGCTGGTGGTGGGGCCCGTCCCGCTGACGCCCATCCAGCGGGCCTTCCTCGAGTCGGGCCTCCCGAAACCGCACCACTTCAACCAGTCGGTGCTGCTGGAGACGCGCGAGCCCGTGGACGCCGCGCTGCTGGAGCGGGCCCTGCGCAAGCTGGTGCAGCACCATGACGCCCTGCGCATGCGCTTCCTCCAGGAGGAGGGCGGCTGGCGGCAGGAGAACGCCGGGCTGGAGCGGAGCGCGTCCGTCCTTCAAGTCGATCTCTCCGCCGTGCCGGAAGCCGGGCAGGCCGCGGCGCTCGAGGCGGAGGCCGCCAGGGTCCAGGGCAGCTTCGAGCTGTCCGAGGGGTTGCTGCTGCGCGCGGCGCTCTTCCACCGGGGCCCCCAGCGGACCGGGCGGCTGCTGCTCGTCGCCCACCACCTCGTGGTGGACACCGTCTCCTGGCGCACGCTGATGGAGGACCTGGACACTTCGTACCGGGCCCTGAGCCAGGGCCGTGAGCCCGCGCTGCCGCTCAAGACGACGTCCTTCAAGGCCTGGGCCGAGCGGCTCGAGGCGCACGCGAAGTCCGAGGCGCTGGAGGCGGAGCTGCCCTACTGGCTCTCCGAGGCCCGCCAGCAGGTGCGGCCCCTGCCCGTCGACCGGCCGGGGGGCTCCAACGCCCTCACCTCCGCGCGCATGGTGGCGGCGTCCCTCGGTGCCGCGGAGACGCGCCTGCTGTTGCAGGAGGTGCCCGCCGCCTACCGGGCGCGCATCAACGACGTGCTGCTGACGGCGCTGGCCCAGGCCTGCGCCACGTGGACCGGCGAGCCCCGCCTGCTGGTGGACCTGGAGGGCCACGGGCGCGAGGATCTCTTCGAGGACGTGGACCTGTCCCGGACCGTGGGCTGGTTCACCTCCGTCACCCCGGTGCTGCTGGAGCTGCCGTCCTCGGCCAGCCCGGGGGATGCGCTCCGGGCCGTGCGCGATGGGCTGCGCCAGCTCCCCGGCCGCGGCCTGGGCCATGGCCTGCTCCGCACCCTGGGCCGGCAGGAGGTGGTCCAGAAGCTGAGCGCCCTCCCCAAGGCCCAGGTGGCCTTCAACTACCTGGGGCAGATGGACGCCGCCGCCAACAGCTCGCCGGTCTTCGGACTGGCCCGCGAGTCGGCCGGCCCCGAGCGTGCCCCGGGCGCCGATCGGAGCCACCTCCTCGAGGTCAGCGCCGTCGTCATCGACAGCCAGCTCCGCCTCTCCTTCGCGTACAGCCACGAGCTGCACACCGAGTCCACCCTCCAGGGCCTCATCAGCGCCTTCGTCGCCTCGCTGCGGGCGCTCATCTCCGGGCGGACCGCCCCCGACGCGCTCCGCTACACCCCGGCCGATTTCCCCCTCGCCCGGCTCTCCCCGGAGACGCTCGAGCGCCTCCTGCCCCCGGCCACCCCCATCGAGGACATCTACCCGCTCTCCCCCTTGCAGCAGGGAATGCTCTTCCACTCACTGCTCGCGCCCTCGGCGGGCTTCTACTTCGAGCAGCTCTCGTGGACGTTCCACTCGCCCATCGATCTGACCGCCTTCCATCGGGCGTGGGACGTGCTGGTGGAGCAGCACCCCATCCTGAGCACCGGTTTCTTCTGGGAGGAGCTGCCCGAGCCCCTCCAGGTCGTGTACCCGCGCGCGGTGCTGCCCTATGAGGAGCACGACTGGCGTGGCCTCACCCAGGCCGAGCAGCAGCAGAAGCTCGCCGCCTACATCGCCGCGGATCGCTCCCGTGGCTTCGACCTGCGCCGCCCGCCCCTGATGCGGCTGGCGGTGATGCGGCTGGACGAGAACGTGCTCCAGTTCGTCTGGAGCCATCACCACCTGATGATGGACGGGTGGAGCATCGGCCTGGTGCTCAATGAGCTGTTCGCCCGCTACGAGGACCTCCGCGCGGGCCGGCAGCGCGCGAGCCGGGTTCCGCCCTTCCGCGACTACATCGAGTGGCTCCAGCAGCAGCCGATCGATCGCGCCGAGGCGTACTGGCGCCAGACGCTGCACGGCGTCACCACGTCCACGCCCCTGCCCGCCGCCCGAGCCGTGAGCGCTGGCAGCCAGGCCCAGAACAAGGATCGCCGCAAGCTGTTCCTGACACCCGCGGAGACCGCCGCGCTCCAGGCCTTCGCCCGCCAGCACCAGCTCACGTTGAACACGCTGGTGCAGGGGACCTGGGGACTGCTGCTCGGCCGCTACGCTGGCGAGTCCGACGTGGTCTTCGGGACCATCGTCTCCGGCCGGCCGCCCGAGCTGCCCGGCATCGAGCAGATGATCGGCCTGTTCATCAACTCGGTGCCCGTGCGCGTCCAGCTCTCCGAGGATGAGGCGATCCTCCCGTGGCTCCAGCGGCTCCAGGCCCAGCAGACCGAGCGAAGCCCGTACGAGTACACGCCGCTGCTGCAGATCCAGGGCTGGAGTGGCCTGCCGCGCGGCACGTCGCTGTTCGACAGCCTGCTCGTCTTCGAGAACTACCCGGTGGACGGTGCCGTGCGCGAGCGCGGCTCCAGCTTCGACATCCGCGACATCGAGACGTTCGAGCACAACAACTTCCCGCTGGACGCGGCCGTCACGCTGCAGCCGACGCTGGGGTTGCATCTGACGTACGACACCCAGCGCTACGATGGCGCCACCATCGAGAAGCTGCTGCGCCACTGGTCGGCGGCGCTGGCGGACGTGATCGTCCGGCCCGAGCGGCGGCTGTCCGAGGTCTCGCTGCTGACGGCGGAGGAGCGCCAGCGGGTGCTGGTGGAGTGGAACGCCACTGCTTCCGACTACCCCCAGGACTCCTGCATCCACGAGCTGTTCGAGTCCCAGGTAGCCCTGCGCCCGGACTCCGTGGCCGTCGAGTTCGGCTCGCAGCACCTCACCTACCGCCAGCTGGACGAGCGCTCCAACCAGCTCGCCCATTACCTGCGCCGCCTGGGCGTCGGCCCCGACGCTCGCGTCGCTCTGTGCCTCGAGCGCTCCCTGGAGCTCATCGTCTCCCTGCTGGGCATCCTCAAGGCTGGCGGCGCCTACGTCCCCCTGGACTCCTCCTACCCCCGCGAGCGCCTTTCCTTCATGCTCGAGGACTCCCGTCCCCAGGTACTGGTGACGACTCGCTCGCTGCTGGCCGCTCTGCCCGTCGACGGCCTGTCCTGCGTCCTGCTCGACGAGGTGCACGAGGCCCTCTGCCGCGAGCCCACCTCCCCCGTGCGCTCCGGCGTGCTCCCCCAGCACCTGTCCTATATCGACTTCACCTCCGGCTCCACCGGCAGGCCCAAGGGCGTCTGCATCGAGCACCGCTCCGTGCTGCGCACCGTCCGCGGCGTCCACTACGCCCACCTCTCCCCCGAGCACTCCTTCCTGCTCCTCGCCCCCATCTCCTTCGACGCCTCCACGCTCGAAGTCTGGGGCCCCCTGCTCAACGGCGCCCGCCTCGTCCTCTTCCCTCCCCACGCCCCGGGTGACGTGCGGGAGCTCGCCGACGTCCTCTCCCGTCACAGCGTCACCACCCTCCACCTCACCTCCGGCCTCTTCACCCAGATGGTGGACGCCCACCTCGAGGGCCTTCGCCCGGTGAAGCAGCTCCTCACCGGCGGCGACGTCGTCTCCGCTCCCCACGTCCAGCGTGTCCTGGAAGTGCTGCGCATTCCGGTGACGGCCTGCTACGGCCCCACCGAGAGCACCCTCTTCGCCTCCTGCTTCCGCATGACGGAGCCCTCCCAGCCGGGCACCTCCGTCCCCATCGGCACCCCCATCGGCAATACCCAGGTGTACATCCTCGACAGGCACCTGCAGCCGGTGCCTCCGGGTGTCCCGGGTGAGCTCTTCATCGCCGGTGACGGACTGGCCCGTGGCTACCTGGGCAGCTCCCATCTCACCGCCGAGCGATTCCTCCCCAACCCCTTCAGCTCCTCCCCCGGCGCCCGCATGTACCGCACCGGGGACCTCGCCCGTCACCGCCAGGACGGCGTGCTCGAGTTCCTGGGCCGCATCGACAATCAGGTGAAGGTGCGCGGCTTCCGCGTGGAGTTGGCCGAAGTCGAATCCGCCCTCCTCTCCCACGCCTCCGTGCGTGAGGCCGTCGTCATCGCCCGTGAGGACTCTCCCGGCCTCAAGCGTCTGGTCGCCTACGTCACCGGCGAGGCCCTCGGCTCCGAGTCCCTGCGTGCCTTCCTCAAGCAGCGGCTGCCCGAGTACATGGTGCCCTCCGCCTTCGTGCACCTGGCCTCCCTTCCCCTCACCAGCCACGGCAAGGTGGACCGCAAGGCCCTGCCCTCCCCGGACTCCCGCCCCGAGCTGGCCCAGCAGTTCGTCGCCCCTCGCAATGAGGTCGAGCAGAAGCTGGCCTCCCTCTGGGCCGAAGTGCTCCGCCTCGAGCGCGTCGGTGTCCACGACAACTTCTTCGAGCTGGGCGGCCATTCCCTGCTCGCCACCCGGGCCATCTCCCGCCTCCGGAGCACCTTCGGCGTGGAGCTGCCCCTGCGCGACCTGTTCGATGCGCCCACGGTGGCGGCGCTCGGCGCCCGGATCCACGCGGCCCTCCAGCGACCCCGGAGCTTCAAGGCCCCCCCGCTGCTGCCGGTGCCGCGCACCAACCGGCTGCCGCTGTCCTTCGCGCAGCAGCGGCTCTGGTTCCTGGATCAGCTCGAGCCGAACAATCCCGCGTACAACATGCCCACGGTCGTCCGCCTGGAAGGGGCGCTCGACCTGAGCGCGCTGGAGCGGAGCTTCAGTGAGCTGAGCCGCCGCCATGAGTCGCTGCGGACCACCTTCCGTGGCGACCCGGACGGTGCCATCCAGCTCATCTCGCCCGCGGCGCCGCATCCGCTCCCGGTGATGGACTTGACCGGGGTGCCGGAAGGCGAACGGGAGGCCGAGGCCCGGCGGCTCGCCATCGCGGAGGTGCAGGTTCCCTTCGACCTCGCACGCGGCCCGCTGCTGCGCACGCGGCTGCTCCGGCTGGGCGAGCGCGAGCACGTACTGCTGTTGACGATGCACCACATCATCTCGGATGGCTGGTCGATGGCGCTGCTCATCCGGGAGATGGGGCTGCTGTACGCGGCGTTCTCCACCGGCAAGCCCTCCCCGCTGCCGGAGCTGCCCGTGCAGTACGCGGACTATGCGGCGTGGCAGCAGGGCTGGCTCGCGGGCGAGGTGCTCGAAGCGCAGCTCGCGTACTGGCGCCAGCACCTCGCGGATGCGCCGCTGGTGCTGGAGCTGCCCACGGATCATCCCCGGCCAGCGCTGAACTCGCACCGTGGCGCCACGCGCTCGGCGATGTTGCCCCAGCCGCTCACCCAGGCGATCCGGGACATGTCCCGGGCCGAGGGCGTCACGCCCTTCATGCTCGTCCTGGCGGCCTTCCAGGTGCTGCTGCACCGCTACTCGGGGCAGGACGATCTCGTCGTCGGCACCGACGTGGCCAACCGCCACCACGCCGAGATCGAGGGGTTGATCGGCTTCTTCGTCAACCAGCTCGCCCTGCGCAGCCACCTCTCGGGGGATCCCTCCTTCCGCGAGCTGCTCGGACAAACGCGGGAGGTGGTGCTCGGTGCGCAGGCCCACCAGGATCTGCCCTTCGAGGAGCTGGTCCGCGTGCTCAACCCGGAGCGGAGCCTGCAACACGCACCGCTGTTCCAGGTGAAGCTGACCTACCAGACGACTCCCCAGGGGGGAGCGATGGAGCTGCCGGGGCTCACCCTGCGCGGCCTGGGGACCGAGGAGGAGGCGACGGTCTCCAAGCTCGACCTCACGCTCGTGGTCACCGAGACATCGCGGGGCCTGTCCTGCGTGTGCGAGTACGCCACGGACCTGTTCGAGGCGGACACCATCGGCCGGATGTTCGAGCACCTCCAGGTGCTGCTGGAGACCGTCACCGCGCAGCCCGAGCGGCGCCTGTCCTCGCTGCCCCTGCTCACCCAGGCCGAGCGCCAACGGCTCCTCGTCGAGTGGAACGACACCCGCGTGGACTTCCCCCAGGACGTCTGCGCCCACCAGCTCTTCGAGGCCCAGGCCCAGCGCACTCCGGACGCCGTCGCCGTCCAGTTCGGAGAGACAGCCCTCACCTACCGCCAGCTCGACGTGCGCACCAACCAGCTCGCCCGGCACCTGCTGTCGCTGGGGGTAGGCCCCGAGGTGCGCGTCGGCCTGTGTGTCGAGCGCTCCCTGGACATGGTGGTCGGCATCCTCGGCATCCTCAAGGCCGGCGGCGCCTACGTCCCTCTCGATCCCACCTACCCCTCCGAGCGCGTGGCCTTCATGCTGCGCGATGCGCGCATCCCCGTCCTCCTCACCCACGAGCACCTGGCCGACGAGCTGCCCGTGCAGAGGGAGCTGCTCGTCCTGCTGGACGCGGAGTGGGACACGCTCATCGCCACCCAGCCGGAGCACGCGCCCGAGGTGCCCGTCCTGCCGGACAACCTCGCCTACGTCATCTACACCTCGGGCTCCACCGGCACGCCCAAGGGCACGCTGCTGCACCACCGGGGCCTGTGCAACACCGCGCTGGCCTCCATCCGCACGCACGCCCTCACGCCCGCTGACCGCGTCCTGCAGTTCGCCGCCTTCAGCTTCGACACCTCCGTCTCGGACATCTTCCGCACGTTGCTGGGAGGCGCGCGGCTCGTGCTCGCCTCGCGGGACGAGCTGCTGCCCGGTCCCCATCTGCACCAACTCATGGAGGCCCAGGGCATCACCGCCGCCATCCTCACCCCCGCGGTGCTGGAGCAGATGGAGCCCGAGCAGGTGCCCACCCTGCGCACCGTCATCTCCGCGGGAGAGGCGTGCACGGCGCGAATCGTCGAGCGCTGGCAGCCGGGCCGCCGCTTCCTCAACGAGTACGGCCCGACGGAAGTCACCGTCTGCGCCACGCTCGACTCCGAGGTGTCCGCCGAGTGCCTCACCATTGGCCGGCCCCTGCCCAACACGCAGGTGTTCGTCCTCGACGCGCGCCTGCGGCCGGTGCCCGTGGGCATTCCCGGAGAGCTTTTCGTCTCCGGCCCCGGCCTGGCGCGTGGCTACCAGGGCCGAGCCGATCTCACGGCCGACAGGTTCATCCCCCACCCCTTCAGCACCCAGCCCGGTGCGCGGCTCTACCGCACGGGAGACAAGGTGCGCCTGCTCCAGGACGGCCGCCTGGAATTCCTCGGACGCTTCGACTCGCAGGTGAAGCTGCGCGGCTTCCGTGTCGAGCTGGGCGAGGTGGAGAACGCCCTGCGTGCCCACGCCTCCGTGCAGCAGGCCGTGGCGCTGGTGCGTGAGGACGTGCCTGGCGACAAGCGGCTGGTGGCCTACGTCGTCGGGCGGGACGGACAGGTTCCCGACGCGGGCGAGCTCCGGGCCTGGGCGGCACGGACGCTCCCGCAGTTCATGGTGCCCTCCGCGCTCGTGCCGCTGGAGGCGCTGCCGCTGACGTCCCATGGCAAGGTGGATCGCAAGGCCCTGCCGTCTCCGGAGGGTGCGCAGCTGGGGACGGGGGACTTCGTCCCGCCCCGGGACGTGCTGGAGCTGCAGCTCGTGCGGATCTTCGAGGAGCTGCTGGGCCTCAGCCCCCTGGGCGCGAAGAGCAACTTCTTCGAGCTGGGCGGGCACTCGCTGCTCGCGGTGCAGTTGGTGCGCCGCATCGAGAAGGCCACCGGCAGCACCCTGCCCATGGCGGCGCTGTTCGAGGAGCCCACGGTCGAGCACCTCGCGCACGTGCTGCGGCGGGAGCCGAGGCCGTGGTCCCCGCTGGTGCCGCTCGGACGAGGTGAAGGCAAGCGCTCCTTCTTCTGCGTGCACCCGGTGGGTGGAAGCGTCCTCTGCTACGCGGAGCTGGCACGCGCCCTGGGGCCGGACCAGCCCTTCCATGGCCTGCAGGCACCGGGGCTCGATGGAGAGCAGCCCCCGCTCGACACGATCCAAGCGCTGGCGGAGGTCCATGTGGCGGCGGTGCGCGCCGTCCAGCCGCGGGGGCCCTACCTGTTGGGGGGCTGGTCCATGGGTGGCAACATCGCCCTCGAGATGGCCCAGCAGCTCCAGCGGCAGGGTGAGCAGGTGGATCTGCTGGTGGTCATCGACGGCTACGCTGGCAATCCCGAGGGACCGCTCCCAGCCGAGGAGGCCGCCGCCGTGATGACGGCGCTCTTCGCCCGGGATCTCGCGGCCATCTCCGGAGAGGGCCCGGTGATGCCGGACGAGTCGCTCGCCGCGATGGAACCGGACGAACAGCTCCAGCACCTGCTCGAGGAGGGGCGCAAGAGCGCCGCCGTGACTCCGGACACGGAGCTGCCCAGGCTGCGCGCCCTGCGTGAGGTCTTCGCGAGCAACCTCCGCGCCAATGCGAGCTACCGCCCGGAGCCCTATGCGGGCCCGATCGTCCTGTTGCGCTCCGAGGATCCGGGGAAGGATCCGGTGGACCAGGAGCGGAGCTGGAAGCGGCTGGCCGGGGACGCCGTGGAGGTCCATGACCTCGCGGGCGACCACTACTCGCTGCTGCGCGCGCCCCATGTCCAGCGACTGGCCGAACGGCTGAAGGAGTACCTGGAGCGGGCACGGGCCTCGGAGGAGGCGGAGGCGAAGCGGCGCGCATAGCCCACTCCCTCCCCATGCACATGCGCCCCCTTCACCTCCCCCACCTGCCTGGCCGCTACCCCGCCCCCGGGACCCCCTCCATCGCCCCCAGGGGGCCGGTGTGGCAGACTCGTCAACGTCTCACTTCCAGAACATCGTGAAACTCCCGTGAACTCGACCGATACCCGAGAGTTGGACCTGATCCTCGAACGAGATCCCGCGGGAGCGTACGCCGCGATGGACGAGACCACGCGCGAGCGCTACCGGCAGGCCTGCCGGGAGCTGGCGGCCTGGTCGAAGAAGGAGCCCCACGAGGTCGCGCGCGAGGCGCTCCGGCTCAGTGAGGAGCGCGAGGCGGGAGATGAGCGCGGCCGGCACGTGGGGGCGCAGCTGATCGCGGAGGGGAGGCCCCAGCTCGAGGGCCGTCTCGGGTGCCTCGTCCCCAGAGGGGTGCGCGCCTCCCGGTTCCTGCGCCAGCACGGCGAGCGGGCCTATCTCGGCACCATCGCCGTGCTCATGACGCTCGCGGTCATCGGGGTGGAGCGGCTGCTCGCGTCGCAGGGGCTGCCCGTGCCGCACCGCGTGTTCGTGCTGGTCGGCCTCTCGCCCTCGCTCCTCGAGTTCTTCCAGGAGCGGGTGAACGCGTGGCTCTCGCGCTACGCGGCCAAGGCGGAGCCACTGCCGAGGCTGGAGCCCGCGCGGGTGCTCACGCCGGACACCCGGACCATCGTCGTCACGCCGCTGCTCGTCACCAGCGCGACGGAGATCGAGAACCAGCTGCGGAGGCTGGAGATCAACTACCTGGGCAATGTCGCGCCCGAGCTCTACTTCGCGCTGCTGACGGACTTCTGCGATGCCCCGGAGAAGGAGCTGCCGGGCGAGCAGGCCATGCTCGAGCAGCTGGAGCGTGGCATCCGTGAGCTCAACGAGCGGCATGGGTACCGTGAGCAGCCGCGCTTCTTCTATTTCCACCGCGAGCGGCGGTGGAACCCCGTCGCGGGCCGCTGGATGGGCTGGGAGCGCAAGCGCGGAAAGCTCGACGAGTTCAACCGGCTGGTGCTGGGCGCTCGGGACACGAGCTACACGGGCGCCGTGCCCGGGCTGGTGCACACCCTGCGCTACGTCATCACGCTCGACGCGGACACGCACCTGCTCCCCGGCAGCGCCGCCCGGATGGTCGCGACGAGCCACCACCCGTTGAACCGGGCGCGCTTCGACGGGGACAGCCAGCGGGTGATCGCCGGCTATTCGCTCCTCCAGCCCAACTCCCAGCTGGGGCCAAACCGTTCGCAGTGGCTGGCCACGGGGGGCTGGCCCATGTCCATCGCGCGGGAGAAGAAGCGGGCCCAGCCCGAGATGCCGTGGGCCCTGCAACAGCGCCTCTTCGGTCATGGGGACTTCCTCGGCAAGGGCATCTACGACGTGGCCGCCTTCACGCGCAGCCTCGAGGGCCGGCTCCCCGAGAACGCCATCCTGAGCCACGACAAGATCGAGGGCATGTACGCGCGCGTCGCGTTCGTCCACGACATCCACATCTTCGAGAGCCCGCCGAAGGATCTCTCGGTCTTCGCGCGCATCTGGCACCGCTGGCTGCGCGGGGACTGGCAGCTGCTGCCGTGGCTGCTTCCGACGGTGCCGGCACAGGATGGCCGCCGCATGGCGAACAGCCTGTCGCTGTTCCATCGCTGGAAGCTGCTGTTGGACCTCTGCCGGGGCCTGCACTACCCCTCCTCGCTCCTCGTGCTCGCGTACGGCTGGCTGTTCCTGCCGGTGGGCAGCGTGGGGGAGTGGACGCTCTATGTGTCGCTGTGGATGTGCCGCCATTCGTTCCTCTTCGCCCTGGGCCACACGTTCCGCCTCGCGTGGGGCTCCGAGTCCTTCCTCGCTGGCCTGCGCCTGGTGGCCATCCTCCTGCCGCGCATCCTCGTCAGCGCCCTCGTGAACGTCGCGGCCATCCTTCCGGCCACGAGCCTGGTGCTCGACGCCACCCTCCGCGTCCTGTACCGGCTCGCGTTCGACCGGAGCCGGATGCTGGATTGGACGACGCACGCCCAGTCGAGCAACAAGGCGCGAGGCCTCGCCCTGCTCTCCCTCCCCGAGGTGCGGGGCGCCATGATGTCGTCGCTCGGCCTGGGGGCGCTGCTGGCCGTGTTCAACCCCGGAGCACTGCTCTGGGCCAGTCCGTTTCTCGTCTCGTGGCTCGCCCTCGCGGTGACCACCTTCCGGGAGCGCCCCTCCCCCAAGGCGATGCGGGTGCCGGGCTCGGAGCTCGAGCAGCTGCGCGGCCTGGCCCGGAGCGCCTGGAGCTGGTACGAGCAAGGGACGCCCACGGGCGGGCAGCCCACGCACGGCGGGACGGAGGCTTCGCCCACGGACCTCGCCCTGGCGCTCGTGGCCCCCCTGAGCGCGTACCACCTGGACTACCTGAAGCTCGACGGGCTCCTGTCCCGGCTCGACGAGTCCCTCGCCCTCCTCGCGGGCCTCGAGCGCCACCGCGGGCACTTCCTCGAGCGCTACGATCTGCGTGAGCGGCGGCCGGTGGGCCCGCGGCACATCTCCACGGCGGAGAGCGGGGCGATGGCGGCCTCGCTCTTGCTCGTCGAGAGCGGCCTGCGCGCGGCGCGTCTGGCCGCCTCCGGCGAGGCGCCGAGGGCACGGCTCGGGGAGCTGGAGGCGCGGGCGCGGGCACTGCACGAGGAGATGGACTTCACCTTCCTCTACGACGCCGAGGCCGAGCTGCTCCACGTCGGCTACGACGTCGAGTCGGGCGCGCTCGACGGCACGCACCACGGGCTGCTCACCTCGAGCGCGATGCTGGCCGGCTTCGTGGCGATCGCGCGCAAGCAGGCCCCGCTCGCCCACTGGGTGGCGCTGGCCGCGTCGGACCAGCGGCTGAGGAAGGCGAGCGCCCCCGAGGCCGGGCAGAGCTCGCTCGCGGATCACCTCCTGCCGAGCCTGTTCCTCTGGTACCCCCCGAGGACCCTGCTCGCGCAGGCGGCGACCGCCACGGTCGACGCCGGCCTCGGGACCTCGGAGGCCAGGCGGGCCCTCCCGGCTGGACAGCCGCAGCCGGCCCCCATCGCGCCGCACCTCTCCGTGCTCACGTTGCGGTTCCGGCCCGAGCACGCGCTGGAGAACCTGCGGCGCGTGGCGAAGCTGGGCGGGCCGGAGGCCTCCGGAGAGGCAGCCGGGCCGCGCGCTCTCTCGAGCCGGGAGCAGGCCATGGCCCTCGCGGCCGTGGCCAACGTGGCGTGTGACGACATCCTGGTTCAGCACTTCCACCAGCACTGGCAGACCGCATGGGTAGAGGCCCTGGTCTTCGAAACGAAGGACACCCCATGACGGTGCGCAAGCAGTCCCCCATCCTGAGCCGGCTCGCCACGCTCAAGAACATCCTCCCGGTGCTGCGCATGGTCTGGGACTCGGGTCCCGGGACGGTGCTGGCCAACCTCGTGTTGCGCAGCGTCGCGGCGCTGGTGCCCGTGGCGGTGCTGGTCGTGGCGCGATGGATCATCGACGAGGTGGTGAACAAGGCGGCGGTGGAGCGCGTGATGACTCCGCACCTCTGGCGGCTGGTCGCGCTGGAGTTCGCCCTCGCGGCGGCGGGCGGCATCCTCGGCCGCGCCATCTTCTACTTCAACGTCATGCTCGGCGAGCGGTACACCCGGCACATCAGCCTCCAGCTCATCGGCCAGGCCTCGCGGCTGGACCTGGCGACCTACGAGGATCCGTCCTTCTACGACCGCCTGGAGCGGGCGCGCGCCCAGGCCACCGACCGGCTCATGATGGTCGAGGCCATCGCCCGCTTCATGCAGCAGAGCATCACCACGGTGAGCCTCTGCGTGGGCATCTTCCTGTTCTCCCCGTGGCTGCTGCTCAACATCATCATCTGCCTGGTGCCGGCGGCCCTGGCGGAGGGCTACTTCGGGTCGCAGCTCTACGCCATGCGGTTCCGCCACACGCCGAAGCGGCGTGAGCTCGACTACCTGCGCCAGCTCGGCGCGAGCGGCGAGAGCGCGAAGGAGCTGAAGATCTTCGGCCTGAGCCCCTTCCTGATGAGCCGCTACGATCAACTCTCGGGGGAGATCCTCGACGACGTGACGAAGCACCTGCGGAGCGCCTTCCAGGGCATGTCCGTGCTGTCCGTCATCGGCACCCTCGGCTACTACGGGGCCTACGCGTTCGCCGTGTACAAGGCGGCGCGCGGCGAGCTGAGCGTGGGCGAGCTGACGTTCCTGGCGGGAGCGATCGCGAGCGCGAACCGGACCCTCCAGGAGATGCTCATGACGGCGGTAGGGATCGCCGACCAGTCGCTCTACACCCAGGACATGCTCGCCTTCTTCGCGGAGAAGCCGTCCATCCGCTCGGGGCCGAACGCGCTCAAGGTTCCCCGGCCGATCCGCCAGGGCTTCGAGTTCCGCGACGTCACCTTCATCTACCCCGGCCGCACCGAGCCCGTCCTCCAGGGGGCGAGCTTCCACTTGAGGCCGGGCGAGCGCATCGCGCTCATCGGAGAGAACGGCCAGGGCAAGACGACGATCGTGAAGCTGCTGATGCGGCTCTACGATCCGACCTCGGGACAGATCCTCCTGGATGGCGTCGACCTGCGCGAGTACGACCTGGAGGATCTCTGGCGCGAGGTCGGTGTCATCTTCCAGGACTTCGCCCGCTACGAGATGACGGCGGCCAACAACATCGCCGTGGGCCGCATCGAGCACCGCGAGGACCGGGAGCGCATCACGCAGGCGGCGCACAAGAGCCTGGCCAACACGGTGATCGACCGGCTGCCGGGGGGCTACGAGCAGGTGCTCGGCCGCCGCTTCGAGGGAGGCGTCGAGCTGTCGGGCGGGGAATGGCAGAAGATCGCGCTCGGGCGGGCGTACATGCGCGACGCGCAGCTGCTCATCCTGGACGAGCCCACCGCCGCGCTGGACGCACGCGCCGAGCTCGACGTGTTCAACCGCTTCGGAGAGCTGGCGAACGGCAAGATGGCGGTGCTGATCTCCCACCGCTTCTCGACGGTGCGGATGGCCGATCGCATCCTCGTCCTCAAGGGCGGGAAGATCGTCGAGGAGGGGCCCCACGAGCAGCTCATCGCGCTCGGCGGGGGCTACGCGTCGCTGTACGAGCTCCAGGCGGCGCGCTACCGCTGAGCCCCCCGCTTCGAGGCCGGAAGCTCAGGCGGTGGAAGCCCGGCCCTGCTGGGCCGCCGCCCTGCGCTCCGAGGTCTCGCGCGCCAGCCGCTCGAGGGCCTCGAGGTCCTCGCACTTCGCGCCCAGCTCCTGGAGCTCCACGGCCGTCTGCTTCAGTCGCTCGCGCAGCGGCTGATCCTCCAGCAGGGCGCGCACCCGCTCGCGGATGGCCTCCGGGGTGGCCAGGGGGAAGGGCAGCCGGTAGGCGAGCCCCTGCTGCTCGGCCAGTTGGGCGTTGAGGGGCTGATCGGCGAAGAGCGGGATGATGAGCATGGGGACGCCGTGCCGGAGGGCCCGTCCCACCATGCCCATGCCTCCGTGGGTCACCACCGCCGCCACGTGGGGAAGGATCTGCTCGTGGGGAACGAAGCGCTCCACGCGGACGTGGGCCCCCAGATTCGGAGGCACGTCGGTGTCGCGGGTCGTGGTGGCCAGCACCGGCACGCCCATGGGCGCCAGCGCCTCGAGCACCCGGCGCAGCAGGCCGCCATCACCGCCCACGGTGGTGGTGCTGACGAGGACGGTGCCAGGCACGGGCAGGGGCACCGGCTCGGACGTCTCCTGGGCCTTCGAGACGATGGAGGGCCCCGCGCAGAGCTGGTGGTCGCGCAGGGGAAGGCCCTTCAAGAAGCCCGGGTGGACGGTGACGAGGTGGAGCTGGGGAGAGACCATGGCCTGGAGGAACTCCGCGTGCCGTGCCTCACGCGGAGGCAGGCCGAGCTCCTCGCGCACCCGGCGCAGCGGAAGCACCAGGTCCAACACGCGGTGCACCAGCCGCGGCCTGCGGCCCAGCCACCGGCCCGGGGGTGACGCCCTGAGCTCCAGCGGCAGCCCGTTGCTGTCGAGGGAGCCCCCGGCATGGCTGGTGGTGACGCAGGGAATGCCCACCCGCTCGGCCGCGTAGCTCGCGCCGTAGGCGAGGAAGTCCTGGACCACGCAGTCGACCCCCTCCCGGCGCAGCAGGGGCTCCAGCTCCTCGGCGAAATCCCTCGCGCTGTCGAGCAGGTAGCTTCGGAAGCGCCAGGCTTCGTAGAGCATCCGGGGGATGCGCAGCAGCCGCGAGCGCCGGAGCCACGGGGGCATGGCCTCGTAGCCGGCGCGCATCCGCGCTCCCAGCTCCACGTAGCGCTGGTGGGGCACCAGCTCCGCCCCGGCGGCCTCCACCTCGGCTCTCGCGTCGGCCGGTGTGTAGACCAGCACCCGGTGTCCCCGGGCCAGCAGCCGCCGCGCCAGATCGAGCAGGCCCACCAGGTGGCTCTTGGTCATGCCCTGCTCGTAGGGGCAGATCAGCAGGAAGGTCGATGGCATTGAAACGTCTCTCCAACTGCATGGATCGGGTGCAGTACACGCCGCGCTCCCCGCGCCGGGAGGACTTCGAGCTGGTGCAGGAGCTGATGATGGAGCACGGGCTGCTCGAGCGGCGCATGGCGTTCGAGGAGTACGTGGACATCCGCTTCGCCCAACAGGCGCGGCACCAGACGGCGTGGAAGTAGGCGCCCTGGCTGCTGGACGACTGATTCAGGAGCCGGTACGCCGCAGGTCCTTGCCGCCGGCTTCCAGCTCCTTGCGCATCATCTCCTGCTCCACGGATTGGTAGAGCGCACGGACATTGGCGGCGCCGAAGCCTCGCGCCATCTTGCGCTGGATGACCTCGAAGAAGAGCGTGCGCCGGGGGTGGACCGAGCGGGTGAAGACCTGCAGCAGGTAGCCCTCGCCCTCTCTATCCACCAGCACGTTGCCCGCGCGCAGCACGTCCAGATCCTCGGCCAGAGGACCCACCCGCGCCGTCAGCGCCTCGTAGTAGCCGGCGGGGCTGTCCAGCAGGGGCATCTGGCGCTCGCGCAGCGCGTGGACCGACGAGAGGATGTCCTCACAGAGGAAGGCCAGATGCTGCGCGCCCGGCCCGCGGTGGCTGCCGAGGAACCGGTCGATCTGCCCCGGCAGCTTGTTGAGCATGGGCTCCATCATCGGGAAGCACACGCGGCCGGAGGCATCCTGCACCACCTTGGAGTTCATGCCCCCGTACTGCGTCTCCACGTTCTCCTCGTGGCTCTCGTGCAGCCCGAGGATCCGCGCGTAGGCGTCCACCGTCTCCTGGAGCGTGCCCGGCATCAGGCACAGGGCCACGTGATCCACCGCCACCATCAGCTCGCGCTCCGGGAGAGGAGCCGGCACCGCGTGGAAGAGCCCTGGCCAGAAGTCGTCCTCGGGCGCCTCGCGCTGGATGAAGGAGTGCACCAGGTCCCCGACCGGCGAGGCCACCGTGGCCCGCACCAGACGCCCGTTGGAGCTCTCGTAGACCCGCGGCTCGCTCACGGGCTGCGCGCCCCGCCGCACCGCCTCGTGGAAGGCCGCCGCGGCATCCGCCGTGCGCAGCGCCACGTCCTTCACCCCGTCCCCATGCAGCTCCACGTAGTCGGCCGCCTCGTCCCGGGCCACCAACGCCTGGGTGAGCACCAGGCAGATGCGGCCCTGCTGCAACAAGAGGCTCCGGCGGTCCTGCAGCCCTGTCTCCGGCCCGGCCCGCCCCGTGAGCCGGAAGCCGAGACCAGAGCAGAACGGCTTCGCCGCCTCTTCGAGGTTGCCCACATACAGCTCGAGATAATCGATCCCGTCGAAGTTCAAGTGCGGCTCTCTTCCCCGATGTCGCCCAGCTGCAGGCCAGAGCGTCCAGCTGGCGTACGGCCAGCGTGCTCGGGCAGCATATTTTCACATGTGGTGATAAAAAGTAGTCACTTCAAGGCCGTTAATTCAGGGAGGAGTCGAGGTCCTCCCGGAGCCTGGGCAGAGGGCACGCCCTGGAGCGAAGGCCCACCTGGGGTTACATCCACCGCAGCACGCGGCCCAGCCGAGCCACGGCCTCCCGTAGTTGCGTGGGGCCGGAGTGGGAGAAGTTGAGCCGCAGGCAGTGGGAGGCCGAGCGCCCCCCTCCACGGCAAAGGCCGCGCCCGGGAGGAAGGCCACCTGCTCCTCCTCCACCGCGCGTCTGAGCAGGGCCGGTGCAGGTGCCCTTCCAGGTACCCCGCTTCCAGGAAGCCCAGCACCAGCCGCTGCCGGGTGGCCAGGTTCATGCTGACGTTCAGGGGGTTGTGCCCGTCGCTCAGCGCGTAGATGAGGGCGGGACGCTCCCCGCGCTCGAGCAGGGCCGCCAGCGCCTCCACGTCCATGCCGGACTGGGGGTCCAGGCGCTCGGAGCAGCGTACGCCCCGCCGCTCCATCAGCTTCACCACCTCGGTCCGGAGAGCGGGCAGCGCGGGCGGGTGCTGGAGGGCGCGCGTCCTCGCCGCGAGGGTGAGGGCGCTCAGGGGGGGAGGCTACCCAACCTACACGCTTCCAGGCCACCCCTGGACTCCAGTGGACGGCTGGCCGGTACCTTCTCCCCTTCTCTCAACTGCTGGACGGCGCCACACACTTGGGCATCCCGTCCTGGCCTGCGCTGTTATATAGCGACCGCCATGCTTGAGACCGTCACCAAGGGCTTCCGAGCCGCCAAGAACCGCCTTGCGGGCAAGAGAGAGATCACCCCGGAGATGGTGGACGAGTCGCTTCGCGACATCCGCGTCTCCCTGCTCGAAGCGGACGTCGCCTTCGATGTGGTGAAGAAGTTCGTCGCGCGGGTGCGCGAGAAGGCCGTCGGGGAGGTGGTGCAGACGACCGTCACCGACAAGGCCGGCCAGAAGCACCGCGTCTCGGCGGGCGATCACTTCGTGAAGATCTGCCACGACGAGCTCGAAGCCCTGATGGGTCCGGTGGACACGAGCATCCAGCTCAAGCCCAAGGACCAGGTCAGCGGCATCATGATGGTGGGCCTGCAGGGCTCGGGTAAGACGACGACCACGGGCAAGCTCGCCAGCAAGCTCCTCAAGGAGGGGCGCAAGCCTCTGCTGGTGGCGGCGGACATCTACCGTCCGGCGGCCGTGGATCAGCTCAAGGTGCTGGGCGAGCGGCTGAAGGTGCCGGTGTACTTCGAGCCCAACGTGCCGCCGCCGGAGTTGGCGAAGCGCGGGTACGCCGCGGCGCGCGAGCAGAAGTGCGACGTGGTGCTTATCGACACCGCGGGCCGGCTCGCCATCGACGAAGCGCTGATGACCGAGCTGGAGGCCATCAAGAGCAACGTCCGGCCGGACAACATCCTGCTGGTGTGCGACGCGATGATTGGCCAGGACGCGGTGCGCACGGCGGCCGAGTTCGACCGGCGCCTGAGCCTGGACGGCTTCATCCTCACGAAGCTGGATGGTGATGCGCGCGGTGGCGCGGCGCTGTCCATCAAGGAAGTGACGGGCAAGCCCATCAAGTTCCTGGGCATGGGCGAGTCGATGGACAAGCTCGAGGAGTTCCGCCCGGACGGCCTGGCGAGCCGGATTCTCGGCTTCGGCGACATCGTCGGCCTGATGAAGGACTTCGAGGGCGTCGTCGACGAGAAGAAGGCGGCCGAGGACGCGCAGAAGCTGCTGTCGGGCAACTTCTCGATGAAGGACTTCGTCGAGCAGATCCGCATGGTGCGGAAGATGGGGCCGCTGAAGGATCTGCTGGAGAAGTTCCCGCTCTTCGGCGAGATGACCGAGCAGCTCAACCCGGACGAGAAGGAGTTGACGAAGATCGAGGCGATGTACGACTCGATGACGGAGCAGGAGCGGCTGCGTCCGCACCTGATCAACGACAGCCGGGTGAAGCGCATCGCGAAGGGCAGCGGCCGCAAGACGGAAGAGGTGCGCGAGTTGCTGCAGAAGTTCGGGATGATGCAGCAGGTGATGGGGACGATCGGCCAGAACCCGGGCCTGTTGGGGCGCATCCCGGGCTTCAAGCAGATGGGCCAGTTGGCGCAGATGAAGAACATGGACCTGTCGAGCGTCTTCGGGAAGGACCCGAAGATGATGGAGAAGGCCATGGCGGGGATGGGGATGGGCGGCATGCCGATGCAGATGCCGCAGATTGCTCCGGGCTACACGGCGCCGATGGGACAGGCGGCGATGGCCAAGGCGCGGATGATGGGGTACGCGCCGCCGTCCGCCGCCAAGCCCGAGAACAAGGACGCCATCAAGGAGCGCCGCAAGCGCGAGAAGGAAAACAAGAAGAAGAACCGGAAGAAGAAGTAGCCGCCACCGCGGCCTCCGGTGTCACCTACGCGCCGCTCGGGAAGCCCCAAGGAGGGCCTCCTGGAGCGGCGCGGGTGTTTTCGAGGGACAGGGGTCCCGCTCGGTAGACGATGCGTCCTGAGAGCGAGACGAGGTCTGCCGAGCCGATTCACGGCGCGAGTAGAACTGAGGCATTCTCCGCGAGTCGTTTCGGGGGCTTACGCGCGTAAGACCCTGGGACTCAGCCACAGGCTCCTGGAATGGACCCTGCATTGCGGAGTGGCATGCCAACCCTCAAACGCTACCTTCCCCTGTTCCTCGCCGGATTGATGTCCGCATGCCTCGACATGCCGGAGATCGACACCAGCCCCCCCCAGCAGCCAGACGCAGGAGCAGCGGATGCGCCTGACGCAGGATCCACTGACCTCTCTGTCACGATCACTGCTCCGTCGAGCACGTTCTACACCAGCGGTTCTGTTGCCATCTCCGTCGATGTTCGCGGAGGGACGCCCGAGGCGGTGCGGCTTTTCAAGGATACGGTGGAGCTCGCGATGCTCTCCGCGCCCTATACGTACACTTGGAATACTGCGGCCGAGTCCGAGGGCAGCTACACGCTAACAGCTCGCGCCACCAGGTCAGGCCGGACGATCTCCAGCGCGCCGGTGACCGTCATCGTCGACCGCACCAACCTGCAGGTCGCTTCGCGTTCACCAGCCCCAGGCGCAACCAACGTGGCCTACAGCACGCCCATCCAGGTGGTCTTCTCGAAGCCCGTGAAGGCCACGACGGTCAGCGACACCACCGTGAGCTTTGCCGTCGCTGGGGTGCTGGCGGAGAAGACCCTCTCGCTTTCGAGCGATGGCAAAACGCTGACGCTCATCCCCAAGGTAAAGCCGCCCCTGCCAGCCACCTTCGCGATTGGCCTGAGCAGCGGCATCACCGATACGGCCGGCAACGCACTCATCGTTCCGAGCACAGCGTGGAGTTTTCAGCTTCCACACTGGTACTCCTTCGGAGGGCCATTGAATGCGGTGGGCGGCAATACCCTGCTGAAAGATACCGCCATGGCCCTCGATAGCCAGGACAACCCGGTGGTTGCCTGGAGCGAAGAGGTCGCGACGGGAGGCAGGGCATCCATCTTCGTCTATCGCTGGGACGGAAATGCATTTACAAAGATTGGTAGTGCCCTGAACGGTACTTCGAGCGGCTCCGCCTACAAGCCTGCCCTGGTGCTCGATGTCAGTGGGAACCCCATCGTTGCATGGCAGGAATCAGATGGGTTCAACGAGAACATCTACATCAGGCGCTGGACTGGAACTGCCTGGCAGTCCGTAGGGGCGGGATCACTATCCGCCGAGAATGACACGAGTTCCAGCCCGGTTGCGACACCGGCACGAAACCCCTCGCTCGCTGTGCGCGGAAATGACATCTACGTGGCTTGGGATGAGATGAACATCGAGGGATTCTCGTCCATTTACGTCTGGAAGTCCGTCAATGGAGGAGCACTCACCAGCATAGGACCTATTGGAGGCCAAGTCCATGCTGTGCATAGGTTTACCAGTGCTACCAAGCCCTCGCTCGTTCTGGACAATACTGGCCAACCCATTGTGGCATTCCAAGAGCAGACTCAGGATGAACACTCTCCTACGAACATCTACGTAATGCGCCTGCAGCCAGACATCTACTGGGCCTATGCAGTTCCACCCTTTTACGGCGACGATGCAAATGGATACGTCTCTGGCGGGCTCAGCGCCTCCACAGGAGCGACACCAGCTCGCGACTGCTCGTTGACCATTGATGCCCAGAACAACTTGTATCTGGCCTGGACGGAAGAGTCTTACATTGATGGGCCCAGGGATATCCATGTCTTCCGTTCTACTGGCCCACAGTCCTGGGAGCGGATTGGAAGTCCCCTGAGCACATATGGTGGTTTCACCTATGCAGGGCAGGCACAGTTCCAAGCCACCCCCTCAGGCAAGCTTTTCGTTACTTGGAGGGAGTTCGATGGAATAGCCGAGGCAGGGTACATCCACCTGTTTACCAGCTACTGGGACAACAGCTCTTGGAATAGCCTGACCACTAGCGACGGCATCAACCAGGACTCGATGAGTAGCCTGCGGCCTATGCTTGCTATT
The DNA here is from genome assembly GCA_035645295.1 of Archangium sp. Classification (GTDB taxonomy): domain Bacteria; phylum Myxococcota; class Myxococcia; order Myxococcales; family Myxococcaceae; genus Archangium. Next base: position 25,502 of record DASQMW010000165.1, read on the forward strand.
GATTCATCTGGAAGACCCGTGATCGCTTGGTACGAAAGCCGCAGCGGAGCCGAAGACTCGACTGGGGACTACATCTACGTGCGCCGATACAACGAATAAACTTCTCGCCCCCTGAACATCGTCGAAGAGTCACCGCAGGAACAAGGCTCGTTCAAAGTGGCAGAGCAGAACATCAGCCTTGCCGCTTTGGGACAACAAGCCCGCGTGACAGGCGGCGCAGGACACGCCGCTTCTGCCGTCGCTTGTAGAGCTTGTGAGCGTTCTCCCCTTCCTCGTTCTGGCGAGAAGTCTCCTCGTCCATGATCTGGAACTCCACGAGTGTGAAGACCGTCCTGTTCTTGCGCTCGCGCGTGTCCTCTGCCGGTGACGGTAGGTACGCATCCATCCGGACCGGCACATCCACGACGAAGTTCAACGCTCGGTAGGTGTTGCCGGAGAACAGGTTGCGCGTGCGCTCCTCGCGATCCTCGTAGTCGAGATCCAGGTGGAGATGCTGAGCGAACTGCTTGAGGTGGGGGTTTTCTTCGAGCACCGATTTGAACGAGACGAGCGTGTTCTCGGTCTGGCCAGGGACGACGAAGTTGAAGGGAAAGAGGTGCTGCGTCAGGAAGTAGAGGACCGGGAGGATGTCCGCCGGATTCTGCGTGATGATGCGGAAGCGCGTCCGGTCGTAGATCTGGGCCGCGACCGTCTCCTTCTTGGCCAGCAGCTTCGTGATGAGCGACTCGCGCGACTTGATGGAGTGGGCGAACTCGGCAACGGGCAGCCCCTTGTCCCGGAGCAACTGCGCCACTCCCAACACCTTGGCAGTCACCAGCTCGGACAGATCCGCCTCGGAGACCGCCAGACGGTGCATCAGGTCCCGGCCCTCGATGTGTTGGAGGACGTGCATCACCTTGAGCACGATGCAGGCGATGCGCCGGTGTCTCGGGAGGCCCTTCACTCCGGAGGCATAGAGGAAGAGATCGTGGATCTCCTCCGGCTCCGCCACGGAATCCGCGACCCGGTAGTCGAAGGTCTGCCGGAGGTACTCGACGGCATCGGCGAGGACCGTGCGCGCCCAGGCCTCGTCCTCGGGCCGGGAGGTGTCGATCTGACAGAGCCGGAGGAAGCGGTCGACCTCGTCCCGGCGCTGGAAGTGCATCCGCCGCCAGTCGATGACCGAGCCCCCTCGAAGGATGAGCCGGATGCGCTCGAGCTCGCGGAGGCCCATGTCCGCCACGGTGCAAACGGGGATATCGGGCAACTGTGGGATTGTGGGCGCGGACTTCACGCTTGGGCTTCTAGCCGAGCCCGCCCATCGAGGGAAGCGCTTCCGGAAAAGCAGAAGGCCCTCGCCTGCTCGGAGAGGGCCCTCGGGGAGTCACCGTGAGGCGGACGCCTACTTCGTGGCGACCTGCTGATCATCGCGATACTGCGCCTGGCGAACGAGCTTGCCGTCCTCGGAGAACTCCTGGACGAGACCGTTGCGCTTACCGTTCGCGAACTCCTCCACCAAGCGCTGCTTTCCATTGGGGAAGTACTCCACGTGCTTGCCGTGGTAGTTGCCCCCCTGGAACTCAGTCCGGCCCCGGACCTGGCCGTCCTCGCTGTAGAAGGTCCACAGACCGGAGCGGAAGCCATCGACGTACTGCCCCTCGGCGCTCTTCTTGCCGTTGGGGAAGAAGGAAGCGTACGGCCCATGCGCATCGTTCCTGCCGGCCTTCGCATCGACCTTCCGGCAGTAGAGGCCATCATTCTGGTTGCCGGTCTGCTTCGTCCCCGCGGGGCACGTCAGCTTGGAGGTGCTGGATGCAGAGCCCTGAGCGAACGCCATGGGGGCGGCAAGGGTCAGTCCGATAACGAGCGTGCGAGTCAGCTTCGAATGCAGCATGTGCTTCTCCTTGATGAGTACGCCGGAATCCCGTGTGCTCACTTCCAATGACGTTCCTGTTGAGGAGAAATTCAGTCCCGTTTCCCGATGCGGAATCGTCGGTCGCCGGGTTGAAAGCATATCATTTCCAAAAAGCAGAACCCCACCCAGTGACACACTGGATGGGGCTCCAAGGGAACGACTGCGGCTGTCAGACAACTAGCAAACGCTCATACTGGGAGCGTCAGTAGTTGGCCTGGTAGCAGAAGAAGTTGCCGCTGGTGAAGTAAGCACCAATAGACAGGGTGTTGCTGGCCTCCGCAACGCAGAAGTTCATTACGAAGTCCGCGCGCTCACGGTTGGTCCCGGTCACCGTGTAGTTGCCCGCCGAGCTGCTGATGGTGTCGGAGCCATCCACCTTGGTGCCCGCGACCCGAACATAGAACAGGCCGTTCAGCTCATCCTTGGTCTGCGGGAACGGAGTGTTGGAGTAGGCAGACACGGTGACCTTCACCCGCTTGGGAGTCGACGCACCGGAGCACCAAGTCGTGTCCACCGCGGCGCTCGTCGTCACGGCCTTGAAGATGATGGGACCGGTCGTGCCCAGCTCGTTGCGCTGCGTGAAGTTCTGGTAGTTCTCGCACGTAGGCGCAGGGACCGCCGCGCACGTGTTGGTGCTGCAGAACTGACCGTAGGCGCAGGTGCTCTTGCCCTCGCCCGAGCAGGTGGCGTTCGCGGCCACGCACGTGCCGTTAGAGCAGACCTGGCCCGAGGCGCAGTTCGCGTCCGTGGTGCAGGCAGGCGTGGTGCCACCGTCCGTGCAGACCTTGTAGGCGGTCGAGCACGTCAGGCCCGAAGCATCAGACACGCGCTCGTCGCGCTGGCACAGCGCGTCCGTGCTGCACTTGCAGATCTTCGTGCTGTTCGTGGTGCTGATCGCCTCGCAGGTCTTGGACGACTCGGGGCAATCATCTCCGATGGTACAGGTCTGCACGCACACCTTGGCGTTCGGGTGACAGATCTCGCCCTCAATGCAGTCCGTGTCCGCCGTACAGGCCAGGCTCTCACGCCCACCGTCCGGGCAACCCGTCAGCACCATGCTCATCGCGCCCAGCGTGGCGAGCATCAACGTCATCTTGCGAAGCTGCATGTTTCGACTTCCTCCTGAATGGATACGTCGCATGAGGCGGGCCTCCGGCCACTCACTCAGGCCCCCCTGCAGCGCGCGGCTTTAGTCCCGGCGCTCCAGACGTGTCAACGAATGTCGACGCGCCCTTTGACGCATCCTCCAAGAGGTAATTCAACTTCCATGGAAGCGGACAGTCGTACGAGCCAAGTGACTCAAACGTGACTGTCCGCTCCCCGGATTATTAGAACGTGAACGGGAAATCGATGGGATCGCCCTGCACCTTGTGCTTCGGGAAGCTCCAGCCCTTGATGAGCCCCGAAATGCAGGTCGCCATGTAGGTCGTGCGGAACTCCGACGTCTGGCAGGACACGTTCTTCGTCTTGCCATTGGTCTGGATCGTCCAGCGCATCACCAGCTTGCCGCTCAGGCCCGGATCCTTCTTCTTCTGCTCGTTCACGCACTTGATGATGGCCGGCTTGTTGGCCAGCACCACCTGCATGATGTCCGACTGCCCGAGCTTCTCCTGCGCCGCACCACCGCCGCCAGGCTCCGGCGGGATGTAGGCCGTACGACCGTTCGCCGACACTGTGTCGCTCTTGGACGAGCTGGGCTTCTTCGTGCCGAAGAGCTCATCGAACTCGTCATCCGCGCTCCCGCCACTCCTGGCGGGCTGCGGCTTGCTGCGCACGGCCGGCTCCTCGTCGTCGCTCGTGGTGCGCGACGGCTGAGGACGGGTGGAGGAAGCAGGCGGCCGCTTGGCCGGTACCTCGGCCTTGGCCACCTGCTGCGGCTCCGTCTTCGCCGGCTCGGCGGGCTTCACCGGCTCGGCGGGCGGAGGCGTCACCGGGTTCGCCGCAGGCGTCGTCCCAGGAGTCCCCGCAGCGGCGACCGCCGGAGCAGTCGTCGGAGCAGTCGCCGGAGCCGTGGTGGCCGGCTGAGCCGTGCCCGGCGCGGGCGTGGCGGTGTTCTGCGCCACCGCCGCCGGAGGAGGCGGCATGGACGGCAGCTCCGCTGGCTTGGACGGTGCCTGAGCCATCGGCTGCGTCGCCGCGGGCGGCGTCACAGGTGCCGACTGCTCGGAGGACCGGGTCGCGATGAAGGCGCCCCCACCGATCAGCAGCACCACAGCGGCCGCCGCGCCGATGATGATCCCCATCTTTCCGCCCTGCTTCGGCGCGGCCTGCGGCGGATAGCCAGGGTATCCCGGAGGCGGCGCGTACGGCTGCGCCGGAGGCGCATACGGCTGGCCCATCGGCTGCGGCGCGTACGCCTGCGGAGGCGGCTGCGCATAGGCCGGCGCCGGAGCGTGCTGCAGGTACGGCGCCGGAGCGGGCGCGGGAGGCTCGGCCATCAGCGGGCTCTGTACCGCCACGGGACCGCTCTCCGGCGGAGGCACATCCAGCAGCCCCGAGGCCGCGGGCTTCACCTTCTTCTCCTCCACCGGCGCGGCCTTGGAGGCGGGCTTCGACAGCGCCTCGTTCTCCTCCTTCACCAGCGAGGCGAGCACGCTCGCGGCCGACGGCTTCCAGCCCGTATCCTGCGCGGACGGCACCGGCGCCGGCGTATCGGACCTCGCCGGCTTCGCCAGGCCACTGGCGAAGGCGGACTCGACGGGCCCGGACGCCACCGGCGCGGACGACGCCATCGGCGCGGGCTCCAGGATGACCGGCTTCGTCGGGCGCGGCGCCAGCACCGACGCCAGCTCCGAGGCCTCGGAGAGCGGAATCCAGTCGCTGAAGCCCGCGCGCCAGCACAGGCTGTCAGGACCGACTTCGCCGCGATCCCAGTAGTCCTTCACCTTGTCCATCGACAGCGGACCGACCTGCTTCTCGTCGATGGCGACGAACCACTCGTGCGAGGCCGCGGACTTCGCGTTCCCCTCGGCCTCCGCGAGCTTGCGCACCGTCTCGCCAGCGTCCGACAGGGCCGACGAGTCCAGTTGCGCCGGACCGGCCGCCTCGCCCGCCGGAATCCTGTGCGACCCGGAGTTGAGCACCTGGTCGAACACGGCACCGAGCTCGTCATCTTCGACACCGCTGAAGATGCCGCCCTCGGGAGGCGTGCCCAGCGTCGGGGGCAGCCCGAAGCCGTCGTTGGTCGATTGGCCCTGGGACGCGGCCGCACCGCCAGCGGCCTCACCACCCGTCCCCTCCTCCTTCACCGGCTCGGAGCCGGCTGGCCGGACCACGATGTTGTAGCCGCACTTCTTGCAACGGACCTTGACGCCCTTCGCGCCAACCTTGTCGTCGCTAATCATGTACTGCGCGCGGCAGCTATCGCAGACGAAACGCATCGTTCCCCGCAACTCTCAGAAATAACGGCAGAAAATCCGCCGGAATCGTAGAGGTGGCTTCCGGGGGGGTCAAGGATGCCGCTCTTGCCCGCCCGGTCGCTCGTTCAACGCACGAGACCCCATTTCGGGTCTCACCCACACTCGAGCCGCTCATCTACTTCCTTACCTGTACCTCCACGTCCGTACCTACCGCGACACGCAACTCGCGGAGTTCGTCGGACGTGGCGAACAGGAGCAGCTCCTTCAACTTCGTCTTCGGAGGGATCCGGAAGGCCGAACCGGTCTCCCCCAGCACCATGCGCTTGACGGGCTCGCACTCGCCCGCGGCGAAGAAGCCGGCGCGCGCGGCCGTCAGCTCCGCGCCCTCAAGGTACTGGCGCACATCCCCCGGCGTGGCCGTGGGCAGGTAGACACGCGCCACCTTGGCCAGGGCCGCGCGGGCCGGCTCGCTGAAGGCCTTCTCCATCACCCGGCGCTCGGCATCCACCAGCCGCGGGTCCACCGAGAAGCGCAGGTTGGGCACCACCAGGCTCAGCGCGGCCTGCACCACGGCCTCGAGCCGCTCCGGGACCAGCCGCTGGCTCATGGCCAGCTCCGGACGCACCAGGGCGAGCGTCCGCCCCAGCAGGTAGTACGCCTCGCGCTGTCCCTGCTCCGCGAAGAAGCGCCCACCCGCGCGCACGCAGGCCGGGTGCGTCTGCAGCACCTCCACGTTGACGAGCGGATCCGGCGCCGGCTCGTTGGAGCGCTTCGCCATGTTCTCGCGGCGGATCACCAGGTGCGGAGAGTACAGCTCCACCGCGTCCAGGCCGAACAGGCGCGCCACGTACCGGTAGTGCTGCACGTGGTACTCCTGCGCGCTCGCCAGGTCGACGCGGTGCTTCTTCGGGACGATCTGGTAGTTCTGGAAGGGCACCGCGTACAGGTGACCCACCTGCACGAAGAGCAGCCCCATCAGCTCGGTGAGCGGCCCCCGCAGCTTCGGGTGCACCAGGTGCGTCAGCCACATCTGGTCGGACAGTGGCCGCTGGGCCACTTCCTTGCGCTTCGCGTAGGGCCCCAGCTTGGTGAGGATTTCCTTCTCGTCATCCCCCGCCTCGCCGAGCAGCCCCGCCGCCGCCTGCGCGGCCATCCACGCGCCGTCGTAGTCCTTGCGCACCGCGGACAGGCGCACCAGCTGCGAGACGACCTTGCGCGGGTCACTCGTGTTGGGCAGGGCGCGGCGGAGCGCGGCGATGGCCTCGTCCTCCTTGCCCGGAGAGGCCGCGGCCAGCTCGGCGTAGACCTCCTGCACCTGCGCGTCGTCCGGCAGGCCCTTGGCGACGACGCCGTAGGCCGCCACCGCGCCCTCCTGGTTCTTCATCACCTGGCGGTAGAGGTCACCCAGCGCCCGCCACAGCCCCATGCGCGCGCCGTGCGTGTCAGGCGTCTTCGGCATGCGCCCGAGCATCTTCGCGTAGTTCTCCTCCAGGGACTTCCACTGGCCCGCGCCGCCCAGCATCGCCTCGAGAGCGCTGAAGGCCTCGATGAAGCGGTGGTCCAGGTCCAGCGCCGTATTGAAGGCCACGGCCGCGCCCTCCACGTCGCGCAGCTCGTCCCGGCGCAGCTCGCCGAGCGCGAACCACACCCGCTTGGCTTTGTTGGGCTCGGCGACGAGCGCGGGCAACCGGAGCATCCGCTCCAGCATGTCCGCGGCCTTCTGGCCCTGGCGTGCCTCACGCAGCAGCACGTAGAGCGCGTCCAGCACCTCGAGCGACTCCGGCATGAGCTTGAGCGCGCCGGTGTACGCGTCGATGGCCTGGTACGGCTCCTTCAGCTTCTCGCGCGCGAGCTGGCCCAGCTCCAGGAAGACCCGGGCCTTCGCCTCCCCTTCCAGCACGTTGGCGAGCTGCTGGCGGAGCTCGGCGGCCCGCTCCCAGCGGCTGCCCTGGTCCATCAGGGCCACCAGCGCACGCAGGGACGCCTCGTGGCTGGGGTCGACGGCCAGCGCCTTCTCGAAGTGGTTCTGCGCCCTGTCCGCCTGGTTCAGCTTCGCGTGGATGTCGCCGAGCTGCCAGTAGACCTCCACCACCTCCATGTCGGTGAGCTCTTCACGGTGGTGGATGAGGATGGTCTGGAAGATGCGCAACGCGTCGTCGTAGCGCTTCGCGTGCTGCACGAGCAGGTGGCCGTAGCCCTCGAGCACCGGCAGGTAGGTGGCATCGAGGTCGTACGCCTTCTTGTAGGAGGCGAGCGCCTTGTCGCGGTTGCCCAGCTTGTCCGCCACGTAGCCCAGCCGGTACAGCTGCCGGCAGAGCTCCGCGGCGAGCGCCGGGTCCTTCTCCGCGATGGCCTTCTCCGCCATCTTGCGCACCACGATGTCGAGCATCCGCTCGGCGGACACCCAGTCCTCGCGCGCGCTGTACACATCCGAGAGCGGACGCGCCGCCTCCAGGCTGTCCGGGGCGTACTTGAGGGTTTCCTCGTAGTAGGCCGTGGCCATCTCCGGATCGCCCTTCGTCTCGGCGTTGTAGCGGGCCACCTCGAGCAACGAGCGCGCCTTGGCCTCCGCGTCCTCGGTCTGCTGCGCCTCCTGGAGCAGCGTCTGCTCGTAGCCGCCCCAGTCCTTCTCCTGCTCCTGAATGCCCTTGAGGGCGCGGATGCTGGGCAGGTGGGCCGGGTCGATGGAGAGGGCGTTCTGATAGGCCGCACGGGCGCTGCCCGTGTCCATCAGCATGTCCTCGTTCATCTTGCCCATGCGGTAGTACAGCTCCACCGCGTCGGGCGCGGCGCCCGCCAGCTGCGCCTCCTGGTGCAGCATCTCCAGGGCGTAGGGCCAGTTGCCGCTGCGCTCGTACAGCTTGCCGAGCGCGTGCAGCGCGGGCCGGCACCCGGGGTCCACTCCCAACGCGTGGTGGTACGTGTTCACCGCCCGGTCCACCTGCTTGAGCTGCTGGTGGTAGACGTTGCCGATCTCCACGTACAGCTCGGCCTGCTCCTGCGTCGACGTGGCCAGCTGCAGCTGCCGCTCGTAGGCGAGGACCAGGTCCTCCCACCGCGCCTGCATGCGCCGCAGGCGGATCAGCGTCTTGATGGCCTGCAGGTTCTGCGGATCGATCGCCAGCACGCCCTCGATGAAGGCGTCCGCGTTGGCCGGGTTCTGGTACTTGTCCTCCCAGATGCTCGCGCAGCGGAACATCACCCGCACACGCTCACGGTAGTCGCCGACCACCTCGAGCATGCGCTCGTAGATGGAGAGCAGCTCCGCCGGTTGGTCCAGCTTCGTGTACAGGCGCTCCATCGACTCCAGCGCCTGGAGGTTGTACGGCTCGAACTCGAGCGCTTGACGGAAGGCGGCCACCGCCGCCTCGTCGTCGCCGATGTCGCGCTCGTAGACGTTCGCCACCTCGATCTGGATGCGCGCCCGCTCCTCGACGGTCGCCGCCAGGTCACGCGCCCGGAGCAGCGTGGAGGCCACCTCCCGCCACGCCTTCTGGCGGCGGTACAGCTCGGTGAGCACTCCGAGCGTCTCCGCATCCGGCTCCAGGTCCAGCGAACGCAGCAGCGCGCTCGCGGCCTCGTCGGGGTCTCCCTGCTCCTCGAAGACGCGGGCGATCTCCCGGAGGATGCCCTTGCGCGCCTCGATGGAGCCGGCGGCCTCGAATTTCTGCTCCAGCGCGACCACGTACTCGCGCTCACGGCCCCGCCGCTGGAACATTCCAGCGAGCCCATCGAGCGCCGTGGCGTTCGTCGGGTCGAACTCGAGGATCTTCCGCAGCGCCGCCTCGGCCGCCTGCGCATCGTTCAGCTTCAGGTCATGGACGCGCGACAGCGTGGCGTACATGCGCTCGGCCAGCGGACCACGCGGCAGGGCATCCGCCACCTCCTCGTAGACGGCGGCGAGCTCCTCGTGAGAGCCCGTCTCCTCGGCGAGCCGCTCCACTTCCTCGCGCAGCGTGTCGTCCGACGCGTCGATCTGCAGCGCACGGCAGAGCGCCAGGAAGGCCACGTCCTTCTGGCCGAGCCGCTGCTCCTGCACCCTCGCCAGCTCCTTGAGGGTGGCCAGCTTCTCCTCTTCGGTGACGAGGTGCGGCAGGTAGCGATCCACCACCTGCGCGTAGGCACGCCAGTCGTTGTGCGCCCGGTACAGCTCGCACACACGGGCGTACGCCGTGGGGTTGGCCGGATCGAGCTCCAGCACCTTCTCCAGCGCGCCGCCGGCCAGCTCGGGCTTGTTGCCCACGCCCGTCCACAGATCCGCCACCGCGAACCACGTGGCCACCGCCTGCTCACGCTCCTCGGCCTGCTGGTGCACCTGCACCTTCAGCTCGAGCGCGCGCACCGCGTCGTTGTAGGCGCGCAGCGAGACGAAGAGTGCATGGACACGCTCCAGGTCCGACACCGCGTGGGGCTCCACCTCCAGCGCGCGGCGGGCCGCGTCCAGGGCCTCCTCGCGGCGGCCCATGCCCGAGAGCACCTCGGCCAGCCGCAGCCGCAGGGCCTTCACGCCCTCGGCCGACTCCTGCAGCGGGATGAGCCGCCGCAGGATGCCCACCAACTCCTCCGCCTGAGCCGTCTCCTCGTAGAGCTCGCGCAGCGTGTCCAGCACGCCCCGGTGCCGCGCGTCGCGGTCCAGCGCGGCCTTGAGGTAGCTCACCGCCGCCTCGGGCTGCTTCAGCAGGCGGTACAGCACCCGGCCCAGCCGCTCGTTGAGCCGCACCACCTCGCGCGGATCCAGCGTCTGCGACAGCCGGTCCGCCAGCAACTTGCGCAGTTCCTCGTGCCGGCCGGACTTCTCGAGGAGGCCCTCCAGCGCCGTGAACGCCTGCTCGTTACGAGGGTTCTTCGCCAGCAGCTCGCGGTACAGCTCGATGGAGCGGTCCAGGTCCTCCAGCCCCTCGGCGGACACCTGCGCCATGCGCGTGAGGACACGCTCACGCTCCGGGCCGGTGACACGCTCGGACTGCAGCTTGAGGATGTTGTACAGCTTGTCGTGCGCGCCGGCCGAGTCGTAGATCGTCTCCAGCAGCCGCGCCGAGGCCAGGTGCCCGGCCTCCAGCTTCAGCACCTGCTCGAACGCGGAGGCCGCCCGGTCCATGCCGTCCAGCTTCTCCTGGACCAACTGGCCCAGGCGGAAGAGGAAACCGACCTTGTCCGCCGTCTCCTCCGCCGAGGAGGCCAGCGACTCCAGCACATTGGCCAGCTCCGGCCACGCCTCCAGCGTGACGTACAGCCGATCCAGCGCGACCAGCGCCTTCTGCTGTGCCGCCGGGTTCAGCGTGCGCGCACGCTCGTAGTAGACGACGGCGCGCTCGGGCTCCTGCAGACGCGCCTCGAACAGGTGGCCCAGCTTGAGGCACATGTCCGACGCGTCCTTGGCCTCGGCCACGCGCGGCAGCGACTCCTCGTAGGCCACCACCAGCTCGTCGTACGAACCGGCCGCCTCCGTGGCGTTCTCCAGCCGCCGGCGCAGCTCGCCGTCGTTCGGATCCTCCTTGAAGGCGCGGAAGAGCGCCAGGAAGGTGAGCTCCGGCTCGCCCTGGCTCTCGCGCAGCGTGGCCAGCTCGCTCAGCAGCGCCTTGCGCTCGCCCGAGTCCGGCGACACCCCCGCCCGCGTCTCGATGACCGACGCGAGCCGCGCCACGTCCCCGCTCGCCCGGAAGGCGCGCAGCAGCGTCTCCACCGCGAGCAGGTTCTGCGGCTCGCGGCTCACCAGCGCCTCCAACCGGCCCACCGCGCCGGCATGGTTGGGCTGCAGCGAGAGCACCTCGCCGTAGAGGGCCAGCGCACCGGCCTTGTCCAGCAGCTTCGTCTCGCGCAGCACCGCGAGGCGGAAGCGCAGCTCCAGCCCCTCCTCGGGCGTCACGAGCGCGATGCGGCGGGCCAGCACGTCCGCCATCTCCGGCCAGCGCTCCAGCTTCTGGCACAGGTTGTCCATCCGCGTGAGCGCGGCGGCGTCGTCCTGCTTCACGTCCAGCAGGCGCCGCAGGGTGGCCAGTGCGCCCAGCCCGTCCTGCAGCTTCTCCTCCTGGAGCACGGCGATCTGCAGCAGCACCGACGCACGGCGCGCCGGCTCCTCGGCGCTCGCCAGCTGGCGGCGCAGCACCTCCAACAGCTCCTGCGGCGTGCCCGTATCCGCCACCAGCCGCGCCACGCTGTCGAGCGCGTCGGAGTCCGTGGGGCGCAGCGTCAGCACCTTGCGCCACGAGGCCAGCGCCTCGTCATCCTCGCCCAGGCGCGCCTGCAGCCGGGCCAGTGCCCGGTACAGCTCGGCGCGGGCCGAGTCACTCGCCCGGGGAGCAATCTCCGACAGGACGGCCGCGAACTCCTCGGCCGCTCCCGCCTTGTCCACCAGCGAGAGGCACAGCTCCAGCGTACGGGCGTCATCCGCCGCGTCACGCAGCGCGCGAGTGCCGGCCAGGAAGGCCATCTCCGCGTTGTCCAGCGGGCCGGCGTACGTCTCCGCGATGCGGCGCAGCAGCGCCGCGCGCTCCTGGGGCACCGGCTCGGCGGAGACGCGCGACTCCAGCATCTGCACCTGCTTGAGGTGGTCGCCCACCGCCGCGAACACCGGCTCGAGCGCCAGCGCCGCCTGCCCACGCAGCGGGCTCTCCGAGCGCGCCATCTCCTCCAGCGCGCCCACCGCTCCGGGGTGTCCCTCGCGGCGGCGGAGCACTTCCTGGTACAGCTCCAGCGCCCCGCGCGGATCATCCAGGCGGCTGAACTTCAGGCGGCCCAGGCGCACGCGCAGCTCGCTCCCCTCTTCCTGGGCCTTGCGCGCGTCCGTGAGCAGGATCTCCCGCTCGATGTGCTGCGCCAGCTCCGGCCAGCGCTCCATCTGCGTCAGCACGCGGCCCAGCAGCTTGAGCGCGTTGGCGTCCTCGGGCCGGCGCTCGAGGATGTCGCGGTACGTCTGGGCCGCGAGCGCCTTGTCCGAAAGCGTCTCCTCGGCGAGGTGGGCCAGCTCGAAGAGCAGGTTCACCTGCGCGGGGACGGACGGCTCGGCGCCCACCTGCCGGCGCATCGCCAGCGCCAGCTCGCGGTTGGCACCGGTCCGCCGGTGCATGCGGGCGATGGACTCCAGCACCTGCTTGTTCTGCGGATCACGCCGGCTGACCTCCTCCAGCGCGCGCACCGACAGATCGTAGCGCTTGAGGCGACCGTCGTAGATGCCCGCGAGCCGCCGCCACAGATCGCCCGCCAGGGGCTCGGTGGCTCCGCGCTCGAGCTGATCCTCGTACGCCGCCGCCACCTCCTCGAAGGAGCCGGAGTCGGCCGCGAGCCGCTCCAGGTCATCGCGCACGCCGTCGTCCTGCGGGGATTCGTTGAAGGCGCGCAGGCGCGCGGCGAAGGCGAGCGACGTCTGGCCCAGCGCCTCGCGCAGCGTGGCGATCTCCTGGATGCGCTCCAGCCGCCGCGCGGGCTGCGTGACGGGCACGAGGATCTCCAGCACCTCCACCAGCTTCCGGGTGTCGTTGAGCCCACGGTAGACGGGCTCCAACAACCGCGCCGCCTCCACCCGCTGCGCATCGACCTGGAGCATGCGCTCCAGGCCCGCGACGGACTGCGGATCTCCCGGCGTCAGCGCCAGCAGATCGCGGTACGCGCTCAGCGCCTCGGCGTGGCTGCCCTCCTTCTCCACCAGTTGTGCGCGGCGCAGGATGAAGCCGCGGCGGGACTCGGTGTCCGTGGCCAGCTCGGCGAGCAGATCCAACACGTCCGCCTGCTCCGTGAAGCGCCGCGCCTTGCCGAACAGCTTGTCCAGCGCGAGCAGCCCGTCGGCCGCCCTGCGGATGGCCAGCGCCTGGCGCCATGTCTCGATGGCCTTGGCGTCGTCACCCGCGGCCGCGTAGGCCTCGCCGGACTTCACCAGCAGGGCGCGCCGGGCCTCGGGGTCCTTGGCCAGCGCCGACTGGGCGGCGTAGACCTCGGAGAGGCTCTTGGCGTTCTGCCCCCGCTCGTACAGGCGTGAGAGGGCCTCGAGCGCCTGCCGGTCCTGCGGCGCGTCCTCGAGGATCTTCTTCCAGACGCTGGCGGCCTCCTCCGTCTGGCCCACCTGCTCACGCAGCTCCGCGGACCGGCGCAGCAGGCCGAGCCCCGAGGCGTCACCCGTGGGCAGGTCCGAGGCGGCCTCTTCATACAGCTCGGCGAGCATCTCGAACGAGCCCGTCTCACGCGCGAGCCGCTCCAGCTCCGGCTGCTGGCCCTCGCGATCCAGGCCCTGCGAGAAGGACTTCACCGCCGCCATGAAGGCGAGCGACGGCTGCTGCATGTCCTGCTCGTAGATGCGGCGGATGTCCGCGGCGAGCTGCACCTTCTCCGCGCTGAGGGCGGAGGCCATGCGCGCCTCGCGCAGGGCCACGCGGCGCGGGTGATCGCCCAGCCGCGCGAGCACGGGATCGAGCACCTCCAGCGCCCCCGCGCTCATCGGCACGGCGGCCTTCACCCACTCCTCGAGCGCCGAACGGGCGCCGGGGTGGCCCGGGTCCTCGGCGAGGATGCCCTGGTAGAGCTGGAGCGCGCCGTTGGGGTCATCCAGCCGGGTACGCTTCAGCTCGGCGAGGCGGAAGGAGACCTCGCGGCCCTGCGGGCTCTGGCCCTCCTGCGTACGCCGCAGGCCGAGCGCCCACGCCAGATCCTTCTCGTGGCCCAACTCCGCGTAGAGCCGGTCCAGGGCGACGGCGGCCTCGCGCTGGAGCGGATCTCGCTCGGCGATGGCGCGCCACGCGGCGGCGGCGCTCTCGTTGTCGGCCAGCTTCGACTCGTGCAGCAGAGCGGCCTCACGCAGATACGCGAGCTGCTCGGCCAGCTCGGGCGCGGCGGCGGCGAGCTTCTCCAGCACCTCGGCGAGCGCGGCCCACTCCTCACCCGCACGGTGCAGGCGCTGCAACGAGCGCAGGCAGTCGAGGTTGCCCGGCTCCAGCGCCAGCAGGGCGCGGAGCGACTTCAGGGCGGCGTCGCGATCGTCGAGCTTCTTCTCCTGGACCTCGGCCAGCTCGCGCAGCAGCCCGGCCTGGGCGGAACCCGCGTGCCCCTCCTCCACCAGCTCGATGATGATTTCCGCGTAGGCGTCCAGCGAGTCCGCGTCCTCGGCGGCCTGGCGCGCGGCGGCGCGAAGGGGCATGTCCCCCGGCGCCAGGCGCAGGGCCCGGGCGAGCGAGGCGAAGGCCAGCTCCGGCTGGCGCAGCTGCGTCAGGTGCACCTGCGCGGCCTGACGGAGCAGCAGCACGCGGGCAGCGTCGTCGCGCGCCACCTCGGCGAGCACTTCCAGCGCGGCCACCAGCTTGCGGTGATCCTTCGTGGCCTCGTAGGCGGGAATGAGGGCGCGTGCCGCCTCCTCGCGGGCATTGCCGGAGCCGAGCATTCCCTCAAGCGCGGCACGGGCGTCCACGTCGGAGGGGCGCTGGCGGAGGATGTCCGCGAAGCTGCGCACCACGTCGGTGCGGTCCCCCGAGGAGTCCTGCAGCACCTGCGAGCGCTTGAGCGTCAGGCGGGCCACGCGATCCAGATCGCCCGCGTCCTCCGCGAGCGCGATCTGCCGCGCGAGCACCTCACCCAGCTCCCGGTTGCGGCTGGCCTTCTCGTACAGCTCGGCCAGACGAGGCAGGTGACGCACCTCGTCCGCGCCGGAGTGGATGGCGGCCTGGAGGGCCTCGGCGGCCTGCAGCGGCCGGCCCAGCCCGGCGTTGAGTTCCACGAGCTGCATCTGCAGCTCGACCTTCTCCGCCTTCGTGGCCGTGACGATCCGCTTGCGCAGCAGGGCATCCGCGTCCGCCGCGCGCCCCGCCTTGCCGTACAGGGTGATCAGCCGGCCCAACACCTCGGGAGACTCGGACTCCCGCTGCAGCGCCGTCTCCAGGGAGCCGATGGCCTCCGGGAGCGCCCCGGACTGCTCGGCCAGCGTCGCGGCCTCGGTGAGCAGCTGCACCGCGAGCGAGGGCACCTCCGCCTCGGTGGCCAGCGCCCGCAGCACCCGCACCAGCTCGGCATGGGCGGAAAGGTCTTGCGCCAGACGCGCGGCCTCGGCGCGGTTCACCTCGTCCGAGGGAGCCTCGCGCAGGGCCTTCACGCGCAGGTCGAAGGCGGCCCGGCCGTCGGCCAGCTGCTTCTCGTGGATGTCGGCGATCTGCCCGGACAGCCGCTGACGCAGCGCCGCGTCCTTCGTGGCCTCGAGCTGCTGCAGCATCGCGGACACCTGGCGCTGGTGGTCGCCGGCGCGGCCGTAATGGCCGGCCAGCGCCTCGGAGATCTCCGCCGTGCGCACACCGGCCGCCGAGAGCCGCTCGAGCCCGCCCAGCACCACGCCCGTGGCGACGTTCTCCGCGAGCAGCTGCAGGAAGATGCCCACCGCGTCCTGCGGACGGTTCAGGCGCTCGGCGTACAGCCGGGCCTGGCGCGCCGCCCAGTCGCTGCGCTCCACCTGCGTCTCGGCCAGCTTCGCCAGCTTCCCGGCCAGCGCCGCGGCCTCCTCGAACTTGGACAGCGTCACGCACAACGCCTGCAGGCGCCGCACGGGGGACGGGTCCTCCGGAGCGAGCTTCACCAGCTCGCGCACCATCGGCTCCAGCTCGGACGGAGCCGTGCCAGTGGCCTCGCGCCGGGCAATCTCTCCCTCCAGGCGCGCCTTCGGGTCATCCGCGAGCGCGGCGGCGGACCGGAGCGACTTCACCGCTTCCTGCGCGGCGCTGTCACCCGGCGAACGCGCGAGCACCTCCCGCCAGGCCGCCTCGGCGCCCGCGGGATCCGCCAGCGTGCCCTGCAGCAGCTGCGCGAGGTGACGCCAGAGCGTGAGGGCCGCCTCGGGGGGCGCCACCACGGCCGCCCGCCGCAGCGCCACCGCGAGCGCGGGCTCCGCATGGGCCTTGCCCGCCTGCTCCACCACGGAGTCCAGCAGCATGGGCCGGCCGGGCTCCAGCGCCAGGGCGCGGGCGAGCACCTCGAAAGCGCCGCGCGCGTTGTCCGCCTCCTCGTAGAGGAGCGCGAGTCCCTCGCAGAAGGCCACGCGCTCGGAGCGCGGGCGGGGGGCGAGCAGCGCCAGGTCCAGCAGCGGCTCCACCGCCTCGAAGTTCTCGTCCTCCGCCAGGAGGCGGGCCAGCTGGAAGGCCGCCAGCGCGTTGGCCGGGTCCAGATTGAGCGCGGCCTCGAGGTGCGCGCACGCAGCATCCCCGTCCTTCTGATGCAGGCAGAGGTCCGCCAGCCGCAGCCGCAGGGCCACCTGCGTCACGCGGTCCTTCACCGTGCCGAGGTAGCGCTCCAGCATGGCGAGGGCGTCCGCCCCCCTGCCCTGCTCCAGCAACAGCTCGGCGCCGAGGCTCGCCACGTCCGCGCGCGACGGGTCCACGCTGACGGCCTTCTCGAAGGCGGCGAGCGCCGAGGCCGCGTCGTTGAGCCGGGTGAGGCGCAGCGTGCCCAGCCGCAGCCACAGGTCCACCTGGGCGTTGCGCTCGCGCGCCTCGCCCGCCATCGCCTCGAACCAGGTCTGCGCCGGCCCGAAGTCACCGTTGCGCTCGGCGACACGCTCGATGAGGTTGAGGGCCTCGGGCATGCCGGGCCACAGCAGGAAGCAGCGCTCCAGCGCCTCCTTCACCTTGTCCGTGGCGGCCGGCTCGTACCAGGCGTGCAGCTTGGCCACCAGGAGGGACAGCCGCGCCGCGCTCTTGCGATCGCGCTCCTCCAGGGACATGCCGCGCAGCATGCGCGCGCGCTCGCGCCACGCCTGCTCGAAGCGCTGCAGCGTCTGCGTGGCCTTCTCCGCCCGGGCGTTCTGCGGCTCCAGCTCCCGCACGACGGCCAGCGCCTGCTGGGCGAGCACGTGCTCGGTGGGATCCTCCACCAGCCGCTCCGCGAAGGCGGCGTACTCCTCCACCATGCCCTCGCCACCGAGCGCGTTCCGCTCGCGCTCTAGCGACTCGAAGACAGGCTGGAAGCGCTCCTCGGCCAGCAGCAGCTGGCGGGCCCGCTTGAAGGTGGCGCGCTCCGGCTTCGCCCGCGCGGCCCGCTGCAGGCACAGCACCGCACGATCCTTCCGGAACAGCTTCTGCTCGTGGAGGTTGGCCGCCTTCAGGAACAAGGACGCGGCCTCCTCGCCCTGGCTCAGCGCGCCGAGACGCTCCAGCACATCCACGAGCGCGGCCATGTCCTGGCGCGCCTCGTAGACGATCTTCAGCCCGCGCAGCACGGGCCTCGGGTCCTCGGCGATCAGCAGCGCGCGCCGCAGCAGCTCCTCGGAACGGCCAGGGTTGCGCAACCGCTCGTAGGCGAGCTGTCCCGCGCGCACGAGCACCCGAACCGCCTCGGCGTTCGGTGTCTCACGCGCACGTCCCTCGTACAGACGGATGAGATCCTCGACGCGGCCAGCCTTCTCGAGTGAAGCCTCGACCTCGGCAAAAGGCCGGTCGGTAGCGACACGCTCAGCGGGTCGACGGAGGTTCGACTGATCCATGAAGGGCAGGCCTCGCGAAAAGAAAGGGGCGGGAGCGGACTCTACAGCCCGCTCACCGCCCCCCGCAATCGCGTAAATCCCGCCAACTGTCGAGATTTATTGGCTTTCTTGCTCGTTTGCAGCCGGAGCGGACGAGCTCGTCTCGGAGCCCTTCGCGCCCTCGGTACCAGTCTCTTCAGCCTCTTCAGCGGCTGCGGCGGCATCCGCAGGGCGCTTGGGGGGCGGAGTGGCGGGCAGGGCCTGGGCGCGCTGCACACCCTCGTTGTCACCGAGCTTGGTGAACAGTTCGGTCGCCTTGTCCCGCAGCTGGAGTTCCTCGGCCAGGGCGGCGGCCTTGGGCAGGTGGCCAATCTGCTCGTAGAGCACCATGGCCTTCTCCTTGCGGCCGATCTCCTCGTAGAGCGCCGCCGCGGTGGCGGACTCCCCGAGCAGCTCCAGCCACCGGGCGCGGCCGGCCGGCTTGTTCTCCGCTTCGGCGCGCGCGAGCTCCTTCTGAGCCAGGGCCTTGGCCTCGTCCGCCAGCTTCAGCCGGTTGAGGAAGTGGAAGGCCTTGGGCGGCGGCAGCGTGCCGAGCACCTCCACGGCCTCCTTGCCGCGGCCAGCGTTCACCAGCAGGGTGGCCGCACCGAGCCGGTCCCCGCGCTCCACCAGGGCCTTTACCTCCAGGTCCCGGACGCGGTTGGCCGCCGCGAAGTCGCGGGTACGCTCGTACGCCTTGCGCGCCAGCGCCAGCTTCCCAGCACGCTCGTAGGCAAGCGCCGCCTGATCGAACTGACGGGCACGCTCGTACAGCCGGGCGACGTTCTCGAAGTCACCCTTGCCGATGTAGATCTCCATCAGGAGCTCATAGGCACCCGCCTTCTCGAGCACCTGGGGCAGCTGCTCGGCGGGGACCGTCGCCATGAGGCGGCGGGCGGTGTCGTTGTCCTTGCCCGCCAGCGCGGTGCGCAGCGCGCTCTTCAGATCCCCACCAGCCTCGAAGAGCCGGGTGGCATCGGCGAAGGAGTTGTTGCGCTCGTGCATGCGCGCCGCGTCGCGGGTACGGCCCATGCCCTCGAGCTGCTTCGCCTGCTCCGGCCACTCACCCGTCAGCTCGGGCAGGGGCTGCCGGTGCTCGCGATCGCCACGATCCCGGCGCTCGCCCTCGGGGGCACGCTCGCCGCGCTCCCGGCGCTCGCCGCGCTCAGGGCGCTCACGACGCTCGCCGCCGCGCTCACCCTCACGGCCTTCACGGCGCTCGCCGCGCTCACCACGGCCCTCGCGGCGCTCACCCCGGTCACGACGCTCACCGCGCTCACCCTCCCGGCGCTCCCCTGCGGGAGGACGGGCGGCGGCGGGCTCCTCGCGCTCGGCCTGCGGCTCGCGGCCGCTCAGCGCGAAGGCGGCCGAGGCACGCTCCTGATCACCCGCGGCGCGCCAGGCACGGCCCACCAGGTACATGACGTCCACGTAGGCCTGGAACTTCTCCTTCACCGGATCCGCCGCGGGAGCAGCGGGAGCCGCGGGCGTGGCCGCGCCCTCCGTGGGAGCGGCAGCCTCCGAGCCCTCCGCCGGAGCGCCCTCGGCGGCCGTGGCCTCCGCGGGAGCCTGCGGGGCCTCGGCACCCGCGTCCGGGGTGGCCTCGGCAGCGCTGGACCCACCGGCCTCGGGCTGAGGCGGACGCGTCTGGCGCTGCACGCGCAGCAGCGTGGTGATGAGCCGACCGCGCACGTTGAGGTCCAGCTCCTCGAGCGACTTCACCCGCATGGTCCGCAGCGAGCGGACGATCGACTCGAGCGGCGACTTCTGGGCGGCGAAATCGCTCTTGCCCAGCGCCTTCTCCAGGGTGCTCAAATCGGCGATGACGCGCTGGCCAGGACCGACGGGGCCCTCCGCACGATCGCGTCCACGGCCACGTCCGGGACCATCGCCCCGTCCGCGACCGCCGTCACGACCGCCAAAACCCCCGTCGCGACCACCGAAACCACCACCCGGACCCTCACGGCGCGGACCCTGACCAGGACCGCCGCCCGGGCCCCGCCCACCGCGCGGACCACCGCTTCCATTCTCCTGAGGCACGTGATTCTCCCGCTAAAACGCGTAGCGAAGGTTCGGCGTCACCGCGAACCCGAATGACTGAGACTTGACGAAGAAGCTGCCCGTCACCTCGATACCTACCGAGAAGTGGCGAAGGCGTGTGTAGTACTCCAGTCCCGGTCCGGCGAATACCAGAATGTCGGGGTCCGGCAGGAGTTGCTGAGGCCTGAACAGGGCGTACCCGGCACCACCGCGCAGGTAGATCCACGTGCGCTGGACGTCCTGGGCATCGGCCAGGCCCATGAGGTGGAAGCGCGCCACCGCGCCGGGCACCAGCATGGAGAAGTCTCCGGAGGCCGCGCCCCCCGAGTTCCCCACGTACTCCGAGCCCGCCCGGTTGGAGGCCCCCATCACGAAGACGCCCAGCGACAGGCGCTCGCCGAGGTCCACGCCCACCTCCACCTGGGCCATCTGCCCGGGAGAGAAGGGCCGCGGGCTGCCCGTGGGGGCCGGCGGGTTGACGATGAAGAACGGGCCACCGAGCACCGAGAAATAGATGCCGCGCTCGATCTCCTCGAAGGTATCAGCCGGCCTGTCACCGGCGGCCTGCGCATGCGCGAGCGCGGGAAGGGCCAGGGCGGCGCAAACGACGAAGGGGCGGAAGGCTTTCATGCGGGGGCGGACGTTAGCCCAGCAGCGCCGGGACGCCAGTGCCAAAAAGCAGGATGGGCGGCCCCGCCTTGGCGGAACCGCCCACCTGAATGTTTTCACTGCTCAGCGGAGGCTACTCGCCGGCCGCCTTGAAGATGAACGGGTACGTGACGACCACCGAGCCGCCGCCCTTGGGCTTGGGGAAGGCCCAGGTGCGGACGCGGCCGGCCACGCACTGCTCCAGCTCGGCGTTGCCCGCGGAGGACTGGGCCACCGTGGAGGTGATGACGTTACCCTCGGAGGCGATGGTGAAACGGATGGACACCTTGCCGCCCAGCTTCGGGTAGCGGTTGAGCAGGCTCTCGTAGCAGAAGCGGATCTGCCCCTTGTTGCGCTGGATGACCTGGCGGATGAGCTCCTTGTCGAGCGAGCCGCTCACCGTGGCCTCCTCGGCCGCGATGCCCACGTCCACGCTCTGCTTGCCACCCAGGCCGCCCACGCCGGAGCCGTAACCACCCATGCCACCACCGCGGCCCTTGGTGCCCACGGCGCCGATGCCGATGACGTCACCGCCACCACCACCACCACCGCCGCCACCCTTCAGGCCGAGGCCACCGAGACCGCCCACCATGCTGCCCTTGCCGACAAGGCCGCCCATGGCGCTCTTCAGGTCACCGCCGAGGCCGCCACCGCCGAAGAGGCTGGAGGCGCCGCCCTTGCCGCCGAAGATCTTGGCCGCCATGTTCTTGGCCGCCGCCTTCTTGTCGGGCTTGGCGTTGGACGCGGGCTGGTTGGTCTGCTTGACGACCTCCTTCTTGCCCCCATCCTCCTTCTTCTGCTTGGCGGCCTTCTCGGCCTGCTTCTCCGCCTTCTGCTGGTTGAGCTTCTCGAGGAACTTGTTCTTCTGCGTCTCGGGCGGCTTGATGATGAGCTTGGCCAGGCGCGAATTGTTACCCGCCAGCTCGTCCGCGTACACGTCACCCGCCGCAGCGTGGTTGGCCGCGGCGATGACGAACATCGACGCGATGAAGAACATCACCAGGAAGATGTTGATGACGGCGAAGTCCATCGACTCACCCAGCGGCGCCACGGCGCGTTTGGGCACGGACTCGAAGAGGACCTCCAGCGTCACGCCGCCCAGGTCCACCCAGAGGAAGTCATCCTCCTTGAGGGTGAGCGCGTAGGCCTCGCCCTCGTGGCTGGCCTTGCCGGACTCGATGACGGCCTTGAGGTCCGAGGTGTCGCCCTTGCGGGTGAGCTCGCCCTTCATCTTGCCGGTGAAGAGCACGGTATAGCCCTGGCCGTCGGTGCGCACGACCTCGAAGCGCTCGCCGCCCAGCTTGGCGTCACCCATGATGAAGTCGACACCCTTGGCGGTGCCGACGGTGAAGGAGCGCTTCTGGCCCGGGGCGAGGAAGAAGTCGCCCACGCGCTGGTCGCCCCACATGAAGTGGAGGCCCAGACCGAGCGGACCGTTGCCCTTGCGGGCGACCCGGCGCACGCGCGGAGCAGGCTCGGAGAACTCCGCCACGGGAGCCGCCACCGGCTGCGCGGCGGCCTTGGGAGCAGGAGCGGGAGCCGCCACCGGCTGCTGCACCACCACCGGCACGGGAGCGGGCGTCACGGCGGCCGCGGCGGCCGGGGATACCGCCGCCTGGGACAGGCCCACGGCCAGCGGGGTCTCGGCCACGGGGGCCGCCACGGGGGCGGGCGCCGGCGCGGTGCTCGCCGCGGCGGACGCCAGGTTCACCGCGGCCACGGCGGCGGGATTCTCCAGGCGGATGGTGGTGCCACCGACCTTGATCTCATCGCCGAAGGACAGCAGTCCCTTGTTGACGCGCTTGCCGTTGACGTAGGTGCCTTCGACGCTGCCCATGTCGATGATCGACAGGCTGCCGTCGGCGGCGACCTCGATGACGGAGTGGATGCGGCTGACCTTCTCGTCCTCCAGGCACAGGTGTGCGGAGGCCAGACGGCCAATTTTGATGATGTCGCGCTCGAAGTCCTTCGCGGTGACGAGCGTCTCACCCTTGAAGACCTTGAGTGTCAGAGGGACGGGCATGGAAATTCCCCAGTTGGCTTTCGGCGATCTCTAGGACAACACGTGCGGTGGCGGGTTCCCGGCTTTTTTCTACAGTTCGCCCACCGACTGCATGACCTTGTCCTCGAAGTCCTCGCGGATGCGGATCAGGTTGGAGTGCTGGACCTTCTTGCGAGCCTCGACGTACTCGCCGTCCGGCTTGGTGAGGTCACCCTCGATGGTGTCGTCCTCGAAGTCGATGGTCTGGGGGCCACCCTTCTGGGCCTTGCCCCCACCACCGGCCTCCCGGCGCGGCGCGCTGTCTTCCTCGTCCTGGGCAACGGCCGGGGTCACCGCCAGTACCACGCACAGCATCAGGAGCTTCCGCATGACTTTCTCCGAGCGGCTCCCCCACCGGGGTTCCGCATCACGTCCACCGGCGCCGGAATCCGGCGCCAGCGGACAAAGGTTCGCATCAATCCGCCCAGCGTCGCCACAGACTCCTAGAAGATGTCGTCAGACGGCTCGGCTGGATCCGTCTTGGCTGGATTCTTCTGCTGGGGCGTGGCGGCCGGCTGGGCGTCGGCGGGCGGGTTGTTGGCGGCGGGAGGCGGGGTGCCACCCGCCGGGGCGGTCGGCGCCGGGGCGTCGGTGCCCGAGGCGGGGGTGACGTTGCCGCCCTGCTTGGCCTCCTCGGCCTTCATCGCCTCCTGCTGCTGCTTCTGGAGTTCCTCGAGCTTCTTCTGCTGCTCCTCGGCGGCCAGGGCCTCGCGCTGGGCCTGGACGATGGACTCCGCCTCGCGCAGCAGCCCGAAGATGGGGTGCTCGGCGCTGAGGGCCACCTCGCCACCGGACATGGAGATGTACTTGCGGTACAGCTCGATGGCCCGCTCCGGAGCACCCTTGTGGCGGTGCAGCATGACGGCGCGGTTGAGGTAGATGGCGGCCATCTTCGGGTCGAGCTTCTCCGCCTCGTCGTACTCCTGCATGGCCTTGTCCAGCTGGCCCTGGCCCTTGTAGGCGATGCCCAGGTTGAGGTGGGCGGCGGCGTTCTTGCTGTCGGCCTGGAGGATGCGGCGCAGGTGCTCCTCGGCGCCGGGGTAGTCCTCCGCCTCCAGGTCCATCTGCGCCAGCAGCACGCGAGCGGGCACGTAGTCGGCGCGGACCTCGACGGCGCGCTTGAAGGACAGGCGCGCGGCGTCCTTCTTCTCCTCCTGCAGGAGGATGAGGCCGATGGTGTGGTGCAGCTCGGGATCGTTCTGGTCGATCTTCATCGCCCGGAGGGCCACCAGCTTGGCCATGGCCAGCTGCTTGCGCTCCAGGTAGCTGCGCATCATCACCTTGTAGGCGGTGACGGACTGGGGCTCGCGCATGAGGGCGGCGCGCGACAGCTCCATGGCCTTCTCGTGATCACCGGTCTGCCGGTAGATCTCCGCCAGCCGGGCGCGGGCGTTGCCGTCGTCCGGGTAGATCTTGAGGATGCCCTGGTAGATGGACACCGCGCCGGAGATGTCGCCCGCGTTCTGGGCGATCACCGCCAGGTTCTCGGAGGCCTGGCGCAGGGTGGGCTTCTTCTTGAGGGCCACCTGGTAGCGGGAGATGGCCTCCTGCATGTTGCCCTGGCGCTCGGCGAGCACACCGAGGTTGTACTCGGCCTCGGCGAGGCCCTGGTCCGCGTCCAGCGCGGCCTTGAACTTCCGCTCGAGCGACGGGTAGTCGAAGGCATTGGCCTTCTTCTGGGCCTCCAGCGCGCCGAGCGCGTCCTCGAAGAGGAGCTTGGCGCGGTTGGAGATGGGGGGCGGCTCGTTGGCCTTGGTGGACGTCTTGCCACCGTTGGTGCCGGTATCCGTGCCGGTACCGGCGGCCTTGGTGCCCGCGCAGCCCGCGGCGAACAGCGCCGCGAGCGCGGCCAGGAGGATTGAGCGCATCATGGGGGGGCGATTCATTAGAGGAAGTCCTCCGGTTCCTGCTCGTCCGTCCCGGCCTTCTTGGGCGTCCCCCCCTTGGTAGGAGCGGACGGACCATCGACCTGGGTGGCCGTCTGCTGTTGCAGCCGCTTGGCCAGATCCGAGACGTCCTCGACGGCCTCCTGGGTCTGGCTCTTCTCGGCCGTGGCGGTCTCGACGACGGGAGGCGGCACGTCCTGGATGGCGGTGAGCAGATCTCCACCGATGACCAGGTCACGGCCCTTGGAGAGGGCCACCGTCTCCTCGACCATCGTGGGGAACTGCTCGGGCCGGTAGGTGTTGCGCAGCATCTTCAAGCTCTCGGCCGCGCAGTTGTTGAAGATGTCCAGCTCGCGGGCCTTGGCCACGGCGTTGCCGAAGGCCTCGGCGGCGCTCTCCTTGAGCGGCTGGGCGTTGTTGCCGAACTCGTCGCGCAGGGCCATCTCCGTCTCCTCGTCGATGCCCGGGGGCATGGGAGCGTTGATGAGCTTGTCGGCGAAGTTGTCGTAGACGAGGCCCAGGCGGTGCAGGGCGCAGATGCCGGGCTCGGCCGCGCCGATCTGCACCGTCTGCACGTACTTCTTCTCCACCACCGCGCGCGAGTCGTTCTTGTCCTTGATGGAGGCCTTGAACTTCTCCGGGCTGGCCGGGCGGCCCCAGGACAGCTTCACGCGCGAGTAGAACTGGAAGTCCTGCTCCACGCTGCGGAACTGGGCACGGGCCACCGGCTCCAGCGCCGGCTTCTCCAGCGACTGCTGCAGACGCTTGGGCAGCTTCTCGTAGTAGTCGAGGATGCGGGCGTAGAGGCGCTCGGTGTCCTTGGGACGGCGCAGCTTGTTCTCGTAGATGTCGACGATGCGGCCCTCGGCCATGAGGAACTTGCTGGGGCTGCGCATGTACTGGCGCTCGTACTCCTCCAGCTGCGTCATGGCCTTGATGTAGTTGCCCGTCTTCTCGTGCAGGTCGACGATGGCCAGGAACACGTCCTCGGCGTCCTTGGCCTTGGGCCAGAGCGTCAGGTAGCGCTCGCGCAGGGCCAGCGCCGCCTTGTACTGGCCGAGACCCTCGCGGTAGGTGGCCGCGTTGAAGAGCGCCACCTGGGCCTTGGACTCCTCCCACTTCTGCGGAGCGCCGGGCTTGTCCGACACCACCGGGGCGGGCTTGCCCTTGCCCTTCTTGGCGCGAGCCGGGGCCGCGCGGGCCGAGCCGCCATTCTTGCTGTTCTCGTAGCCGGCGACGTACTGCTCGTACACGTCCGCGGACTCCTGGAAGTCACCAATGGCCTCCAGCGCCTCCGCGTTGTTGTAGATGCACTCCGGCACGAAGCGCGAGGACGGGTACTGCTCGATGATGCGCTGGCGGACCTGGATGGCCTTATCCAGCATCTTCGCCTTGTAGTAGTCCACCGAGGCGTTGAAGAGCGCCACGTCGGCGATCTCCGTCTGCGGGAAGTCCGCCACGAAGGACAGGTAGGCCTCGGCCGCCTTGGCGAACTGGCCCTTGGCCTCGAGCTGGCTCACCAGCTTGAAGCTGGACTGCTCGATGACCTTGGAGAGCTCGTCGCGGAACTTGCCGGTGGCCAGCTTGTCGTTGGCGTAGAACTTGCGCGCCCACTCGTTCACCTTCGCCCAGTCCTCAAGCAGGTTGTACGAGTCGAGAATCAGGTTGGCGGCGATCTCCGCGGCGCGCTCGCCGGTCTCGAACTTGTACTCGGGCGAGCCGAGCGCGATCTCGCTGAAGCGCAGCACCGCCTCGTCGAAGTGGTTGTGGCGGTAGTAGATGTTGGCCGCCTTGAAGGCGATCTCCACCTTCTTGTCGCCCTTGGGCACGTACTTCAGGTAGCGCTCGCAGGCCTCCAGCAGATCCTTCTTGGCCTGCGGGATGTTGGACTTCTTGCGGATGTCCTTGCTGACCTCGTCCTTGAACAGCCCCTTGGCCTCGGCGTCCTTCACCATCTCGTCATAGGCGAGCACGGCGTTGTACGCGGCGTTGCTCAGCCACTTGCCCGGCTTGCCGGGCTTGGGGTTGCCCTTCTCGTCCTTGGCCTCCAGCTGCTTCACGTCCTGCAACACGACGAGCGTGTAGTTGGCCGCGGCCTTGTCGTACTTCTGGAGGTTGTCGTTGAGGAGCTCGGCCCAGAAGAAGCGCAGGTCATACGCCTTGTTGCTCTCCGGGAAGAGCGTGAGGTAGTCCGAGTAGATCATGTCGGCGTAGCCGAACGTGGCCTCCTCGCGCGTCTTCTTCGCCTCGTTGTGCCAGGTGACGGCGAGGTTGGACAGGGTGCGCTCGGCCAGATCCTTGGCCTCCTCGAGCGCCTTCTTGTCCTTCTCCTCCTTGATGACACCGGAGCCCTCGACCTCCTTCATGATCTTCACGAGCCGGCGCACCTGCGTGACGGTGCGCTCCTTGTTGCCCATGCGGAGGACGATGTCGACGATGCGGCCCTGGAAGCCCGGGGCCTCGGGGGAGAGGGGCTTCTCCTTGATGAGGGTGTTGTAGGTGATGGCCGCCTCGCGGTCCTTGCCATCGCCGTAGTACATGTTGGCCAGCGTCCGCATCATCGCGAAGCGGTCATCCGGGTTGGTGGCGACCTTGGAGAAGTCCTCGCGGGCCAGCGACACGTCACCCTCGCGGGCGTAGGCGCGGACGTAGTCGGTGCGCGCCTCGCGCACCAGCGAGCTGCCCTTCTTGTTGGCCGCGCCGTCCTTCTCCACGGCCTGCGCCCCGGCCAGCTCGCCATAGAGCACCACGGTCTTCCACTTGTCCTTGGCGCTGGCGTAGTCGCCGAGGTTGAAGTGGCACCAGCCCTGCTTGTAGAGCGCGAAGGCGTACACCTGGCTCTCGGGGAACTCGGCGGCCTTCTTGTAGGCGGCGAGCGCCTTCTCGAGGTCCGCGTGCTTGCCCTTCGAGTTGTTGAAGTAGTACTCGCCGAAGGCCAGGTAGGCGTCGGGGATGTACTTGGACTTCGGGTGCTTCTCCACCAGGCGCTTGAAGGCCACCAGCGCCTTGCGGTCCTGGCCGTCCTCCATGAGGTAGGTGCCGAGGAAGAAGAGCACCTCGTCCGAGCGCTCGAAGTCCGGGTACTCCTGGACGATCTTCGTGTACTGCTCGAGGGCGAGCTTGCCGTACTGCTTCATCCGCGTGAGCAGCTCGGCCTTGCCCGCCTTGGCGCGGTTCTGGGCCGCGGCGTCACCGCGGTTCATCGCCTCGATGAGCTCGTCGTCCTTCCGGTTCGCCTCGAAGAAGTAGAACTTCGACTCCTCCCAGTAGAGCTCGCCCAGGCGGAAGAGCAGCGAGGGCTGCTCCTTCTGATCCGCCGAGAGGGAGATGATCTTCTTGAGCGACTCGATCTGCTCGCGGCGCTTGGTGGCGACCTGGCCTTCCACGCCGAGACGGAACTGGTCGTATTGGAGGGCGGGCGCGTTGTCCTGCTTCTCCTTCTTGCGGCTGATGTCGCCAGCGAGCGACTTGTCCACCACGGCAGTGGAGCTCTTCTTGCCGAGGTTGGCGTCGCGCGGCGCTTTCTTGTCCTGCGCGTCGGCCGTCGTGGCCAGGAGCAGAAGGCTGAGGAGGAGCGTACGGCGCATGGGGTTCCTCTGCGGGGTTCTTCCGGCCCGGCGCCTCGCCTGCTCGGCAAGTGTCCGGGACTCTTCGGGAATTTCCATCTGGAAGGCTGCGCACTATGCGCGGTGCCTTGTGGCCGGTCAACAGGGCCTTGGGGGCATGCTGGGCTGCTTGGACTCCACCGGAAAGATTTCAGAAGGGCTGTGCGAAAAGCGTCATGCAGATTGCTCTGTCAGCCCCTGCTGGTAAGGGGAATCTTGCGCCCGGCCGTCCGGTTGCCCACCAGGGAGATGTAGCGACACATGAGCCTCCTGCCCGAAAGCGCCAGCTTCGAAGAGCTGGTGCAGGACTACTTCCTCGCGATGCGAGGCAGCGGATTGATGCTGTCCGCGCTGGACGTGGAGCTTTTGACGTCCTGGGCCGAGCAGGGAGTTCCCTTCGAGGTGGTGGCGCGGGGCATCGCCCGCTCGGCCGAGAAGGCGCTGTGGGACGCGCGCCCCGGGGAGCCGGTGCTGCGCAGCCTCCGGGCGTGCCGCAAGCAGGTGGAGGCGGAGTTCAAGAAGCACCGGGAGCGCACGGCGGGCGCGGGCAGCGAGAACACCCGGCGCACGGCCCGGACGCGCTCGTGGGAGGAGCTGCGCCACGGCCAGCTCCAAGCCTCGCTGGAGCGGCTGGCCGAGCGGGAGCCGGCGCTGGCCCCCCGCGTCCACCGGGTGCTGGAGGCGGTGCTGCACGAGGTGCCCACCGAGTTCGCGCGAATGGAGACCCTGGAGACGCTGGTGGGGCTGATGCTGCTGCGTGCCCTCCCCTTCCCCGAGCGGCTGCAGCTGTGGCGCACGGCGCGAGGAGAGGACACGGACCAGCAGTACATGTCCTTCCGCGCGCGGCGGCTGGCCCGGCGCTTCCGGCTGCTGGCGGTGGTACGCCGGCGGCTGGGGCTGATGGATTCCTAGAGCGGTAGGTGGGTGAACGTCCGTGTAGCAGGCTGACGAGCGTCAGGGCGCTCTGCTATGGCCTGCCGTCATGGGCACCAAGGCAAGCGGCGAGGTGTGTGGCGAGTGTGGGGGGCGGACGTACCTCATCGAGCGGCGCGGAGACCGGGCGCATGCCCGGGTGTGCACGTGCTCGGCCCGGTGCGGCCTGTGTGAAGGGCGCGGGTACGCGTACGAGGTGCGCGAGGAGACCTTCAGCGCGAAGGTGGGCCCCAAGCGCTACGAGGTGCTCGTGCCGTGCGTCTGCCAGCACCGGGCGAAGCGCATGGATCACTTCAACCAGGTGGGGCTGCCTGCGGTGGTGTCTCACGCAAGCTTCGAGAACTACCGCCCTGGCATTGAGGAGCAGGAGAGAGCACGCAGCATCGCAAGAGACTTCGCCTACCGCTTCAATAAGTCAGGTGCGAACAAGGGCTTCATTCTCAGTGGGCCGGTGGGCACGGGAAAGACCCATTTGATGGCAGCATCGCTCTCCCACTTGGTTCTCGAGGTGGGAATCGAAGCCCGGTACGTAGAGATTTCCTTGCTCTACGCCACCATCCGGCGCGGCTTCCAGGAGGGCAAAAGCGGCGGGGAGATCATCAGCCCACTGTCTGAGGTGGAGGTGCTCGCCATTGACGAACTGGGCAAGGGACGCGGCAGCCAGTTCGAGATGGATACCCTCGATGAGTTGATCTCTCGACGGTACAACGGGGGACGCACAACCCTTTTCGCCACCAACTACTCCCTGGAGCCTGACAGGAAAGGTGGACGATCGCCCACCGGTTATCGCTCCACCGAGGATGCGAAGAACGCGGTGCGTGAGATGGAACTGCTTCGCGAACGCGTCGGTGAGCGCATCTACAGCCGCTTGTGCGAAATGTGCACCTTTGTCGAGATCCCCCGAGGTGAACGGGAGCTCGACCATCGGCGCAACCGGCAACAAGGCGCAGAGCCCCTGCCAGACCAGCCCATCAGCGGGACACGCAAGGGGCGCTGAAATGCAAGCGGGTTCACCACCCGCCTCCATTTCCAGACGTCCGCAGGCCTGGGCAGGGGGCGTCGACTTTCTGGCTCGGGAGGGGCATTCGTCCATCACTTGTAGTCGACTACGAGTGATGATTTACGAATATGTAAGATAAAAATATCTTCACTCGTAGTCGACTACAAGTGAACGGGGCAACAGGCCTCCCACCTGCTTCGTTGAGCACCTGTGAGCCAGGACCCGCAGGTGCACATGTCTGCGTTCCCCCGGCCGAGCACCCGCTACCCGTCATGGAGAGGGGCCATGAGGACACGGCCTCAGGGCCGCTCGGGCCCGAGCAGTCCTTCTTGAGCGGCGTACTCCCGCGTCGTCATCAACTCCTCGATGAGTTCGTGGGAGTCCGGGAACATCTTCTCCGCCAACTCCCCCAACCGGAGCGCCTTCTCCAGCGTCTCCTTCGTCCGCTCGGCATTCCAGTACCGGATCAATCCCCACCATGCGTCCTTGAGCGTCTCCTGCGCCTTGGTGGCAGCCTCCTCGTAGAGCTTCGCGGCCTCGTGCGAGGAGTCGCGATAGGTGTCCAGGAAGAAGCCCAGCTCCACGAGCGCGGGCGCGCTGCGATAGGACCCCTGGACGGCCTGATTCAGGAGCCGCTGAACCTCCGCGAACGCGGGCTCTGGGCCCTGACCGTCGTCCTCCGCGGTCCAGAGCCTCCGTTGCAGCAGCCATGCGAGGAACAGGATGTTCTGCGTGAACGCGGGGCAAGCCTCGGCCAACTCACGGTGCAACCGGAGCTGCTCTTCGCTCGGCTCGGCGATATCTCCCGCCTGCCGGGCAGCTTGGAACCTCGCCACCAACTCCTCAAGACCAGGGTGTGCCATCACTCACCTCACCGTCCCCATCTTTTCCATCACGCGATCCGGGTCTTGAAGCAGCTTCTTGACCATGTCGAGCTGAGCCTTCGTCGCCAGACTGAAGTCCTTCTTGTCCAGCATCTGCTTGATTTCAAACAAGGTGAAGTCCTTGAGATGGGAGGGGAAGTTGGGCGCCCGCTGAAGCGAGGCGGGAATCAGGCCCAGCCTCGTGTTCAGCAGCGCGATCCTGTCCAGCATCCGTGCCGACACCTGCTGGGACAACAAGCCCGCGGCCGTCCCCTCGGCGATGAGCGCCTGGGCCTCGACGAACTGTCCCTGACCGATCAGCGCCCAGATGCGCGTGGAGAGCGTTCCGCCTTTGAACCGGACGCCCTCTTCTGGCTCGTCACCGGACCCTTCGTGGATCACGCCCTGTGAGCCGGGCTCCTCCCGAAGAGCCGGAGTTCCGCCATGGCGACATCCCCCGAGGGAGAGCACCATGAGCGTACCGACAAGCCACTTCCAGTTGGCCATGCATCCCCCCCAATCACTCGGGCCACTCCCGTGACCGTACCCCAGGAGTGGCCCCGATGAAACCGCGGGGAGTCATGTGGGCTCAGCTCACGGCGTGATGGCTCGCAGCAGTGCGTTGCCGGATTCCGCCACGTACAGCGTTCCGTCCGGGCCCACCGCGAGACCCGCGGGCAGCACCAGGTCCGCGTCGGCCCCGTTTCCATTGCGCGAACCGAAGCGGCCCGTGCCCGCCAGCGTCGTCACCTCTCCGCTCGGGGAGATGCGCCGCACGCGGTAGTTGCCGGGATCCGACACCGCCAGGCTCCCATCCGCCAGCACTGCCAGGCCCAGGTACGGCAGCATCCGCGCGTTCTCCGCGGCACCGTCCGCGAAGCCTCCCGGCGGCGCTCCCGCCACCACGCTCACCGTGCCGTTGCGCAGCGCCACCACGCGAGACATCCCCGTCTCCACCACGTACACCGTCCCGTCCGCCCCCGCCGCCACCGCCGAGGGCCGGTACAGCCACAGGTTCGACGGCAGCGTCGTCACCGGACTCTCTGGAGCCATCAGATCGATCCGCCGGATGACGCCGTTGCCCAGGTCCGCCACCAGCAACTCCCCCCGCGGCGTAATCGTCAGCCCCGCCGGCTGGTTGAAACGCGCCTGCGCCGCCGGCCCGTCCACCAGGCCCGGCTCCATCACCGCTCCGGCGAAGACCGTCGTCGTCCCGTCCGGCGTGATGCGGCGGATGCAGTAGTTGTCCGAGTCGGCGACGTAGACGTTGCCCTGCGCGTCCGCGGCAATCCCCATCGGGCCGTTGAGCCGCACCGACGAGAGCGTCGAGATGCTCCCGTCCGGCGCCACCCGCTTCACCTTGTTGGCCATCGCGTCCGCCACCGCCCAGCCTCCACCGGGCAGCACCGCCACCGCCACGGGCGCCGCCAGCAGACCCCGGCCCGGCGCACCATCCTGATCTCCGCGTCGCCCCGCCTCCCCCGCCACCGTGCGCACCGCCGGCGCGTAGGAGCCTCGCGGCTTCGGCAACGGCGTCGCCGGGAGCACCACCAGGTCCCTCGGCACCGCCCGCCCCAGCGCACGGTAGAGGACGTTCGCCACCAGGCGCGCCGCGCGCGGATCCGCCGAGTCACTCGTCCCCAGCGTGTGCACGAAGTCCACGCCTCCCGCCGAGAACACCCACGCGTTCCCCTTGCGGAACACCACCATCTGCCCGAAGCCGAACGCGCCCTGCAGCGACAACGCCGGAGACTCCGCCAGCACCTCCAGCCCCGCAGGCGAGTGGCCGTTGTCCACCACCTGGTCCTGCTCGTAGCCGTTCGCCCTCCACAGCGTGTCCCCGTTCCGCAGACCCGTCCCGTCGAAGGCCCAGTGGTTCGCGTCCGTGATGACCGTCGGGAAGGCGAACTGGTGCCACCGACTGGAGAACATCACCCCCAACAGCGCGTTCTCCGGCCGCGGCGTGGCCAGGTCCCTGAACTTCGCCGTCCGATCCGGGCTCCTCAGCCCCACCGGATCCTGCGCGTCCCCCTTGTAACAGGTGACGATGCGCCTCGCCCTGCCGTCCGCCGCCGGCTCCAGCCGCACCTGCCAGTAGGCCTGGTTCGCTCCGAGATTGACGATCGACCGGCCCTCCGCCACCGCCTTGTCCGCACGGTCACGGATCGTCCGCGTCCAGTACTCGTCGTGCCCCGACATCACCAGCACCTTCGCCTCGCGCAGCGAGTCCCCGCTCCGATCCAACTCCTCGTTGGTCACGTACGCCACGTCCAGCCCCTGGGCCTCCAGCCACATGATGAGCCCCTGCTCGTCCTCCAGCAGGTGCCCCGAGCCGTAGCCCCGGTAGAAAGGCCGATCGTACGAGGACTGGAAGGCGCGCCCCTTCCCGGTGACGCGGAACTTGTCGTCGTAGAGGCTCGTGCCACCCCAGGTGTTGTAGGCCGCCCACGTCGCCGTCGGGATGAGCACCGTCACCTCCGAGCGCGGCTGCACATCCCTCACGAAGAACGGCACGTAGCGCTGGTAGCCGTCGTCCCGCACCAGCTTCACCACGTACACCCCGCGCACCCAACTCGCGTTCGTCTCGAGCTCCAGCGTCGGCGTCCAGTTGCACGCGACGATGCCCGTGGGCTTCTGCGGCGGGCACGGCGCCTGCGGCACCGCCTGCAGCGGCCCTCCGCGCATCACCTCCCGCCCTCCCAGGCCCCCGTAGTAGCCGAGCCGGTACACCTCCCAGCTGAACTTGCGCGGCCCTCCCGTCACCGAGACCGCGATCGGCACCCGCTCTCCCTGCGTCACCGTGGAGACGAGCGCGTACCCTTCGATTTCATTGTTGTTGGCGCCCCGCTTGATGCGCCATGCCGCCGTCCCCGGGCGGGCGTTCTCCTTGCGGATCGCCTGCGCGTCATGGGGCGGAAGTGGAACCGGATCCGTCCCTCCGTCCTCCGGAGGAGTCGTCGGCCCCCCGTCCACGATGTCCGGCTCTCCACCATCCGAGCGCTGCAGCGGGGGATTGTCACGCCCACCGCCATTCAGCTCGCCCGGCCCCGTCCCGGTCTCCTCACACCCTCCGGCAAGGCCCAGGAGGCAGAGTACGGCAGCAAACACCCCGATGATCCGAACACCCTTTCCCATGCCCGCCTCCCGACCCCCTTGGGGCTGCGAGGGTAAGCACGGGACACAGCATGGGAAGTGTTTCACCCATCCATGAGAGATATGCCGGACAGATCGGCGCCGTGGCAGCAACACTGGAATTACCCGAGGAGCATTGACTTCTGGACGTGCGGGTCTGCTAGACGAGCGCATGCGCCCAGAATCGAAGCTTCCGGCTCCCCGCCGTTGGCCCGTCCTTCTCTTCCTGCTGACGGCCTCCGCCGCCTGCCACGAGGCACCCGGCCCCAAGGCGGAGCACCCCGGCACGGTGGCCTTGGCACTCGACACCCCGACGCTCTTCACCGACGTGGCGCATGTGGGCACCGTGCCGTGCTCCACCGACTACAGCCGCATCGACGATTGCTACAACGAGACGAATCCGCAGCGGCCCAGCATCTTCCGGGAGCTGTCCGCGGCCTGGCGCCCCTATCAGCCCTCGGGACAACCGCCGACGCTGCTCCCCTCCACGCTCGTGGGGAAGGTGCAGCCCTACCCTCCCTTTGAGTACGCCTGGGACGGCTCACGCATCCCTCCGGCCGTGGACGCCGACGGAGCCCAGCAGGTGCTCCCCTTCACCCGCGGCACCAATGACGGGCGCCTGTCCCTACGGGGCGGCTGCCGCGGCTGTGGCGAGGGCTCCACGCTCGTCACGTTCCGCCCCGAGGAGCTCGGACAAGACTTCAAGTACGACTTCGCCGCGAAGGGCACCCGCTTCGTCCAGCCCGGTCATCAGCCCGGCCACCACCCCTTCGTCTACTACAACCCGCTCTTCTCCTCGCTTCAGACGAGGAACAACGGGTTCTTCCCCGACTCGCTCCAGAACACGATCTGCGAGGACTCGGCGCCTGCCTACGTCTCCAGCAAGCGCAATCCCGTCGCGTGCCAGGCGCGCTACGAGGCCGGCTCCCCGCTCGTCAGCGGGGATTGCTACGACATCTCGCTCCTGTACGGGCTCGCCGCCGCGGAAGCCTCCAGATGGGAGCTGCGCTCGGTGGATGTGACCGTGTTCGTCCGTGACCCGAAGACGCTGGCGGCCGGAGAGCGCCAGGGCGGGGACGCGAGCGGCTGGGGATTGTGGATCTACCCGCGCAACCCCGAGGGCGAGGTGAAGTCCCTGCCCCAATGGGAGCTTCCTGCCTTCCGGCCCTTCAACGTGCACGAGACGCCGTGGGGAGATCTGGACGGCAACAACCCCACCTGGACGTATTCGGGCACCAACCAGATCAACTGGGCGCGTGTCCTCAGCAGCCATCCCAGCTTCAAGTGCTACGACGAGATCCAGCTGGGCGGGATCTTCGGCAAGCCTTCCTACATCTACCCGCGCGCCTCGGGGCCCCACATCCCCAAGTGGTGCCAGTTCTTCGACCGGCAGTCCTCGCGCTCGCGCTTCCAGGTGGAGGATGACGAGGACTCCGTCATCGGCAATGGCGGCTACTGGAATGGCATCCACACGCGGCCCGCCT
This sequence comes from Archangium sp., assembly GCA_035645295.1. GTDB lineage: Bacteria > Myxococcota > Myxococcia > Myxococcales > Myxococcaceae > Archangium. The sequence goes on from DASQMW010000165.1 coordinate 60,847, forward strand.
CGGGAGAGCAGAAGCCGCTCTTCCTCTTCGAGCCCACCGTGACCGGAGACGGCCGGCTGCTCGTCGTCAACATGGACGGGCTCTACTACTCGTACTCGCCCAACGCCTGCCGGGCGGACGGGTGGGCGCACATGAAGCCCATCAGCATGATGCCGATGGACTCCGAGGTGAACAGCCGCTACGAGCTCGCGAAGTCGCAGGTCATCGGCGGGGTGCCGCAGCCGTTCCGCGACCCGATGGGCAACGCCATTCCGTTCGGCGTGCGCAACCAGGGCGCCTACGCGTGGCTCGACCGCGAGGGAAAGAACCTCTTCTTCGCGGCGAAGAACAACCCGCACGATGGCTACTACGCGCGCCAGATGGTCCTCCAGGAGCAATTCGGGCCCAACGTCTTCACCCAGGCCCTCTCCGGCCCACCGCAGAACGACACGGAGCGCGCGGCGTTCAACCCGGACCGGTCTCCCGCGCAGGCCGTCACCGTGCTGGGCGCGTGGACGCACGGCAAGGCCGTCATCCTCGACAACGGGTTGAACATCACCGACCTGGGAGGAAACCGCTCGGACCACCTCCAGCGCACGTTCGGCCTGCGCCTCTACGCCGGTGACGACGTCCCGCTGACGCCCCAGGGCAGCTCGGCGATCTTCTCCTTCGAGAACCAGCTCAACCACTTCGACGCGCTGCGGCCCACGCTGCCCTTCGACGTGGTGTGGAACGTCCAGTCCAACACGCAGCGCACCTCCGAGGTGGCCTTCGACGAGTACCTGAACAAGCAGGCGTTCGTCGTCGCCCACATGAACGCGCCCATGCGCATGGACGTCTCGCCCTTCGGTTCCCAGCGGGCCGAGACGTTCCCGAAGGACGGCTTCGTCCCCATGCGCAATGCCTGGGCCTACGTGCGAGGCGGAGACATCGCGGACTTCCGTTTCGCGCACAACCCGTTGGTGCAGAACGCGGCGACCACCAGCGCCTCGCACGGCACGGAGAACCTCTGGGGGCCCGGCTCGCTGCGGCTCCGGGGCGGCGCGCGCATCGAGCCCATCGCCCTGGGTGGCGTCAGCGGCAAGGGGGTGTGGCTGGACGGCAGCAACGACTTCATGGACATGGGCTACCCCGTCCAGGCCTCGCGCCGTGACTGGTACCTCGGCCTCTGGCTCGACTCGCGCCAGCCGTTCCCCAAGGCGGCGGCCTTCCCAACGACCGTGGTGCGCACCGTGCCGCGCACCCTCTTCTACTTCCCGGACAACTCGTGGATCGGCCTCGTCGCGGTCAGGGGCGCCGGTGTCACGTGGCACGAGCTGGCCGTGTACAACGGCGCGACGGGCGCCCGGTACACGGTGAATCTCGGCATGCTCGTGCAGCCGGGCCGCTTCTTCCACCTCGGAGTGAAGGTCTTCACCCAGGCCGGCCAGCGCACCCTCCAGTTCCACCTCAACGGAACCCCTGTCGCGACGCTCGCCGTCGCTCCCTCGGACACCGGCTTCAACCTCATGGAGGACACCGTCCAGGGTTGGACGTGGATGACGGTGAGCGATCCGGGGCCCGCCTTCGTGCAGGGACAATCGAGGCTTCCATTCCTCGGCTGGGTGGACGAGCTGCGCGTCTACGCGCTGTCGGCGCAGGACACGCAGGCCCCATGGCTCGAGGAGCACATCTGCAACAACGCGCTCGGGACGCTGGTGGACATCTCCACGTCCCCCGGAGAGTCCACGCATCCCGCCCTGTCGGCACTGCGGAATCGGGCGAGCCTGTACCCGGGTGCCCCCACGCAGGTGTGCGAGCAGATGCGGCTCGGCTCGTACGTGGATCCGCGCGACTACCCCGCGCAGTACGGCGAGCACCTGTGCATCGACCGCGTCCACAAGAACCCGCATGCGGACCCGTCCCTGGCATCCCGGTGCAAGCGCGCGCAGAAGCTGGCCCTCCCGGTGTTCCAGGCGGCCTCCCCGCGGCCCGATACCAGCGCCAACACCTTCTGCCTCACCTGCCACACGTCCACCGCGCCCCTGCCCGGATTGCGCCCCGGTGCCCTCACGGCGGGCTCGGGGCCCCGCTACCAGGATCCGCGGCGGCAGCCGATGAACGTGCCCGCGGTGATGGGCGGCGTCGTTCCGCCATGGCTCCAGGGAGGCATCGACCAGCCCGACGGCACCCGCACGCTGGACCACCACTTCGATCAGTACCTGGCCCCCTGAGGGGCTCTCCGTCACTCCACATCCAGGAGGCAGGACATGGCTCGCGAGATCGCGTCCCCCAAGAGTTCGGGAGGTGGTGGATACAACTTCGAGGACGAAGCCAGCGCCTGGTGGTGCTGAAGCTGCTGGCGGGGCGCGGCCCTCTCGATACGAGGGCCGGCCCCCCCACGCGGCTCCGGTTCCAGGCCCGTGCCGACGATTCAAGACCCCCGCCGCCAGACGCCTCCGGGTCGAGGCGTTGCTCTGGCTCAACCGCCTCACATCATCCTCGTGTCTCCACAGGAGACCCTCGCCCGGCTCGAAGCAACATGAAGTGATGATCAGCTTGCTGGAGCTCATCTGGAACGAGCACCGCCCCGAGCTCGAACGCCATTCCGGCGCACGGCTCGCTTTCGACTCGCTCCTCGGAGTGCTCGTCGGTCTCCAGAACGGCCGCGCCATCGTCCTCTCGCAGCAACTCGGAAGTTCCCGAGGGTAGCCCACCGGGGCGACCGCGCTTCAGACCTCGAAACGCTGTCCGGTCAACTCCACCTTCGAGAGGGTCAGCTGGAAGGGCTCCCCCTTCCCCGCGAGCGCTCCGAGCTCGACGGAGCGCTCGACGAGCACCCCCTCCAGGCCCGAGTCCTCCGCGAGCTTGGATGCGATGTTGACGGGATTGCCCGCGATCTCCCGCTCTCCGTTGGCGAGCGGGAAGAGGTAGACCTCGCCCCGCGCCAGTCCGACGTGGGCCTTGAAGCCCAGGGCGCGGTTCCCCTCGATGATGTCGCGCGCGAACGCGACCGCCTCACGGCCCTCCTCGAAGAGCACGATCGCCAGCGTGCCGTTGGACTTCACGACGTCCGCCCCGTGCGACGAGGCGATCCGGCGGATCGCGAGGTCGATGAGCGACATGTCCGTGAACGAGTCCAGCAGGAACTCGTGCGGGCGGTGGTCCACCTTCACGAACACCACCGTCCGCGTCTTCCGGTACTCGGGAAACTCCTCCTTCCCGAGCGCCTCCATGGACGTCGAACGCAGCCGCTGGAAGAACGCCGCGTCGAAAGGCGTCGGATAGTGCGGGTTGCCGCCTTCAACGGCGTCCACGAGCCCGGGGAAGTCCGTCAGCGACCACAGCGCCCCTTGCTTTTGGAGATCCTCTCGCACCCGGGCCGCGTCGCGCACCGGGCCCGGGAGGCGCTCGACGATCACCCGCGACAGGACGATCTCTCCTCCCGAGGTCGCGTCCTCCGCGATGGCCTCGATGAAGTCGGCTCCCTCGCCAAAGAGCCCACCCCCCACCCGGTAGCACTCGCAGGCGTGGATGCCGATTCCCACCTGCACCTGCAGCGCCTTGACCTTTTCCTGCACCGCGAGCATCTGCGCGACCACCTGCGCCGGCGCGATCGTCTCCTGGAAGAACATCTGCGAGTTGTCCGCCGCCCAGATACCGATGGCCTCACCACCAATCGCGGTGCCGTAGGCGTGGATCACCTCCTTGGGCTCGGAGACGAGCTTCATCACCTGGGCCAGGGAGTAACGCTGGGTCAGCGTGGACAATCCCGCCGAGTCCGTGGAGACCAGCGTGCCCCGCTTCCGGAAGGGCGCCAGCAGCTGCTCGTGCCGCGCGGAGGTCTTCTCCTGCCCGTTCCAGCCCAGCACGAGCCCGGCCGGGATGAGCCCCGCGATGTCCTGCCGCAGATCCGCCAGGGAGATGTTGTACGTAGCCATCAGGGGGCATTCTATCAGGGCAGCGTGAAGACCCGCACTGCCTCGTCCCTGCCCCGGACCCGCATCGCGGGCAGCTCGCGCAGCGAAGGCCCCTCGAGCCGGGCCACCGTCTCCGCCGAGATGAGCACGGGTACCCCCGCCTCCTTGGTGAGCCCCTCCAGCCGCGCGGCGGTATTGACCGCGTCTCCAATCACCGTGAACTCCAGCCGCACGCCGGGCACGCCGATGTTCCCCGCCACCACCAGGCCCGTGTGCACGCCGATTCCCATCCGCAGGGGCGGCAGGCCCGCCTGGGCCCGCTCGCGGTTGAGGCGCTCGAGCGCATCCAGCATGTCACGCGCGCAGGCCAGCGCCGCCGCGGCCCCCTGGTCCGCCTGGGGCGACTCCGGTGTGCCGAAGCCGAACACCACCAGCGCTCCGTCCCCGATGAACTTGTCGAGCGTGCCCCCGTGCCGCTCCACCTGCTCGAGCAGCGTGGCGTGATACGCGTTGAGCTGGCGCACCACCTCCTCCGGCGAGAGCTTCTCGCTCATCGAGGTGAAGCCCCGCAGGTCCGTCGCCAGCAGCGTCACCGTGACGGAGCGGCCTCCCAGCGCCATGCCCGCGCGAGGATCCTCCAGCACCCGCTCCACCGCGACCTTGGGCAGGTACCGGCGCAACAGGCGCAGCCGGGCGAAGGTATCCAGGTTCTGCCGGGCCCGCGCGCCACTGCTCGCGGCGATGAAGCCGGAGACCACGAGGATGGCCGCCGTGGACACCTGCGCCGGATGGAAGTCGTCCTGCGAGACGCTCACCCCCAGGAACAGCACCGCCGCCACCGCGCTGCTGGCGATGGCGAACCGGCCCGAGTACCGCAGGAAGTTGCTGAGCAGCGTGGCCATCATCAACGACGGCAGGATGTACAGCGTCCAGCGCGGCGTCTCCCCAGAGCCATCGACGCGCGAGAGCACCACGTAGAAGACGGCCATGGAGACGAGGTCGACCAGCAGGGTGGCCTCGCCCAGCCAGCGCGGCACGCGGCGGCGCGTCCAGGCCAGCACCCCCAGTGAATATGCGAAGTAGACGCTGGAGACGATGAACGAGAACGCGCTCCCACCCGCCAGGAAGGGCCAGATGGCGAGCGCGCCGACGGCACCCACGACCCACACGCGGTAGAGCGCGATGCTCCGCTCGGCGGAGGCCCGGCTCTGGGCCAGCGTCTGCTCGATCTCCCGCGCCGTGGTGTCGGCTCCAGGGTCCGTTCCGGTCTTCCCGTTCAACACGGCGATGGCCTCGGTAGCGTGGCTCAGGCTCCGAGGAATTCCCGGTGCAGCCTCGCCGTGAGCGGTTTGAGGTGCTGCTTGTCCACCAGCAACGTCAGCTGCAACGGCGACGTGTGCACCGCGTGCACCCGCGCGCCCAGCTCCTCCGCGGCCCCCAACGCCCGCCGCAGGTAGCTCCAGTCCGCGTTGATCCCCGCCCCCACCGCCGTCACCGTCCCCACCTCCTCCCGCAGCGTCACCGCCTCGCCGAAGCGCGCCCCCACGTCCCTCTTCAGCACCTCCAGCCCGTGCACGTCCTGCAACGGCACCGCGATGAACGTCCTCCCCTGCCCCATCAGCCCGTCGAAGGCCAGCGCCCTCCCGCGCACCCCTCGCGCGTCCAGGAACTCCAGCAGCTCCGGCAGCTTCACCGCCTCCACCGCCGCCGACAACACCGCCATCTCCGCCTCCGCCGTCACTCCCTTCACCCGCGTGTCCGCCGGCGCCCCCAGCTCCTGCACCGCCGTCCCCGACCCCGCCGCATGCGCCGTGCGCGCCAGGATGACAATGCCCTTCGCCTTCGCGAACTCCACCGCCTGCGCGTTCAGCACCTTCGCCCCCGCGCTCGCCAGCTCCTGCATCTCGTCGTACGAGAGCGACTCCAGCTTTCTCGCGTCCGGCACCACCCGCGGATCCGCGCTGAATACCCCGTCCACGTCCGAGTAGATTTCACACGACTCCGCGCTCAGCGCCGCCGCCAGCGCCACCGCCGTCGTGTCCGAGCCTCCTCGTCCCAGCGTCGTCACCTCCCGCTTGAACGAGACGCCCTGGTACCCCGCGACGATCACCACCTTGCCCCGCGCCAGCTCGTCCTGGATGCGGTACGGCCTCACCTCCACGATGCGCGCCTGCGAGTGCGTGTCGTTCGTGATGATGCCGCTCTGGCTCCCCGTGAAGCTGATGGCCGGCACTCCCTGCTCCTGCAGCGCCATCGACAGGAGCGCCATCGAGATGCGCTCCCCGCACGTCAGCAGCATGTCCAGCTCGCGCCTCGGCGGATCCGGCGACACCTGCTTGGCCAGCGCCAGCAGCTCGTCCGTCGTGTCCCCCATGGCCGAGACCACCACCACCACCTGGTAGCCCCGCTCCCGCGTCTCCTTCACCCGGAGTGCGACCTTGCGGATCTTCTCCACATCGGCGACCGACGAGCCGCCGTACTTCTGAACCACAATCGGCATAAAGCACCCGCTGCTTTGTTCCTAGGGCCCGGTGAAGGTCACAGGTAACCTGCCGGGCGTGTCCGCCCAGACACACTGGAAGTCCCTCATGCACAAGGCTCGCCAGCGCCCTCCCGTGTCCCGCCCACGCCTGCCTGCCCGCCTTGACAGTCCGAAACCGGCTCTTATATCGGCCGCCGGTCGAACGCTTCTTTCCGGAGCCTTCCCATGCCCATGATCGAGGTCCAGAACCTCACCAAGCGATACCGTGAGCGGGTCGCGGTGGATTGCCTGAACTTCTCGGTCGCCGAGGGAGAGATCCTCGGGTTCCTCGGGCCCAACGGCGCGGGCAAGTCCACCACCATGAAGATCCTCACCGGGTTCCTGCCCCCCTCCGAGGGCACGGCGAAGGTGGCGGGCTTCGATGTCTTCGAGCAGCCCCTGGAGGTCAAGCGGCGGATCGGCTACCTGCCCGAGACCCCGCCCCTCTACCCGGAGATGACGGTGGCCGGGTACCTGAAGTTCGTGGCCGAGCTCAAGCGGCTGCCCGGCCGCGGCCTCCGCGCCGAGCTGGAGCGGGTGGCCGGCCTCACGGGGCTCGCGGACGTGATGGGCCGCGTCATCCAGAACCTCTCCAAGGGCTACAAGCAGCGCGTGGGGATTGCCCAGGCCCTGCTCGGCTCCCCGCCGGTGCTCATCCTCGACGAGCCCACCGAGGGGTTGGATCCCGCCCAGCGCGCCGAGGTGCGCGGCCTCATCAAGGGCCTGGCGGGCAAGCACACCGTCATCCTCTCCACCCACATCCTCCCCGAGGTGACGATGACCTGCGAGAAGGTCCTCATCATCAACCAGGGCCGGGTGGTGGCGTACGACCAGATCCGCAAGCTCGCGAAGGTGCACGGCGGCAAGGCGGAGAACGTCTCGCTGGAGGAGATCTTCATCAAGTTGACCGCGGCCTGAGGCGCGCGAGTCCCCCGTCCACGGTCCTGGAGGCCCCATGCGCACCGCGCTGGCCATCGCCCGCAAAGAGCTGTCCATCTACTTCACCACGCCGTGGGCCTACGCCGTCTTCACGGCGATGCTGGCCATCTCGTCGTTCTTCTTCGTCAACGGCCTCTACGAGTTCCAGCGCGCCCAGGAGATGGCGCGCGTGTACGGCTGGGAGCGCATCCCCCAGGAGTTCCGCAACCTCACCGATGGGGTGATGGTGCCCTTCTGGTCCACGGTGATGATCATCACGCTCTTCGTGGTGCCCTTCCTCTCCATGCGGCTGTTCGCGGAGGAGAAGCGCAACAAGACGTTCGAGCTGCTGATGACGGCGCCGGTGCGGCCGGTGGAGATCGTCCTGGGCAAGTACCTCGGCGGCCTGGGCATCATCACCGCCACCCTGGGGCTCACCATCTTCTTCCCCCTGCTGCTCACCGTCTTCGGCAGGGCCGACTCCGGCAGCGCGCTGGAGTGGGGCACGGTGCTGCTGGGCTACGGCGGGCTGCTGCTCTGGGGTGCCACCTGCATGGCCGTGGGCCTCTTCATCTCCTCCCTGACGGAGAGTCAGATGGTAGCGGCGCTCGTCACCTTCGCGGTGCTGCTGCCGTGGATGCTGCTGCAGGGGCTGGCGCAGGCCACCGAGGAGCCGGTGCGCTCCTTCATCAACTATCTGTCCTTCGGCTCGCAGCTGCAGGGCCTGATGCGCGGCGTGCTGGACCTCAAGGCGCTCGTCTTCTTCTTCTCCGTCATCTTCTTCTCGCTGCTGCTCAGCCACCGCACGGTGGAAGCGCAGCGCTGGGCCTGACGTGCCCCCCTCGAGTGTGCCCATGAAAGCGGCCAACATCGGCAAGATCCTGGGTGGCTTCGGGCTGCTGCTGCTGTTCTCCAGCCCCTTCACCCTCTTCTTCTCCTCGGGCTCCTTCGCCATCGCCGCCATCAAGGTGGTGGCCGGGCTGGTGCTGCTGGGCCTCTACGTCGCCACGAACTTCAAGCAGTTCGGCCAGTTCGCCTCGCGGCGCTCCAGCTTCTTCTTCGGCAGCACCGCGCTCATGCTGCTGCTGACGCTCGGCGCCCTGGTGGCCATCAACTACATCGCCCACAAGAAGAACGTGCGCTGGGACCTGACGGAGCAAAAGATCTTCACGCTCTCGCCCCAGACGCTGCTCACGCTCCAGGGCCTGGACGAGCCGGTGCGCGCCATCGGCTTCATCCCCACGGATCACCCCGCCTACGAAGCCCTGCAGGCCACCTTCGAGCGCTACCACACGGAGGCGCCGGACAAGTTCGAGTACTCCTTCAAGGATCCGCGCCGCTACCCCGACCTGGCCGAGAAGTACCAGCTCACCGAGGCCCAGACGACGGTGGTGCTCACCCGCGGCGAGGGCTCCAGCGAGTCGCACACCTCGCTCAACGTCATCAGCGAGCAGGAGCTCACCAACGCCCTCATCAAGCTCACCCAGGTGAGTCAGCAGCGGGTGTACTTCGTGGTGGGCCACGGCGAGTGGCCGTTGGAGCAGCCGGTGCCCATGCCGGGCCAGCGCGGCCGGACGACGAGCCTCTCGGAGATGAAGCAGCAGCTCAACCAGGAGGGCTACAGCACCCGGGAGATCAACCTCGCGGGCGGCACCACGGTGCCCCGGGACGCCGCGCTGGTGGTCGTCGCGGGCGCCAAGGGCCGCTTCAGCCCCTCCGAGGTGGACTCCCTGCGTCAGTACCTGGCCGGCGGCGGCCGCATGGTCTACTTCGCCGAGGCCTACGGTGAGCCCGGCCCCGAGCTGTCCGGGCTGCTCGCCGAGTACGGCGTGGCCATCGACAAGGGCGTGGTCGCCGATGCGCAGTTCAACAGCGGCAGCCCCTACGTCGTCCTCTCGCTCTTCTACGGCCAGCACGAGATCTCCCTGCCCCTCAGCCAGCGGCAGCTCAACATCGAGTTCCCCACCGCGCGTCCCCTCACCGTGCTGACCCAGGGGCTGGCCGAGGGCGTGAAGGTGGTGCCGGTCGTCAGCAGCTCGCCCTTCGGCTGGGCGGAGCTGACGCCCGACGAGAAGCCGGCCGCTGGCGAGGGCGAGCGGACCGGCCAGCTCCCCCTGGTGACGGCCAGCACGCGCAGCACTTCGGGCGCCCAGAACAGGCGCTTCGACGAGGCGCGGCTCGTGGTGGTGGGTGACTCGGAGATCCTCATGGACTCCAACTGGGGCCATGAGGGCAACCGCAACCTGGTGATGAACGCATTCGGCTGGGCGACCAGCCAGGTGGACAAGGTCACCATCCGCCCGCCGGACCGCGCGGCCTCCACCCTCCAACTGGATGCGGACATGCTCAACCGCATCCGTTTCGTATCCACCGACGTCCTGCCCCTGTCGCTGCTCGGCGTGGGTCTGGCCATCTGGCTCTCGAGGCGCAACAAGTGAACGTCCAACAGAAGAACCTCGTCACGTTGCTCGCCGTGACCCTGGTGGCCGGTGGGCTCGGTCTCTACGCGTACTTCGGCGTCATGCAGCCGGAGCAGAAGGAGGCCCAGCGCAAGACGGCGGAGGAGAAGGTCTTCGCCGTCGACTCCCCCGGCGAGCCCGGCA